>JADFQJ010000100.1 GCA_022561875.1 Bacteroidota bacterium | reverse complement strand
CAGTGTGGGGGATCATCCTCTCAGACCCCCTAGACATCGTAGCCTTGGTAAGCCGTTACCTTACCAACAAGCTAATGTCACGCATGCCCATCTTCAACCGCCGGAGCTTTAATCTTTCTATGATGCCATAAAAAAATATTATGGGATATTAATTTCCGTTTCCGGAAGCTATCCCCCTGTTGAAGGTAGGTTGCAAACGCGTTACTCACCCGTGCGCCGGTCGTGTATCCCGATTACTCGGGACCTTACCCCTCGACTTGCATGTGTTAGGCCTGCCGCTAGCGTTCATCCTGAGCCAGGATCAAACTCTTCATTGTAAAAATAGAATTTAAATATTGCTCAAGATTTATTACTCATTCGAATAAACAAAGATGCTATTCAAGATATGCTATTCAAACCTTTTCAATTCCTCTTCAATCTTTTCAAAGAACAAAAATATTTCTTTTGAGATTGCAAAGTTAATACCAATTACTAAACTTTGCAAATTTAATCTCTAAATAAATAAAAGAATTTCTATTCCAAAAGCGGTTGCAAATTTAAAGATATTATTTGTTTCTACCTAAAATTTTCTTGCTTTTTTTTTACCACTTTCAAATAACCTTTAAAAAAACGTGGCTGCAAAGTTAAAAACAAATACTTCATTCCTGCATACATTTATGAAAATATTTTTCTGTCACAATCCTTTTTTTTATAAACTGGCGGAAATTGGAAATTTTGAAATCGTTAACTTAGCGTAGCGATCTCACTGAAGGTAATCCTTGTTCGATATTTACCCTGTGAAATTAAATTTTTCTATTTTTACTGCTTGAAGATAACGTTCTATATACTTAATGCTCACCTCTAATTCCAGTAATCGTGCTCCAATATAAACGTACCATATTGTTTTAATTCTGCTTTATTTTCCTTAGCCTTAGCCTCAGACTCAGCCTTATTCAATAATCATTCAAATTTAACAGTTTCATTTGAATAGTATTAACCTTTTTAATTACTTTGCGAAGTTATGTTCATATTATTCTGAATTTATTAGACGAACAATGAACAATTGTCTGATCATCATACCGACTTATAATGAAAAAGAGAACATTAATAAGATAATCCCTGCCATACTTTCTCAACCAATTCGCCTTGAAGTTTTGATTGTCGATGATAACTCACCGGATGGTACTGCCGGCATTGTCAGGGAATTGCAACAAAATAACAATAAAATCCATTTAATCTCCAGACAGGGCAAACTTGGCCTGGGCACTGCTTATCTAACCGGGTTCAAATGGGCTCTTGACCATAAATTCGACTACATTTTTGAAATGGATGCTGATTTTTCTCATAATCCTGACGACCTGCCACGATTATATAATGCAGTTGCTAGTGAAGGCGCCGACCTGGCTATCGGATCACGATATAAGTCGGGCGTTAATGTGGTAAACTGGCCCCTCGGAAGAATTCTGATGTCATATGCCGCTTCTATCTATGTAAGGATCATTACAGGCATGAACATTAAAGATGCCACCGCCGGATTCAAATGTTATAAAAGAAAAGTGCTCGAAACCATCAATCTTGACAATATCCGTTCGAAAGGTTACGCTTTCCAGATTGAGATGAAATTTATAGCCTGGAAATTCAGATTTAAAATTATCGAAGTACCGATTGTTTTTACCGACAGGAAATTCGGCTCTTCAAAAATGAGTGGTGGGATTTTTAATGAAGCCCTGTGGGGAGTAGTGAAAATGAAATGGAGAAGCTTTTTTACCGACTATAAACTTAATCCCTGAAAAAAATCCTTATATGAAATCTACCCTGATCCATGAAGCTACTATTGTTAATGAAAACAAAAAGCAAACAGGAAGTGTTCTGATCAAGGCAGGAAAAATTGATGCCATATATTATAATAAGGTACCCCGGGAAATTGTCCGATCGTCAGAAATTGTTTCAGCGAAAGGGAAATATTTGTTGCCGGGAGTTATCGATGACCATGTGCATTTCCGCGAACCCGGACTGACCCATAAAGCCGATATCTGTTCTGAATCAAGAGCTGCTGTGGCCGGTGGGGTTACTTCATATATGGAAATGCCAAATACCAAACCACGAACAATAACCCGCCAGGCACTGGATGATAAGCTAAACATGGCTGCCGGAAAATCTTTCGCCAACTATGCATTCTACATGGGAGCGACTAACGACAACCTGGATGAACTGTTAAGAACTGATCCTGAAAAAACGTGCGGTATCAAAGTGTTCATGGGATCATCCACCGGTAATATGCTGGTTGACAATCCTGATACACTGAAAGAAATATTCTCCCAAATAAAAATACTGATCGCTGTCCATTCCGAAGATGAAGAGATAATCGAAAAAAACCTTCAACTCTACAGGAAACAATATGGTGATAGGATCCCAGTGCATCTTCACCCGGATATCAGATCAGCCGAAGCCTGTTACACATCTACTGCTAAAGCTGTTGAACTGGCAAACCATTACAATACACGACTGCACATCCTGCATCTATCCACTGCCGGGGAACTGGAACTATTGGAAGGTCGTCCATATTCAAAAAATAAACTTATTACCGGTGAGGTTTGTGTGCATCATTTATGGTTTGACGATAGTGATTATAAGTCACTGGGCACACGGATCAAATGGAACCCTGCCATCAAAACCCGAAAGGACCGGGAAGCTTTACTGGAAGCTGTCAGAACTGACAGAATCGATATAATAGCAACTGACCATGCCCCGCATACATGGGAAGAGAAAAACAAAGACTATATACATGCTGCTTCAGGAGGACCTATGGTCCAGCACTCACTCCCGGCTATGCTGGAACTTCACCACAGAAACCTGATTGATCTGGAAACAATTGTTGAAAAAATGTGCCATGCCCCGGCAAGGTTATTTGAGATCGTGAAACGCGGATTTATACGCAAAGGATACTGGGCCGACCTGGTAATAATAGACCCGGATAACCCATGGACTGTTTCACCTGACAATATATTATATAAGTGTGGCTGGTCTCCTTTCGAAGATCAACAGTTCCGGTATAGTATTGAAAAAACCTTTGTTAACGGTCAACCGGTCTTTGACAAGGGTATCATAAATGAAAACATCAGAGGAAAAGCATTAACATTTAACCGTTGAAATAATGTAATGAGGTGAGTAGGTGAGTAGGTGAGTAGGTGAGTAGGTGAGTAGGTGAGTAGGTGAGTAGGTGAGTAGGTGAGTAAGTGAGTAGGTGAGTAGGTGAGTAGGTGAGAAGAGAAGAGAAAAGATAAAAGTTAAGAG
>JADFQJ010000099.1 GCA_022561875.1 Bacteroidota bacterium | reverse complement strand
TCTCAATGGGAAAAATTTATGTGCGATGTACCTATCGTCTATATAAGAGAGGGTTATATGAACCGGTTTATTTCAACCAATGTGGGGGAAATAAACCTATTTATTCAAAAATATTTTTTCCCTATGTCAGAGATATTTCTTTTAATTATATTATTTTATCAGTTGTATATAATGTTAGTACTCACGACGGGAATTGGTCTTCAATATCCTGCTAAATCTATTGGAAAAAACACTCCGATATGTGGTTTTTTCATATTTTTTTGTAAAAAATATTTTATTGGCATGGAATTTGTAAAACAGACAGTACTGAGTAATAGTTGGGTATAATTTGTTGAACCCAATCAAAGAGGGGAAAAGTCATGAAAAAACACATTAAAAAATTTGGCGTATGTATGGGTCTGGGGATAGTAATTCTATTTTTCGGATGTAACGATACTCCATTTTCAACAGCGCCTTCAGGGGATCCATTCCCTGAATCCGTGGCTGCTCAAGGACTGACAAGCGACCAGATCACCTGGGTTTCATGGAAACAGGAAGTAGTTGATCAAATCAAGGGTGGTAAACTCTTGAGGGGAACTGCAAGTAAAATGATTACAGCTAACAACGGTGGGAAAGTTGGTGGAGCAAACACATATGATAACATGGTTGAGTTTCCAGCAGGAGCGCTGGAGGAGGATACCTATGTCACTGTTGATGTGCGCTGTGTAGATGGTAGGGAGCAGTGCGGTGCAGGTGTAGATTTTCTACCAAGTCAAGAGTTCCTAAAAGATGTCAAGGTGACGTTATCTTGGGAGTTCATTGATTACGACGGTGGGGAGCTCAGCTTCTGGGTTTATTATAGCGGGGATGATGGTGGCACTTGGTACGGAGTGGAGAATCCAGAGATAGATTACGAAAATAAGACAGTTGCGGTTTGGGTCGATCACTTTACACGGTTTTCTTGGGGACTGTAAATGTACATTTTTCCACACATTCACGTTGTCGAGTACAATAATCTTTATTATTTGAACTTTGTGAATGAAAGAAAAACGTTGTCCATTTATACAAGGGACATTGTTGCGTATGAAATTAGTTAGAATGGTAATTTGATAAGTACCTGAAAAATGGTCAATGATGGGTATGGTGTGAATAATGGCGGGTAAAACACTCCGGGTGTTTCTTGAAAAAGTATTTGAACTGGCAAAAAAATGGTGTGGTGATGACTTTGCCAGAAACATGACGGCTCTCCTCGCTGAACGTGAAAGATTATTAAGAAGCAGCTGGAGGAAGCTGCCTCCGGAGGATTTGCATCCGGTAGAAAAACAACAGATACTCAGGGAAATCGACTTTGATACAATTATCAGCAATGTAGGAAAGTATCTAAGTAAAAAGGAATTTCCGGAATTTCTTTATGATGTCAGTAGTTTGGCTGTAGACTTAGGGGAATTAGAAAAAGCAGACCGTTTACTTCGGCTTATAATAACAAAACATTCACGTGCATCAAAAAAGTTACTGAAAGCAAATGTTCACCACAAACTTGGAATAATAGCTTTTTATAGAAACAACTTTAATGATGCACTGACAGAAAATCGTAAAAGTCTACGAATCTATACTGAAATAGGAGACAATAAGGGTATTTCTACAGTAAAAAACGCTATTGGTATTGTATTAACTGAGAAAGGACGAGCTTCTAAAAGTGTACCTTACTTTGATAGTGCGAAAAAAATAGCCAAAGTTGAAAAACTTAATGATCTAATAGCGAAAATAAATATGAATTTGGGTAATGCTTTTACAATTCGAGGTATGTGGGAAGAAGCAATAATTTCTTATGAGGAGGCATTAGCTGCCCTCAAAGGGAAACAAGCAAATGGTACGCGGGCTCAAATTCTTCATAATTTAGCAATAGTAGATACGGCATTAGGGAAACTCGATGATGCTTTAGAATATATCGAAAAGAGTATCGAGTATTCTAAAAGTGTGAATAATCCTCACATGAAAGCTTTATTTTATCTTGCTGAAGCTGTTATTTATTGTAAGCAGAAAGAATATGCAAGCGCAACTGCTCTTGCTACCACAGCCTTCCAACTCTTTTCTGAGATGGGTGACCGCCTGAGCATTGCCGATGTGTACAAAGTTTTTGGAATGATCAATCGTGACAGTAAACGGTATGACACAGCTTTGTCTTATTTTGAGAACAGTAAGCGAATCAACGAAGATTATAACAATTCACTGAACCTTGGAGAAACATTACTTGAAATGGCTTATTTGCAGAAAGATATGGGAGATAAAAGCAAAGCTTCCGAAAGTATACAGGCAGCCATTAAGGCTTTTAAACGAATTGAAGCTGAAGCCAGAATTGAAAATGCTAAGGAGATACTCACCTCTTTATAAAAGATCTGGCATAATCCGCCAACCAATATGTTTTTTTATTTTTAACAAATCGGGAAATGATATTTTGGATGTGACTGTTTTTTGGTTTTTCACCTGAGTTGGTCGGCGGGTTTTTTTATGGGATTAATACTGAATTTGATGACTATGGAGAAAATGTGAAAGAAGGTGAAAAATTGGATGGAATAATATTAATTTCTGATGATGATATAAATATCAATAAACTTTTCAAATATTATCTGAAAACGGTTTTTCAGGGAACTGTCTTATCTGCTTTTGATGGCTTGGATGCATTAAATATATGCCTTAATAATTCACCTGATTTAATATTTCTTGATATCAACATGCCGATTATGGGTGGGATCACGGTAATTAAGGAATTACGTGCAAAAAACTTCAGTGCACCGATTATAGTAATCACTGCTTATGATTCACATTTGAGTCAGGAGTGTTATGAAGCTGGGGCGGATATTGTTATATCGAAGCCGGTTACCAGACAGGAATTCATTAATAGTTTATATAAATTTTTCCCCATCTATTTGGATCAAATGATAAATTGATCTCCAAATAGTCGAGATTTATTAAACCCACCAAATCCCTACAGAAAATCAATCTTCGAATTTTAAACTGATTGTACCTGCCCGCCCTCATTCTTCGCCTGCCAGCCACCCATCCCGACGTGTCGGGAGGGCAGGCTAGGGAGCAGGCGGGTAGGAATTTTCACCTGAAAATACTTTCAGAAAGACCCAAGACCCCTGTCTGCCGACAGGCAGGCAAACTCCAAATCCCAAAGTATTGAATATTGCTTGACTTCAGATTCCTATTTCCTTTTATTTGGTTCTCCCGACACTTCGTGTACGGGATCTCCGCTGCGCTCTGATTGGTTCTTAATTCTTGGTTCTTGCATTCGAATTTTCATTCTTCCCCGCCTGCCTAAAGTCATTCGGGCAGGTTTG
>JADFQJ010000098.1 GCA_022561875.1 Bacteroidota bacterium | reverse complement strand
CAACATTAACTGTCATCCAGCAGACAATGTTGTATTAATCCAATCCGGACAAGCCCTGTTAGATAGTTAAATATGATTCTTTATTATCAAACACGTTAAATCACATTATCTAACGGGGCAAGCCATCCGTTAGCTGACGGACGGGACAAGAAATCGATGACTAAGGGTCTAAAAATCTTCTAAAGATGTAGTCTTAATAAAACGTCGCGTGTACTGAATTTTACCTTCCCGTACGAGGTCATTCAGTATGGCATTTACGGTCTGTCGTGTTGTGGCAGTAAGATCAGCAATTTCCTGGTGAGTGAGAAATGGGCGCACCATTATACCGTCGACCAATTTTTTCCCGAACGTACTGATATACCTTTTTAGAAAGGTGATCACTCGTTCTCTGGCATTCTTGAATACCAGGTCTTCCATTCTTGCTTCAATTTTTCTAATTCGAAAACCGATAAATTTTGTAACACTCCTGTTCAACCCTGGATTTCTTTCCATCATTTCGCTTAACAGGTCTTTGCTCAATGTACAAATAACAGCATCTTCTACAACTTCAGCAAAATTTTCGTGCCTTTCCTGTCCAAGGATAGCGCTTTCTCCAAAGATTTCCCCTGGACCAATCAGTTGTAATGTGGTTGTGCGACCATCCTCGGAAATCCGGGATATTTTTACTTTACCCTCCTTTAAAAAATAAATGGTGTCACTCTGCTCATCTGGAAAATATAATACTTCTTTTTTCTTACTTTCATGCATCTTGCTCCGTCTGTCCATTTCAACCAACGAATCTTTATCCAACATCTTAAGAAGATTGAAATTTTGTAAATACCACAGTTTTGTCTTTTCAGCCACAGATTATTGTCTCATGATAGTTGAAGTCTAATTTCGTGAAATTTACATTAATTTTCCAGTTTATTTTATAAACTCAATGTCTGAATCCAAGATAGCTTTTTCTACCAGATTTAGTACGTCTAATTTTTCTTCCTCCTTCTCTAAATCATCAATTTTCGATTTTGTAGCAGGATGTTTTGGAACAAATAACGAACAACAATCCTGGTCCGGCAATATAGATATTTCAAAGGTACCCAGTCGTTTAGCCATATCCACAATTTCCTGTTTATCCAATCCGATGAGCGGTCTCATAATTGGAATAGTTGTAACGGCTTCGATAGTTTCCATATTTTCTAAGGTTTGGCTTGCCACTTGACCCAGAGATTCCCCAGTGAAGATGGCGTGAGCTTTCTCCTTTTTGGCTATAGCATGGGCAATCCGAAACATAAATCGGCGATAGAGTACAACTCGGTACCTTGCCTTAGTTTTTACCATAATTTCACGCTGGATAGGTGAAAATTGTACCAGGTAAAGTTTACACTTTGTCTGAAATATTCTTAAGACCTGGATTAATTCTCGAACTTTGTCAATGGAAGCCCTGTTTGTATAGGGTACGGAATGAAAATGTATAAAAATTGCTGTTGCTCCCCTCTTCATGGCATAAAACGCAGCGACCGGAGAATCAATTCCACCGGATATCATCACAATGGTTTTTCCACTGACACCCACCGGTAAGCCCCCAGGTCCCTGAAACCGCTTAGTGTAAACAAAGGCTGAACGATCTACAATGTCTACATAACAGGTTATATCCGGATTCTTTAATTTGACTTTCTTATCCAAACCGGCAATAATACCGGCGCCTACTTCCTCATTAACTTTTTGAGAATTCAAGGGAAAATTTTTATCTACCCTTCTTGAAGTGATCCTGAATGTTTCAAACTTTTCTTCAGATAATAAATTTTGGGAGGTGGCAATTATATTCTCCATCTTCTGAGGCACACGACAAACAAATGCAAAGTAAGCTATCCCAAAAGTGTTTTGCAGCGCATCTTTAATATCGTCGAGTGACTCATGTTTTTCTGACGAAAGTTTCACGAGGATTCTGCCATATATTCTATGAACAGATTGAAAAACATCCGCACCAATAGTGTTTAATACTTTTTTAATATTGTCTCGTAAACGGTCTTCAAAGAACTTGCGATTCTTTCCTTTTAATCCGATTTCCGAATAATGACAGATGATGTGGGTGGGCTTCATTCAATTACAAATAGAAAAATATCATCTTTAAATATCTTGTAGGTCATTGACTAAGTTCCTTGTACGATAATAATTCTTAATTCCTTAATCAGAAAATACACAAGTTTATATAAGAAATGGCATTTTTCTTCACCTTACAGGAACCTCAATCTCCGCAGGTAGAAGTCGCATTGTACCGGGATCTGTGGATATGTATGTATTGCTCCCAAGATACATAGCAAAATTTATCTTTTCAGTATTTAACAACCCCTTCTGTGTAATTACCTCATTGTTATAATGAACAGCCACAACTTTACCTACAAAAAAATTATGGTCTCCTACCGGATATTGATGAACCAATCTGCACTCATAGGCAGCATAAGCCGATTCAATCGTTGGACAGTCAATCACTTGAGGTTTTTCAAGAGGAATAGAAAATAGCTCAACTTTATCATAATCTCGTCCGGAAGTCCTGCCTGTACCATGGATGATGTCAATATTTTCAATAGGCAAAAAGTTACAAGTAAATTCCCCGGACTTCACGATCATGTCATGGGTAAATCTTTTCGGAGAAATGGAAACGCCAAAAGGGGGGGGATTGAAGCTCAAACCTACATTCCACGCTGCTGCCATGAAATTAACTCTGTTCCCTTTCCGGGCACCTACGAGAGTAACATTACATGGGTAGAATTGATAAAATTTAGAAATATCCTTTGTAATCATGAAATCACGCTCTCCTTTTTTTAAAACATAGTATGTACTTAAATAACCTGCAAATAATTTAATATCAATTTGTGACTTAGTGAGTCCATAAATGTCTCAAAGAGACTCCCTTGGAGAACACGCTTAATCCCCAAAATAATCAGGACAGGTATTTCTCTTTCCCTGAATTAGGCTTGACTTTAGAAACCGAAGTGGTTAATATCATTTTCAGGAGGATGATAAGAGTATGGTACAATTCATCTATAACACGAAAGTGAAAAGAAGCCGTATAAAAACCGAGTGCATTAAGGCAACCACGAATATTGGACGGCGATTTGGCTGTCTTCTAGTAGTTAGTCGGCTAAACGTAAAACAAATTTCTTTATGAATGGAATATCTGATAGCCTGATAGCATCAATTTTATATACTACAGGAAAAAAATTATACTGGGAATTTCAAGATCCTTTGAAGAAGGCAATTAATAAAACTATTGTCTATTTTAGTAAAGAAAAAGGGATTGAGTTAGACCCAAGTAATTTTGAAGATTTATTAAGAGGCGATATTGGTGAAAAAGAGCTCAATGCTTTTAAATCAGGTGA
>JADFQJ010000097.1 GCA_022561875.1 Bacteroidota bacterium | reverse complement strand
TAATAACTTATAAATAGTATTTCAACACTGCATTATGAAAAGATTAAAGACAGTTGCGGGAATTTTCATCTTATTTACACTTTCATCTTTTACACAGGATGTTGTTGAGGTTTACAGGCAGGGTCTGCCTTTTATGAAAAATTATTCTCCGATTGAAACTGGTGCCAGTGAACAGAACTGGGCTGTTGCAATGGACAACCGTGGTATGATGTATTTCGGGAACGGAGAGAATGGGGTGCTTGAATTTGACGGAGTGAACTGGAGAAGTATCCCAATCTCAAATAATTCTATTGTCAGGTCATTAGGGGCTGATAAAAACGGTATTATATATATTGGAGCAATAGGTGAGATAGGGTATCTGCAACCGGACAATTTGGGTAAACTAAAATATATTAGTCTTTTAAATAAAATTGATACTGCAAACCGTGATTTTAACAATGTCTGGAAAACATTCTTTTTAGAAGACCACATATGTTTTTGCAGCCCACAGAGAATTTTCAAATATTCTCCGGAAAAAGATACAATATCAGTAATTAATGCTGAGGACTTTGGTTATAAGTATGGATTAATGAGTTTCCGGGTTAATAGCCGGTTATACCACGGGGATCATGGTGCCGGACTGCTTGAGCTTGATGCTGATACATTCAGGATTGCTTTAGGGGGTGAATACTTCCATTTGCATAGTATTATGGGTATAATACCCGGTGAAGATGGTAAAATATGGATCGGGACTTATGGACAGGGAGTTTTCTTATATGACCCGGAAACAGGGGATATAGAAGAAAATGTGATATCTGATGACGCTAATAGTTATGTAAAGGAGAGAAAGTTATACCAGATTATTCCACTGGGAAATAGCAGGCTGGGATTAAGTACTTTATATGGTGGATTTTTGATTATCGACAAAGAAGGACAAATAGTTCAGATATTTGATAAAAGTACCGGTCTGCAGGATGAAATGGTCTATTTTCCATATGTTAACCAGTCACATCCCTCTCAATCTCCTCTTTGGCTCGCCTTAAATATTGGAATTTCCAAACTTGAAATTAATTCTCCAATAACAAAATTCACTGAATTATCCGGTTTTAAGGATCCAATAAATGACATTATCCAATATAAAGGAACGATATTTATCTGTACCAGTTCGGGGGTGTATTATATGAAAGGTGACAAATCTGTCAGTTTTCGAAAAGTTAAAAATATTAACACTGCAACATGGTCGTTTCTGAAGTTTGATGCAGGTGGAAAGATCCCTGAAAAACTTCTGGCCGGAAGTTCTGAAGGATTATTTGATATCTCAGGGATAGAAGAGGGGATACTGATTGATCAGAATGTTGTGGGCATCAAACCTCAGGGGCGAAAATACTATGTCTTTGAGTTGGCAGGGTCGTCTATTTATGAAAACAAAATTTACCTGGGTGGAAATAGTGGTATAGTGATCCTTGAATACAGGAATGGAAAATGGTATCATGATTATGAGAAATATTTAAGCCAGGAAATCAGATCTGTTGTTGAAGAAAATAGTGGACGCCTATGGCTTTGTACCTCATATGACGGAGTTAAAATAATGGATTTTTCTGACGGGAAGGATACAATCATCACTACTTTAACAAGTGAAGATGGATTGCCAAGGAATGATAAAAATTTTATTTCAAAACTTGACGATAAAATATATTTCATTACCTCAGCAGGCCTGTATAGCTTTAACGATACAAAGGAAATATTCGAACCTGATTCAATTTTCGGTAACAGGTATTCCAGTGGAGAGATGGAAATATTCCGTATGATTAAAGCTGCAAATGGTGATATATGGTTCAGCCTGCAGGATGAAAACAAGAAGTGGGTTGAAGTAATGAAGAAAAATCCTGATGGAACCTACGAACAGGATCCCTCTTTAAAAAGACTTCCTAATAAATCAATTGATGCTATTTATAATGATGATAAAGGAAATATTTGGCTGGGAGTATCAAATGAACTTTTTAGATATGATAGAAACTTTGAGAAGGATTTTTCAATACCTTATAATACCTTAATTCGTCAGGTTAATATTAGTGAAGATTCTGTGGTGTTTTACGGAACAAATTATTCTACTGCAGAAAACGGACAATTGCGTATTGATTTTTCACAGCCAGAGGAATTAGTTCAGGAGATAAATTACAAGTATAATAATCTTACTTTTCAATGGGCAGCACCATTTTTTGAACAGGAAGAGGCAACGTTATACCGTTACTGGCTTGAAGGATATTCTGATGAATGGACCAGGTGGACTGATAAGACAGATTTTACTTTTACAAACCTGCGGCAGGGCAATTACAGGTTCCATGTTCAGGCTTTGAATGTTTTTGGAATTGAAAGCAAACAGGCTTTGTACGAATTTTCAATATCGCCGCCATGGTACCAGACAGTTCTTGCTTATATTATATATATAGTAATTGCCATTATCCTGATAGTGGTAATTGTTAAATTGTATACACGCAGGCTTTTGAATGAGAACATTCGCCTGGAAGGTATTATTTCCGAGCGGACAGCCGAGATACGAAAACAAAAAGAAGAACTTGAAGATAGTATATTGTATGCCAGAAGGATACAAAGAGCCATGTTGCCATCGAAAGATATTCTGGAAGAGAGTTTCCCTAACCACTTTATCTTATTTAAACCGAGGGATGTTGTTAGTGGCGATTTCTACTGGATGGCCAAACGTGAAGGCAAAGTGTTTATTGTTGCAGCAGATTGTACAGGGCATGGTGTTCCGGGAGCTTTTATGAGTCTTTTGGGAATTTCATTCCTGAATGAGATAATCTCCAAACCTGAGATCGAAAATTCAAACGAGATGCTGGATGATTTGAGGGAATACGTGATGACATCTCTAAAACAAACAGGGGAGGAGGAAGATGAAACTAAAGATGGAATGGACCTCTCGTTGATTATCCTGGATAAGCAACAGAAAACAATCCAGTTCTCAGGTGCTTATAATCCATTGTTAGTGGTACGAAAGCTAACGGCAGATGAGAAATCAAAGTTGGAAAGAGAGGAAAAACTTAACCTTCAGGCAGGTTCAATGCATAATGATGAATATTTTCTTGAACAAGTGAAGGCAGATAAGATGCCGATTGGTATCTCAGCGAAGAAACTTGACCCCTTTAGCTGTACTGAACTTGATTTGAAACCGGGAATCTCCCTGTACATGCTTTCAGATGGTTTTGTTGATCAGTTTGGCGGACCCCTGGGGAAGAAATTTATGTCCAGGAAATTGAAAAATCTGATTCTTGATATGCAAAATATGCCAATGTCGGAACAAGGTAAGATATTGGATGAAACTCTTGTTGAGTGGATTGGTGAATTGGATCAGATTGATGATATCCTGGTGATTGGTCTGAAAATAGAATAAGGATCATTACTTGTAACTAATTAGTACTTAAAGTGAACTAAAGTTAAGCAAGGTGAGTAGGTGAGTAAATGATAAGATGAGGTACTTGTCGACTCGTAACCCGAAACTCGTAAC
>JADFQJ010000020.1 GCA_022561875.1 Bacteroidota bacterium | reverse complement strand
CAACAGGCGCTGGTTGTAATAACCGCCTTGCTGGCTTCTATTGGAGCTGCAGGTGTACCTATGGCAGGAATGGTAATGATCACTATTATCTTATCAGCCATTGGACTCCCTCTGGAAGCAATCGGGCTGATCATTTCAGTTGACAGGATACTGGATATGTTCAGAACAGCAACCAACGTATGGAGTGATACCACAGGGGCGCTTGTTATAGCCCGTACAGAGGGTGAGGTTTTTAAGGTATCGGTAAGGGGGAAGAATGAAGAGAAGTAAGTAGTATGTAGTATGTAGTATGTAGCGGTGAGAGGTGAGAGATGAGTTGTGAGTAAAGAGCGAAGTAAAAGGCAAAAGGCAAAAGTGAAGAAAGAAAAAAGAAGAGCAAAAAGTGTAATTTGGGATCTGAGAGCTAAACGATGGCAAATGTCAAATATGAAGATATGAAGAGAAGAAGAGGAAAATATTGAATAATGAATAATGAATATCGAATAATGAAGGAATTATCAGGTGGGTAAACGTCTAACATATAACGTCTAACATATAACGTCTAACATATAACGTTTAACGCTTGAAGGTAGTCAGAAATTGATCCCAAATCTAAAGATAGGGTTTCGGTACAGCGAGTTAGGTGTTTCATTCAGATTCCAAAGGAGCATAATATTTGCTGATACCCTTTCCGAAAGGGGCTGACTTATCCCTCCTCCGACAAGAACTGATTTAAGCCAGAAACGGCCCTCGATGCCGGTAAGGTCAAAATATTGCCGTTCAAGACTTAAAACCTCATATTCAACATGTGCAAACAATCCGCCGTGAAATCCAAGAGGAATGACCTTATCAAAGTCTCCAATAACCATAATCCTTGCAAATGCTCTTGCTCCGTAAATATGTGTACTGAACTTGAATCCGGCATAATTCTCGCCATATAACTGATATTTCGGACCCGAGGCTATCGAAAACCAGGGAAGAAGCCGGTATCCTGCAATTGGAGATACCTCAATATTGGTAATCGATCCAAATTGCAAACCAAAATTTCCACCAAAAAAGTACCGTCTTCCTTTACCTGACCTGTCCCCTTCTTCGGTTCGGGCAGCCAGAGACATCAGAACAAGGAAAAACAAAACAGAAGCAACAGCTAATTTTTTAATTCTCAACAACATACTATATTTAAATTTATATGCGACTTTAGTCTGAATTATTAATAAAGAAGATAAAAAAATATAAAAATACTTTCAACATAATCTACTTATTTTTCTTTACAAACTTTATTAACTTTATCAAACTTCATAAACTTTACGAACTTTTCAAACTCTATGAACATTATTATTACCGGAGCAAGTCGTGGTATTGGTCGCGAAACAGCAAAAATTCTTGCCACTGATAAAGAGAACAAAATTATTGTAATTGCAAGGAGTAAGGATAAGTTACAAAGTCTTAAAACCGAATGCCGGCATACCGGGGCGGGAAAAATCATTCCATTGGTTACCAACCTTGAGAACATAAAGAAAAACGAAAAATTTCGATTTTGTTATCCTGCATATGAAATCAGTAGATATTCTTATTAACAATGCCGGTTTCCTTCGAAATATCGCATTTGCGGAAACAAACAGCGACACGGCAGAACGTACTTTCAATATTAACTTCTTTGTCCCAGCACAACTGATCAGATTATTGCTGCCGCTTATGGGAAAGAATAGCAGGAGTCATATAGTAAACATCAGCAGCATGGGAGGTGTTCAGGGAAGTGCAAAGTTTCCGGGGTTGGCATACTACAGTGCCAGTAAGGCTGCTCTTGCATGTTTAACAGAATGTCTGGCTGAAGAGTATAAGGAGCATAATATTGCTTTTAATTGTTTAGCCCTTGGGGCCGCTCAGACAGAAATGCTGGAAGAAGCTTTCCCTGGTTACAAAGCGCCTGTAACAGCAAAAGAAATGGCAGTCCTGGTATCAGATTTTGCGGTTAAGGGACAAAAATATTTCAACGGGAAAATAATTCCGGTATCAGGAAGTACGCCTTAGGAAGAAGGTGAATAAGTAAGTAAGAAGAAGCAGGAAAGTTACCGGTTGCTGATTCCGGCTTCTAACTTCGAACTAATACACTTTACATTCTACCCTGCCTGTCATGACCATTAAAGTATTCATTACCAGGGCTTTCATCTCGTCTTCGCCGGGGTAAACCACCACTTTGGAGATATGAGCGACCATAGTTTTAATATAATCGACCACGGTACTATTATGTGCAATCCCTCCCGTTAAAATAATGGCATCGACATTCCCTTTCATAACAGCGCCCATTGCACCAATTTCTTTAGCGATCTGGTAAGCCATAGCATTTAGAATGAGGGCTGCTTTTTTATCGCCACTATCTGCTTTCAATCCCACCTCATAGGCATCATTGGTACCTAAATATGCAATCATTCCACCCTGCCCTTTAATCATTTTCATAACATCATCCAGGGAATACTTCCCGCTAAAGCACAAGCGTGCCAGATCTGCGGCAGGCAAAGTACCACTTCGTTCCGGAGTGAAAGGGCCGTCACCGTCGAGAGCCTGATTTGCGTCAATCACTCTGCCTTTCTGATGTGCACCAACAGAAATACCTCCTCCCATATGGACAATTATCAGGTTCAGGTCTTCATATTTTCTATCCAGGAAATTGGCATATGCCCGGCCCATAGCTTTATGATTCAGTGCATGAAATATAGACCGGCGTTTAAATTCCGGATGTCCTGAGATCCTTGAAACTTCCTGGAATTCATCCACTACTGTAGGATCGGTAATAAATGCTCTGACTTTTCTACCTTTAAATGAATTGGCAATATCGTAGGCAATCAATCCTCCAAGATTACTTGCATGTTCACCGTATGTACATTCAATCAGATCCTTTCTCATCTCTTTATTTACTTCATATACCCCTGATTCAACCGGTTTTAGTATACCCCCACGTCCAACAACTGCTGAAATATCTTCAACTTTAACATCGGTTTTTGCCAGCTCTTCAAGAATGATCTTTTTCCTGAACCCAAACTGGTCAACTATCCTTTTAAACTTCTTAAGCTCATCGAGCGGATGCCGGACTGTTTTTAAGTAACGGGGTTTCTGGTTACGATAAACTGCAATTTTAGTTGATGTTGACCCCGGGTTTATTGCAAGTATCCGAAAACCTTCCATAGTATTTGTTCTAAAAGAAATTATTCAGACATAAGAGATGCAAGTGCAATAGAATTTAATTTTGTCTGCACGCTATCCCCTCTTGAAGAAAGTATAGCAGGCACGCGGGCACCGGCAACAACAGCAGCTACTTCACCCTCTGCCAGCTTTGTATGAAATTTATAGAAAACGTTTCCTGACTCGATATTCGGGAACAGGATACAATCAGCATCACCGGCAACCTCAGAGTTTATTTTCTTTATTTCCGCACTTTCCTTATCAATAGCTACATCCAGGCCAAATGGACCATCGATTATAGCGCCTTTAATCTGACCACGTTCAGACATCTTTGATAACACAACTGCATCAACACATGCCTGCATCTTAGGAAGAATTTGTTCTGTTGCAGCCAGTACAGCCACTTTTGGCCGTTCAATACCCAGCGAATGGGCTGTTTTTATAAGGAATTTAACAATTACTATCTTTTCTTTCAACTCCGGCAGTGGGATAATGGCAACATCACCTATAATAAGCAGTTTATGATATTTTTTCGGTTCCACCACAGAAATATGAGTAAGAATAGCTCCAGTATCCATCAATCCGTTTTCCTTATTCAGGATAGCCCGCATATATTTATCGGTACTAACCATACCTTTCATGATAAGGTCTCCTTTGCCGCTATTAATCAGCTGAACAGCTTTTGTTGTTGCATCAGTTTCATTATTTTCATGAACGATGGTGAACGATCCGGTATCGATATTCTCTTTTTTGCAAACCGATTCAATAATTTTTTTATCGCCAACAAGCGTGGCATCAATAATTCCTAACTTAACTGCTTTATGAATCGCTTCAATGGTATGAACATCATTAGCAAAAGCAGCTATCAGGCGTTTCTTCTTCCCTGATTTCAGGGCATCGAACATTTCATCAAGTTTTTTTATCATTTTCCGGTTAAAATTTGTGCATACCATTAAAGCATAATAAGTATACGGATTTTGCGAACAAAGTGAAGCAATCTTTCATGACTTTTCATAAAGCTTATGACGGTCTGGTTATTTAGCATTCTGGTTGTTTTTGGGAGATTGCTTCGTCGCTTCGCTCCTCGCAAAATCCTTTTTAAACCAATAAAATCCGGTTAAAACCTCACCTCTTCGCACATCTTATCATTTACTCATTCACTCATTTAACCGTATCTGAAACTATATCCCTGGTATCTCTTGCGATTACCAGTTCTTCATTTGTAGGCACAATAATCACTATTACTTTTGAATTATCTGCACTAATAACCTTCTCTTTTCCCCGGACACCTTTATTTTTCTCAGCATCCAATTTTAGTCCCAAATACTCAAAATCCTTACAAATTTCACTTCTTGTCAGGTCGGCATTCTCACCAATTCCTCCGGTAAGGACCAGGATATCGATGCCCCCCAAAGCAGCAGCATAAGCTCCTATGTATTTTCTAATCCTGTAATGGTACATATCCAGTCCCAGGGATGCTCTCCAGTTCCCTTTTTCGGCTGCCTCTTCCACTTCACGCATATCCGAAGATATACCTGTAATACCGAGTATCCCGCTATGTTTATTTATCAGGGTATCTGCTTCGGTGATACCGATCTCTTCCCTTCGCATTATATAGGTCAGAATGCCAAGATCCAGGTCTCCTGATCTGGTGCCCATTATCAGACCTTCAACCGGTGTAAGACCCATTGAAGTATCTATCGATTTTCCCTTGTCAATTGCAGCGATAGATGCACCATTGCCCAAATGGCATGTAATAATTTTTGATTTTGCATATTTATTTCCAAGAATCTCACAGGCTCGGTTTGATACATAACTGTGAGAAGTTCCGTGAAAACCATAACGACGGATACCATATTTAGTATAGAGTGTATAAGGTATAGCGTACATATATGCATAAATGGGCATGGTATTGTGAAAAGCAGTATCAAAAACACTTACCTGGGGAAGACCGGGCAGTAATTCTTTCATAGCATATATCCCTTTCAGGTTGGGAGGATTATGAAGGGGTGCCAGGTCAATATATTTTTCTATTTGTTTAATCACTTCATCTGTAATAAGAACACTCGTACTGAATTTCTCACCCCCATGAACAACTCTGTGACCAATAGCATCAATTTCACCAAAATCACTTATACTGCCATGCTTTTTACTTGACAGAACGCCTAAAATATATTCTATTCCTTGCTGATGATCAATAATCTCACCCTCGAGTTTAACTTTATCACCATCATCCCTTTCATTTGTGATTGTTGATCCATGCAAGCCGATTTTTTCAACAAGCCCTTTAGCAAATACCTTTTCATCCTCCATATCGAATAATTGATATTTGATAGAGGAACTGCCACAGTTCAAAACAATTATTTTCATGCTAAGTTCATTTACTGATTATAACCGACATTCGGTTCTTTATTTGATCTCGGGGTAAGTTATAGTTTCAGCAGTAGCCAGTCCATTCTCATAATGGTAAAATCCGGAACCTGAAGTTTTTCCATAAAAACCGGATCTCACCAGCCGTTTAAGAATCGGATTTGGTTTGAATTTCTGCTCTCCAAACTCTGCATACAGATTTTCCATCCATTTTACCAATTTAATAAGACCAATACGATCAGCCAGCTCAAATGGACCAAACTGCATACCATATCCTTTTTTCATGGTAGTATCTATAGAGGTAGTAGAAGCAATGCCTTCCATCAGGGTTTCACACGCTTCGTTAATGATTGTTGTAATGAGACGTGTACTGATATTGCCTGGTGATTCATGAATTGTAATGGGAATTTTCCCAATAAATTTAGCAAACTTAACCACAAATTCATATGATTTATCACTTGTCTTTATTCCTTTAACCACTTCAACAACTTTAACAGTTATTGCCGGAGTAATAAAATGCAAACCAACTGCCCTGTCAGGATAATCCAGCACCTGAGCCAGCTCAGAGATCACCAATGTGGATGTATTGGATACAAGAATCGTATCTTTTGATACCACTGATTCAATTTTCTTGAATACATTTTTTCTCAGTTCCTTGCTCGAGCCGGCTTTTTTTGTATTTATGGATTCGATTACCAAATCACAATCACTGATATCGTTATAATCAACTGATCCGCTTATCCGTGAAATAATTGCCCGTTTCTCACTTTTTGTCATCCCCCATTTATTAATTATTTCATCAAGACGCAGGGATATTTCATTAAAAATCTCGTCAACTCTTTCCTCGGTAAGGTCAATAAATATCACATCTATTCCTTGCTTACTAATAATCACTGCAATATCCTGACCCATAGTACCGGCGCCAATTATACCTACCTTTTTCAGACTCCCCTTTTGGCGGGTTCGTTTTTTTAATGCATAATCTTCAAGTACTTCTGTTTTCATCTTATTTTATTTTTTTACGGTAGCTGCCTGGTTGACTGTGATAGCGACCAGGTTTACAATATCACTAACAGAACATCCTCTTGAGAGGTCGTTGATAGGTGCAGCCATTCCCTGCAATACAGGTCCGATGGCTTCAGCATGTGCAAGTCGCTGTACAAGTTTATAGACGATATTTCCAGCTTCAAGGGTTGGAAAAATAAGTACATTGGCTTTCCCCGCAATTTCACTTGCCGGAGCTTTCTTTTTAGCAATTGATTCCATAATTGCCGTATCTGCCTGCAACTCACCATCTATTTTCAAGGAAGGGTCCAAAATACGGGCAATACGGGTTGCTTCAACAACTTTATCAACCATTTCATGTTTCGCACTACCTTTAGTTGAAAAGCTAAGCATGGCAACCCTTGGTTCGAATCCTGCAATAGCCCTGGTGGTGTTTGCCGTAGCAACTGCAATTTCAGCAAGTTCATTCTCCGAAGGGTCAGGATGAACCGCACAATCAGCAAAAACAAGTATTCCATTCTCACCATATGTCTTTTCTTTCAGGATCATAATAAAAGCTCCGGACACAACACTTATTCCGGGCATGGTTTTTATGTACTGAAAAGCCGGTCTCAGGACATCGGTGGTGGCATTCTTTGCACCGGCAACCTCACCGTCAGCATCACCATTCTTAATCATCAGAGTTGCAAGAAAAAGAGGATCTTCAATTAACTTAAATGCTTCATCCCGGGAAAGACCTTTATGCTTCCTTGTCTCAACCATCAAATCGATATATTCTAACTTTTTCGGATGATTTGCCGGATCTATAATAGTAGCATTTCTTATATTCCTTAAACCTAATCTTCCGGCGGCACTTTCTACATCTACCCTTCTTCCGAGAAGGATGATATTAGTGATTTTTTCTTTTATCAGGATATCAGCTGCTTTCAGGGTTCTTTCCTCTGTACCTTCTGGTAATACAATTCTCTTATTTTGTTTCTTAGCTTTTTCTTTGATTACTTCAATTAACTCCATTGTAAATCAGTATTTTATAATATAATTATGTTAAGTTGCAAAGTTAACTAAAATTGTTTGCTTTTCTAATTTTACATTATGACTATTGTCATGGCTTACTGAAGCCAGAAATTGTTATTTTAGCTGAAAATTCAGCTATATGGACCTATCTGCTATAACCAGCCGGCTTAAAACCCTTGCCGGATCTCTGGATGGGGATCTTTTTTACGATGAGGTCAGCCGTTTGTTATATGCTACTGATGCCTCGGTTTACCGTGAAAAACCTCTGGCCATTGCCCGCCCAAAAAACAAAATGGATATTCACAGAATCATTACCTGGTCGCGCAAAAACAAAATACCGGTAACACCACGGACTGCCGGGACCTCACTTGCCGGTCAGGTTGTAGCTAAAGGGATAATTGTAGATGTTTCACGTTATATGAACCGGATCGTTGAAGTAAACAAAACGGAGAAATGGGTACGTGTGGAGCCCGGTGTCATACTGGATGAACTGAATCAATATCTTAAACCATTAGGTCTGTTTTTCGGACCGGAAACTTCAACTTCCAATCGTTGTATGATTGGCGGAATGTTGGGTAATAATGCCTGCGGCGCTCATTCCATCCTGTACGGCAGCACCCGGGATCATACCCTGGAAGTACGCACTTTGTTAAGCGACGGATCTGAGGCTTTATTCAGCGATCTTACAGCTAAAGAATTTGAAATGAAGTGCCAGGGAGGATCACTTGAAAACCAACTTTACCGGTCCATCCGGGAGATGCTTACAAATGAGATAAACAAGGAATCAATACGTAACGAATATCCTGATCCAGTTATTCCCAGACGTAATACAGGTTATGCACTGGACCTGTTGCTGAAATCAGATGTTTTCACTCCGGGTGAAGGGTCTTTTAACTTTTCCAGGTTACTGGCAGGATCGGAAGGAACCCTGGCTTTCACAACAGAGATCAAGTTAAACCTGGTTGACCTTCCGCTCCGGGAGAAAGGTTTGGTCTGTGTTCATTTCGAAACCCTGGAGGAAACTTTCAGGGCAAACCTCATTGCACTGAAACACAAACCAGGAGCCGTGGAGATGATGGACCATACTGTGCTGGAACTTACAGAAGGTAACCTGGAGCAACAGAAAAACCGTTTTTTTATCAAAGGGAAACCGGCAACCGTCCTGATAATTGAATTTGCCCGGGCAACGCGTGAGGAAATCACACAGATCGCGAAAAACATGGAAGCAGATATGCGGAAAGAGGGATACGGTTACTATTTCCCCCTTGTTTTTCCGCCTGATGTAGACAAGGTGTGGAATCTTAGAAAAGCCGGGCTTGGTATTTTGTCAAATATGAAAGGAGATGCAAAACCGGTTTCGCTGATCGAAGATACAGCGGTTAATGTGGAGATGTTGCCTGATTATATGGATGAAATTAAAAATATTCTGGAGAGACACAACAAGGAGTGTGTCTATTATGCACACATCGGATCAGGAGAACTGCACCTGCGACCTGTCCTGAACCTGAAAGATCCTGAGGATGTAAAACTTTTCAGGACCCTGGGACTTGAAGTTGCCAGGTTGGTTAAAAAGTATCGTGGATCAATGAGCGGGGAACACGGTGACGGACGGCTTCGCGGGGAATTTATTCCAATCATCCTGGGAGAGAGGAACTATGACTTGCTGAAAGAGTTAAAAAAGACATGGGATCCTTACCAGTTGTTCAACCCGGGAAAGATAACAGATACTCCAAAGATGAACACCAGTCTGCGGTACATTCCCGGTCGGGTTACACCGGAGATCAAAACCATATTTGACTTCTCGGATACTGGCGGAATTGTCAGGGCAGTTGAAAAATGTAACGGTTCAGGCGATTGCCGGAAAACAGAAAAGGCGGGTGGAACAATGTGCCCAAGTTACATGGCATCACGTGATGAGCATTCTTCCACCAGGGCACGAGCTAATCTGTTGCGGGAATTACTTAGCTTACCAGGGCAGGAAAAACCGTTTAATCACACAGAATTATACGAAATTCTTGATCTGTGTCTTTCCTGTAAAGGATGTAAATCAGAATGCCCTTCCAGTGTGGACGTAGCCAAAATGAAAGCCGAATTTCTTCAACATTACTATGATGAACATGGTATTCCTCTTCGTACAAGGGTAATCGCTAACATTTCAAAAATCAACCGTATAGGGACCGTTTTTCCCACGTTATTCAACCTTTTTGCCGGGAGCCGGGTATTATCCTTTCCGATAAAAAAGATCCTGAAATTCGCAACCAGGAGGAGTATTCCGGGAGTTTACCGGACAACACTCAGAAAGTGGGTCCGGCGAAACCTTTCTGCCATCAACCCTGTAAATCCGCCAAACGGCACTGTTTACCTGTTTATAGATGAATTTACTAACTACAACGACACTCCTATAGGTATAAAAACCATCCGTTTGCTGACAAGATTAGGTTACAGGGTTGAGACTCCGTTCCATGCAGAAAGCGGAAGAGCTTATATCTCCAAAGGTCTGATACGCAAAGCTCAGCAACTGGCTGTTGAAAATCTTGAAATTTTCGGTCCGCTGATTTCTGAAGAAAAGCCTCTTATAGGAATTGAACCTTCAGCGATACTGAGTTTCCGTGATGAGTATCCTGACCTTGTACGTGGTAAAAAAAAGGAAACAGCCCGGTATATTGCCGGCAATACTTTTATGATTGATGAATTCCTGGTACGGGAAATGGAAAAGGGACTGATCACTACTGAATCCTTCACCCGGAAGAAACAGCATATCAAGTTACATGGCCATTGTCAGCAGAAATCAATTGCTTCAACCGATGCCACAAAAAAATTATTGTCTTTGCCTGAAAATTACAGTGTCGAAGAAATTCCTTCAGGATGCTGTGGTATGGCCGGTTCTTTCGGATACGAAAAAGAGCACTACGACCTGAGCATGAAAGTCGGGGAGCTGGTTTTATTCCCTGCCATCAGGGAAACCACAGAAAAAACTCTTATTGTTGCGACCGGTACAAGCTGCAGGCACCAGATAAAAGACGGTACAAAACGAACAGCTTACCACCCAGTGGAAGTGTTGTATGATGCTTTGAGGGAGAAATAATGTGAAGCAGTTCCGGGTTACGGGTTACGGGTTTCGGGTTTAATCCGGAAGTTGTCAGCATCGAGGTGGACAGGGAATTTTTCACGGAAAGTAATCAGGTCATCCAGGGACACGCTTATGGTTTCTACGGATTCCTTATGGGCGCTTATCTCTGAAACTATGTTACCCCTGGGATTTACAATCATGGATTCACCGGCATATGAAATATCACGCCCGTCGACACCTATACGGTTAACACCAACAACATACACCTGGTTCTCCAGGGCACGGGCAACAAGCAGGTTTTTCCACACTTTCCGGCGTGCTTCAGGCCAGTTAGCTACATAAATCAACATATCATAATCATTTCTGTTCCGGCTCCACA
Source organism: Bacteroidota bacterium (assembly GCA_022561875.1). Lineage (GTDB taxonomy): Bacteria > Bacteroidota > Bacteroidia > Bacteroidales > VadinHA17 > JADFUQ01. The sequence goes on along the minus strand of JADFQJ010000020.1, from coordinate 36,384 downwards.
CCGGGAACCGGAGGTCATAACAAACCAGAGGTCTGAATCTCCAACCTTTCCAGCTTGTTATCAGCTTCTTGTTTCCCCTTGAGTAATATTGGGTCTCCTCACCCATCCTGAAAAGATGGCGCTTATCACAGTATTTTAGATTACCATCAGGGGGCATCCAGATCAACCGGTTCAGAAATTTATTTTTCTCCCTGATAATAATACTTCCCGTAATCACAGCATTATATTCCCGGGCTATTTTGCTCATCCAACTGACAGTTGGGCCATTAATATATTCAGCCAGTAAGGCGGGCTGCATACTGAACCCGGTGCTAAACATTTCGGGAAGAATCACCAGATCGGTATTCTGCGCCATATTTCTGATTATACGGCTAAACATTTCTGTATTTTCGTTCTTATTCTCCCAATGGATGTTGGTTTGAACGATAGTTATTTTTAATTCATCAGTCATTATTTGTATTTTCTGATCAATCTCATTTTGTGTAAATATTATTTATTCCAATATTCCAACAGACACCTGTACATTTTACGGATGAATCTAAAATAAACCGACTGATTATAAAACGACAAGAAAAAAACCCACCCTGGCAAGGATAGGTTATAACGAATCGTCAATAAGTTTATTTCTCTTTCAGTTCGAGATAATAGTTATTAAAGATAGTAGTAACCAAGGGCTTGTAATATTTCCAGTAAAATTTTCTCTTATCTGACGGAACATCATTATAGAAGTATTTATCGATCTTTTCTATACCTTTGAAATAGGTAGTGGAATAATTTACAACATTATTAGCAAAATCGCCTGCAAAATAAAAATAGTGCATTTTTTCGGGTTGCATAATTACTGCCGGGAATACATCAGGAATCAGGTTAGCATCCAATATCGAATCTCCAACATAATTTGCATGAATTTTGAACTCAGAAAGAACCCTGTTCTCACCCGGCTCGATAATATTGAACCAATAAGGGTAGTTAACCTTATAAGGCAGTCCGTATTCTTCCTGGACTGTTTTATCAGAATAAATATAGGGTACATCAAAATCAAGGTGTGTTTCATTCTCAAGCACAATCACCTTATTGTCATTTTTAACCAGAATAATTCCTGAATTATTGAAGGTCCATGATTTAAGGTATTGTTTCTCATAAAGCTTCATTATCCACTTAGGTATGCCAGGGTTTGTTTTCGGATTAAGATCCTTATAATATTTACCTGTCCAGCCTGTCCAACGAATACCAAAAATATTTTCCGTTTTGTTTCTCTCAAGCGGAGCAGTTGGATAAGAAAGTATATTATATTCAGCTATTATCAATTTATCCCTGTCTTTCATTTCCTTCAGCAAAAGATAATCACTATTGTTTAATCCTCCATAAATCAGTCTGGAACGGTTACTGCGGTTAATCCCATGATACCAGTCATTAAAATACACTCCATATGTATCTGCATAATAGAGGGCATCTAATGAGTCGGCTAATTCAATTATTTCGGCAAGCCGGATTCTACGTGTATCCCATTTTTTCTCCCTCAAAGGACGTAGCGGGATAAAACCGAAGTAGTCTTTCTTATAGGAATACAACCTGTTGTTTCCTTTAACATACTTATTATGAGTGAGAATCCAGTGTAGTGATTTGTGATTGTACCGATCAAGAGTTGGCACGGTTTTATCAAGAATCAGTACATCAAGAGGCCGTTTTGATTGTACTCCCCATTTCACAATACTTACAACCGGGAAAAACAGGATAACGATAAGGATGATAATGAGTAGGATAAGAGACTTTTTCATATTTCGGAAAGTTAAATTTATTCGTTTTTCATAAAGCTTCAGAATATTCATCCTTCCGCCCTGCAACTCCAACGGATACCGTTCAAATTTAATTATAAATGTATTAAAATAAAATTATATAAAAAAATTTACGCAATATTAATAACCTGCTGCTGCATCGTCACCTCTCGGATCAGCTCCGCCTTCCAGTGTTCCATCAGGAAGAATAAGAATAGCATCAACCCTGCCGATCGGACCTCTGAGTTTCAGATTATGACCGATTTGCTTCAGTTTATCTACAACAAGGCTGTCTATGGCATCTTTTTCATAATATATTTGATCAGGCAGCCATTGGTGGTGAAATCGTTTTGCATTAACAGCTTCCTGCATTCCCATATCAAATACTGTGATGTTCAATATAGTTTGAAAGACACTTGTGATAATTGTTGAACCTCCGGGGGAACCGACAACCATAAATAATTCACCCTCTTTTTCAAGGATCGAGGGGGTCATAGAGCTCAACATTCGTTTGCCGGGTTGAATGGAATTTGCTTCACCTCCAATGAGTCCGTAAGAGTTTGGCACTCCTGGTTTGGAGCTGAAGTCATCCATCTCATTATTCAACAAAAACCCTGCTCCTTTCACGACAATTTTTGTTCCATACCCCCGGTTCAGGGTAGTAGTTACAGACACGGCATTACCCATCTCGTCAACTACTGAATAATGGGTGGTTTCTTCACTTTCGTATCCGGTGGGGGTTCCATGATTTACTTCTGAAGATATCCTGGCTTTCCCGGGAGATACCTTTTCCATTTGTTCCCTGATATATGATTCATCGAGTAGTCCTGTAACCGGAACCGGAAAATAGTCAGAGTCGCCAAGGAATTTAGCCCTGTCAGCATAAATCCATCTTTCAGCTTCGGCAAGCAGATGTATATATCCGGAGGAACCCCACCCCCATTCAGTGAGAGGATAATTCTCAACAGATTTCAGAAGTTGTATTAATGCTATACCGCCGCTGGAAGGCGGACCCATTGAAATAACCTTATAATTCAAAAACCTGCCTGTAACCGGTTTACGCCATACCGAGTTGTACATTTCAAGATCTTCATGAGTGATCAGACCTCCTCCCCTTTGCATTTCTTTAAAAATCCTGTTGGCAGTTTCACCGCTATAGAACCCTTCTTTGCCCTTGTCCCTGATTAACTCTAGCGTATGAGCAAGTTCCGGTTGAACAAGCGTATCCCCTTTTTGCCACGGTTTATTTTTAACGAAGGCCGGTTGATGATCGTTATATTCCAGAAATTGTTCCTTCAGACTATTAAAGTTCTTCGCCTGGTTTGCAGTAACGGGGAACCCGTTCCATGCAAGGTGAATTGCAGGTTGAATAACTTCCACAAAAGAGAGCACTCCGTATTTTTCGTGCATTTTGATCATCCCGTCCACAGTTCCGGGCACACCTGCTGCCAGATGGCTGTATGTACTTAGTCTATCGATAACATTTCCATTCACATCCAGAAACATATCATGATGTCCGGCAAGCGGTGCTTTCTCCCGGAAATCGAGAGAAACTGATTTGCCATCTGCAAATCTCACTACCATAAACCCACCACCACCAATATTACCGGCTGAAGGATATGAAACAGCCAGCGCAAACTGTACGGAAACAGCTGCATCAATGGCATTACCACCTTTCAATAAAATTTGCCGTCCGATTTCAGAGGCTTCAGGGTGAGCAGATACAACCATTCCATGGTCGGCCAGGACACCCCGTTCAATATGGTCATTATTGGTCCGGCTCAGAGAAAAAAACAGAAAAACTACTAATGTTACGATTTTTATCATATTCAAAATTTCTGTCTAAAGTTGAAAATAAAGGTTTTTTTAAAATGAAACCAAAGATAAACCATCATATTCCAACATCCAAACTCTGCGGCATATACCGGTAATCATTACCTTTACTATTATGAAAAAAGGACGGCTCTGTAAAAAATATCGAAAAACTTAAAAACTTAACTTAAAATTAACATACACAGTTACTATTCTATTATTATGAAAGTTACATTTGTCCTGAAACTATTTAAGGTTCATCCGGAAAATGAACAGGTGTAAGATGGAAGAAAGAAGAAGTGGAATGATGGAATGGTGGAATAGTGGAATAGAGTAACAAATATTTAAAATCTCTAAAAGTAAAACACCCATGGAATCTTACTACATTTTTATTGTTATCATACTTTTTGTATTAGCAATTTCCGATTTGGTGGTAGGTGTAAGCAACGATGCAGTTAACTTTCTGAATTCTGCTTTCGGTTCAAAAGTTGCCCCATTAAGGGTAATTATGATTGTTGCGGCATTAGGTATTCTTGTCGGAACAACCTTCTCCAGCGGGATGATGGAAATTGCCCGGAAAGGGATCATGCATCCCGATCAGTTTTACTTTAAAGAAATCATGATCATTTTTATTGCGGTTATGTTGACAGACATTATTCTTCTTGATCTGTTCAATACTTTTGGGTTTCCTACTTCAACAACAGTTTCCATAGTTTTTGAGCTTTTAGGCGCTTCCGTCGGAATGGCTATTATTAAAATAACCAACTCACCTGAAGGCGGGGGTCTCGATACATATATCAATACAGGAAAAGCGCTTGCAATAATTTTCGGTATTCTATTGTCGGTGATCATTGCATTTACCTTCGGCGCCTTTATTCAATATCTGGCAAGGATTATCTTTTCCTTTGAATACGAAAAATATTTAAAGTTTTTCGGTTCTGTATGGGGCGGACTGGCTATTACAGCAATAACATATTTTATTCTTATTAAAGGAGCAAAAGGCTCTTCATTTATTTCTCCGGAACAATTAACATGGATAAAAGATAATTCTTTTTCCATTATTCTGTTAAGTTTTGCCGGATGGACATTATTACTTCAATTAATATTATGGTTGTTTAAGATCAATGTGTTAAAATTTATTGTGCTGGTAGGAACATTTTCCTTAGCCATGGCATTTGCAGGTAACGATCTGGTCAATTTTATAGGTGTCCCCCTTGCAGGTTTTGAGTCGTTTAAAACCTTTACTGCTGCCAGTGGTGCTGATCCCGCCACTTTCTTAATGGATTCATTAAACGAAGCAGTAAAGACGCCCACAACATTTTTGTTGATTGCGGGGGTTATTATGGTAATTACTTTATGGGTATCAAGAAAAGCCAGGTCGGTAACCAAGACCACGCTCGATCTCAGCCGCCAGGATGAAGGTACCGAACGTTTTGAATCTTCACTTCTCGCGCGAACAATTGTCCGGAGCACATTATCTTTTGGTAAATCTGTCAGCAAGGTTGTACCTGTCCGTATTCAGATTGCGGTAAGAAAGAGGTTTGACCGGACTTCATATAATAAACGTAAAAGTGAGGAATCTATATCGTTTGACCTGGTCAGAGCATCCGTTAACCTGGTTGTAGCAAGTATATTAATTGCTTTTGGTACATCACTTAAGTTACCTTTATCTACAACTTATGTAACATTTATGGTGGCTATGGGGACCTCGCTTGCTGATGGTGCCTGGGGCAGGGAAAGTGCCGTTTACCGGATATCAGGAGTTATTACAATAATTACCGGCTGGTTTTTCACTGCACTTAGCGCATTTACCCTCGCATTCTGTGTAGCACTTATTATTTACTGGACAGGTTTAACAGGAATTCTGATCCTGATCTCTCTTGCTGTTCTACTCGTTATCCGAACCCATGCTTTTCACAAAAAGAAAGTAAAAGTTGAAGAATTGGAAAAAGAAAAGAAAGAAAGAATCAAGGTTCTGGACAGGGAGAATGTGCTTGAAATCTCAAGACAGAACGTAACCTCAACCCTTATTTCAATCTCCAAGCTCTATTATCTGAGTATAACCGGCTTATTGAATGAAGACCGGAAACTGCTCAGGAATAATTTGAAAGATATTAAGGAATTGAATAACAACGTTAAGAGTCTTAAAGACAGCGTATTTTCAACTATCAAGCTTCTCGATGAAGAATCATCGGATACAGGTCCGTTCTATGTACAGGTTCTGGATTATCTCAGGGAAGCGGCTCACTGCCTTACCTACCTGACTGATCCGATTTTTAATCACATCGATAACAATCATCCGCCTTTGCGAACTGTTCAATGGAATTATATGAATGATCTTAATGAAGAAATTTCAAATTTCAACAACCTGATCCTGAATACCGTTAAGAAAGATAAATTCGAAGATATCGGGGAGATTATTAACAAGCAACAATTATTACTCGAACGACTTGCCAAAATGCGTAAAAAGCAGGTAAAAATGATCAAACGTGAAGAAGCAGGAACCAAAAACAGTCTGTTATTATTCAATACTATATCCGAAACAAAAAGTCTGTTGCTTAATACGGTAAATATTATCAAAGCTCAGAGAGATTTTGTGATTTACAATAAGAATAATAGAAAGTAAAAAGTTATAAGTTCATCCTCCTTGCTTTTCACTCTTTGCTCACAACTCACCTCTCACCGCTTCTTATAATCAACTAACATACTTGTAACCAACACCTTTAACTGTTTGAATATGGGATTCTCCTATTTTCACCCTGAGTTTACGGATATGGACATCAATAGTCCTGTCGCCCACAATAATATCATCACCCCATATTGCATTGAAAATAGCATCGCGGGAAAAAACCTTTTCTGGTTTTGATATAAGTAAAGACAGCAATTCAAATTCCTTTTTGGGAAGTGATAGTTCCTTTCCTTTATTTATCACGATATATTTCTCACGATCCAGTATAATATCATCTTGTTCAATTATCAAGCTTTCTTGTTTCTCAGCGCTGTTATCTGTCCAGTCCCTCCTCCTTAATAGTGCTTTAATTCTGGATGTCAGCACTTTAGGCCTGATAGGTTTAACTATATAATCATCTCCACCTGCTTCAAATCCGGCGATTTGCGAATAATCTTCACCTCTGGCAGTTAAGAAAACAATGATGGTGTTGTCCATATCCCGGATCTTTCGCAGTTCCTCACAGGTTTCCATACCATCCATTCTCGGCATCATTACATCAAGAAGAACGAGGTCGGGAATAGAATCTTTAGCTTTGGATATTCCTTCAATACCGTTATTGGCAACATCGACCACAAACCCTTCATTTCTCAGGTTATATGAAACAAATTCAAGGATATCGAGTTCATCATCAACTATTAAAATTTTATTTTTTTTATTCTCTTCCATACTAAAAAACTCAATAGATAAGGTGCATTAAATATATGATAAAATCTTTTAGTCAGTATTAAATAAATATGAAAAGTTACAGAAAAAAGGCAGGAAATTAACAAAAACTTAAACTGTTCTTAATCCGCAGATAATCTTAATTGATTTACTTCGTCGCAATATATAAAAGCAGTTTTATAAATTTTTTAACAAAATAGCGAAAATTAATAATTTATTTCATCTTTCTTTACTATTAATATATTAATATATTGATGATTATATTAGATTTGCAAAAATTCATTTTTATGCTAAAACCAAAGAACAGTATCACTTTTCTAATTTTGTTGTCAACAATTCTTAGTACGTATTACTGTGATGCACAACAAGTTGTTAATAAAGATGAATTTACACCGCATGGAGAGCCTATTGTCAGGTTTTTCAGCAATTTTCATACTGATCTTTCAAATGAAATCAACGAATCGGCTTTTGAAATTACCAGATCCTATCTCGGGTATAAGTATTTTATTAATGAATATTTCTCTACCGAGGTAAAAATAGATATAGGTAATCTGGAGAATATTTTTTCCGGTTCAGAAACAAGAAGGTACACTTATTTTAAGAATGTTGCACTTAAATATAATAAGGATAAGTTTACATGGTACTTTGGTATTATCCCTACAAAGCTTTTTAAATTGCAGGAAAAATACTGGGGACACCGTTATCTTTATAAGACATTACCCGATGAGCATGAAATGGGTTCCTCTGCTGATGCTGGAACAAGCTTTGATTACCGGTTCAATTCAAACATTTCGGCCGATATTTCCATAATGAATGGTGAAGGTTATGAGAAACCTCAGCTGGATAATACCTTCAGAACCGGTATCGGAATAACTGTACGGCTTTCCGAACATTTTACCACCCGATTATATTATGATTTTATCGCAAAAGAAGAAATTCAAAGCATCTTTGCAGGTTTTTTAGGATGGAAAGACGAAAGGTTAACCTTCGGTATAGAGGTTGACTTTATGGTAAACAGCAATTATATTTTAAACCAAAACCAGACAGGTTACTCAACGTATGCATCATATTTACTGAGCAAGAAGTTTGAGATATTCGGAAGATTTGATAAACTGGCGTCCAATAAACCGGAAGGAATGGAAAACGACTGGAATGTTACCAATGATGGACAAGCCATAATTGGCGGAATTCAGTTCATGCCAGTTAATGAAGTTAAAATTGCTTTAAATTTCAGGAACTGGTACAGTACAGCTGTTGATATCGGCAATCAGCCCTTTTTGTTCCTGAGTTTCGAATTTAATCTATAGTAACTAATCAGTCGGCGATAGACAAAAATGCAAAGTATAATGAGATTAGCCACTTTATGCACTTCTCCATTTAGCACTTTAGGCATTTTAGGCATTTCTTTTATTCCAAACTTAAGATACTGAATAGTTACAATCTATAATATGGACAGGCAAGCGCCTAAAATCCACGCGCTTCTATCCTGGGCTGGTGAGAATTCCATTATTCTAAAGAATTACACGTTATATGTTAAAAGTTGAGTCCACTCCGAATATAAAGGAAGCCACGAATGCACGAATATTAATATTAATAAAATACTGATTATCTGTTCTTTGTGAGTCTTGGTGACTATTCCATCTTTCCATCTGACACCTGTTCATTTTCCGGATGAACCTTTATTTAATGCATAATTCCGTCCGGCGTGAAATGCGTCAATATTCACTTTAACAACCTCTTCGCCTTTACGACAGAACAATTTTTGAATTCCTTTCTCAAAATATTCCACGGCAATATCAATGAAAAGTGAAGCTGCACCGAGCATTATAATATTTGCACTCCCTGGTGAACCCAATACAGTAGCTATTTTAACAGCATCAAGGATCAAATAATTCGGATTCTTTTTAATTTCCTTTATTATTTTATCTATATCCGGATAATCGGGAATATTGATACAGGGCTTAGAATTTGTTACCAGCCAACCATTTTCTGATAAGTAAGGCAGATAACGGAGTGATTCCATCGGCTCGACAGAAAGAATAAGGTCAGCCTGCCCGTAAGGAATAAGGTCGGAGGCAATCTCTTTGTCTGACAATCGCAGATTTGAATGTACTGATCCTCCCCTCTGGCTCATTCCATGCACCTCTGCCTGCTTCAGATATAGTTCACTTTCAAGAGCAGCCATACCTATTGCAGCCGCAATGGTTAAAATACCCTGTCCACCAACACCTGAGAGAATAATATCATTTTTCATATGTTACTGGTTACTGTGGTTTCCTGAACCTTTAACTCTTCATTCTTTCTTACTTACCCACTCACCTTAATCAACTACTCAACTTCCCTTTTGCTTTTTTCTTTTTTAAAACATTTTTTATGCATTCACGTTGGGCAATAATCACTGATACTCCGTTATATTTAAGTTCCTTTTTAATTATTTTCACATTATCACCATGGTTCTTTTTCAAAGGTACAAATGTTCTTAAATGCTCCTTCTCCACACCCAAACCAAGACATATCTGTTCAAGTCTGTTTGTAGCCAGGGATGACTGCCCACCAGTCATAGCCGTGGTATAGTTATCAGAAATGAGCAGAGTTACAGAGGATTTCTTATAAACCGCATCCAGCAGTCCTGTCATTCCGGAATGTGTAAAAGTTGAATCACCTATTACAGCAACCGATGGTTTAAGTCCGGCATCAGCGGCACCAACGGCCATTGTAACAGAAGCACCCATATCAACACATGAATTTATGGCATTATAAGGAGGCAATGCACCCAGTGTATAACATCCAATATCGGAAAACACCTTTCCGCCACCATACTTTTTCATTGCTTCATTAAGTGCATTAAAAACATCAATATGCCCACATCCTTTACATAAAGCCGGTGGCCGTTCCGGAAGGAAACCGGGTACTTTCGACCCGTATGAAACTTTTATTCCTAAAGATATTGCTACATGGTTTGGATCCAATTCCCCAACTCTCGGTAAACTGCCATCCAGGCGTCCTTTTATCTTTGTTCCTTTTTCCTGGAAACCCTTCAGCATCTCTTCCACAATCGGATACCCTTCCTCAATAACAAGAACTTCTTTACACGATCCGATTAACTTTTCCACTTTTTTTCGCGGAAGCGGATAATGCGAAATTTTCAATATCGGATATTCCGGCTTTTGATCCCTGAAATTTTCCATAAGGTAATTGTATGCGATACCGCACGCGATAATTCCAAGCTTTTTATTCTTTCCCGGGTATAATTCATTAAACTTTGAATCTTCTGCAACAGCTTCAAAAGCAGTCTGACTCTTTACAAGGTTAGCATACCTTCCCCTGGCGTTGGCCGGCAGTAAGATAAACTGCTTCAAATCCTCAGGCAGGGAAAGTTCCCGTTGAGATTTAGATTGTTGTTTTTCAACTCCTGATCTTGAATGGGAAAGACGGGTTGTGATCCGGATCAGAACAGGTACTCCTAACTTTTCTGAAAGTTCAAACCCTGTATATGCCATATTATACGCTTCCTGCTGATTTGAAGGTTCCAGAACAGGGATCATGGCAAATTTCCCATAAAACCTGGAATCCTGCTCATTCTGAGAGGAATGCATTGAAGGATCGTCAGCAGAGACCACAAGCAATCCACCACGTACACCGGTAATTGCTGAATTAATAAAAGGATCTGCTGCAACATTTAGTCCAACATGTTTCATACAAACCATGGCACGCTTACCGGCATACGACATTCCTAATGCAGCTTCCATGGCAGTTTTTTCGTTGGCTGACCATTCACGCAATATCTCCTTTTCAGCAGCTTCCTGTGAATTCTGAACATATTCCATAATTTCGGTAGAAGGTGTTCCCGGATAAGCATAAATACCTGACATCCCGCCGTCAATAGCGCCCTGACCAATAGCTTCATCACCTAACAACATTAACCTTTGCATATTATTATAAAATTATATTCGAAGTGATGATCAAAAATAATAATAAAATGATTGGAAAGAATTGTTGTGGATATGTTATGAAACCATGAGTTGGGAAATTGTGATGTAGTGTAAAAAGTTACGGGGTTCGAGATACGAGTTACGGGTAGGACTAATTTTTAGCGCCTCGATTCACGGGTTAAGAATTGTGCTGAGGTAATGTGGTAATGAGGTGATGCAGTGTTGCAGTGAAGCGGGTTACGAGTTACGTGTTTCGGGTTAAGAGACGGAAAGATGAAATGAGAGGGAGAAGAGGTGAAGAGGAGAAGAAGAGAATAATGAATATTGAATTACGAATATCGAATAAATTAATATAAAAATCAGTTAGTTTCAATAAAAAAAGCCAAGAAAGAGTTATATTGTAAAGCATAAAAAAGGGGATATATAACAAACTTTAACTTAAACCTTGACCTTCAACCACAGTGAAATATGCTCCTATGTCGCATTTCACGTGGCAGGTTTTCAACCTTTATCGTTCATCGTTCCAAAACTTCACTTCGTTCGTAATAATCCAACTTAACCCGTAACACGAAACCCGTAACTCGTAACACATTGGAAGGATGAAGGATGACTTATAGCTTTTAACTTATAAAATATAACTACCTTGAATTTCTGTCAACTATAGACAGTAACAACCAGTTTTCTTGGACCGCCATAGTTCCTGAATTCACACAAATATATCCCCTGCCATGTTCCAAGGTTCAGGCGCCCGTTAGTAACAGGTATTATCAGTGTATGTCCGATGAGTGATGATTTGAGATGAGCAGGCATATCATCTGCTCCTTCAAAAACATGAGTATAAACAGGATCGTTTTCAGGTATAATCTTATTCATGAACGATTCAAAGTCTGTTCTTACCGAGGGATCAGCATTCTCGTTCAAAGTGATACCTGCCGAAGTATGTTTAAGCAGAATATGGACCAGACCCTTATCGGGAAGTTCATGTAATTGGTCGGTAACCATCCTGGTAATGAGATGAAACCCTTTTGGGTATGCCGGCAACTTAATCTCAAACTGTTTAATCAAAACTATTTTCTTTTCAACAAATTTAAAATTACTATTTAAATTTAAAAAATATTAAAAAATTTCCATATCCGGTTAATCTTATTATAATTATTATTTTTGTTAGCTAAAACAGCTACGGTCTTTACAATGAAAATGAAGCTTCTTTTAATCACATTCTTCATGCTATCAGGAATAATCATGTCAGCACAGGAAGGTAAATTGCTTCAACTTTCAGGAATGATTTTCAACAGCAAGTCCGAACCTATCAAATTCGCTCATGTTATTTCCAGGACTACCCGCCGCGGAACAATCACTGATAACACAGGTCTTTTTACAATAATCACGCATGAGAATGATACTATATTATTCTCTTGTATGAGCTATAAACCCACCTATTACGTTGTACCTCAGAAGGTAGATGATTTCTATTATTCAATCGATGTTGTGATGGAATATGACACGATCATGCTTGAAGAAGTTATTATCCTTCCCTGGAAAACGTATGAAGAATTTAAGGAGGCTTTTCTAAGTCTGAGAATTCCTGAAGGTGATTACGAATACGCATTAAGAAATATTGCAATAATACAAATCCAGATGAAATATGATAACACTTCCTACCCGGGTGTTGCCTATAAGCAGGCTATGAACCAGCAGATCCAGAAAACAATAACATATGGGCAGTATCCTGTAAATAATCTTTTAAACCCGCTGGCATGGGCTAAATTCTTCAATGAACTTAAGAAAGGTAAACTGAAACGATATATACCTAAAGAAGAGAAAAAAACTGAAAAAGACCGTTAGTTTATGTCAAATGTGAAGAGGAGAAGGGTAGATGATGGCAAATGTCAGATGTCTGGTAAAACAACAGTCTTAAAATGAAAACGGATGCAATTTATTGTATGTTTTTTAGTTATTGTAAAGGAAATAGTTCTCCGGAATCAAAATGAAATATACCAGTTTAGTTTTCCTGTTCCTTTTACCCTCTATGGTGTCTGGACAAGAGAACTATATACTTAACGGGGCTGTTCGTGATACAACAGGTGGTCCTGTCCCTTATGCAAACGTTTATGCTGAGAATACAAATCTCGGAACCTCAGCAGATTCAACCGGTATGTTCAGACTGGTACTGGAGAAAGATAAAAACTATACCCTGGTCATTTCAGCCATAGGATACATCAAAAAGAAAATAAGTTTAACGACCGTAACAGGTAAAGGTAAAACCATCAGTTTGATACTTAAGTCGTTAAGCAAAGAACTGAAAGAGGTAGAAGTGTACGGAAGCCGCGAGATCCCGCCTGGCTTCATGCAAATCGAATTGAAAGATTTTCACGTGCTTCCTAATCCTTCCGGTAGCATCGAGTCATTGCTTAAAACCATGCCCGGTGTATCATCTTCAAATGAATTGAGTTCCCAATACTTTGTCAGGGGTGGGAATTTTGATGAAAACCTGGTTTATGTTAACGATATTGAGGTTTACCGCCCGTTTCTTGTCAGTTCAGGCAAACAGGAAGGTCTAAGTTTTGTAAATCCCGACATGGTCTCTTCCATTAAATTCTCAGCCGGTGGATTTGATGCTTCATATGGGGATAAAATGGCGTCGGTATTGGATATCCGGTACAGGAAACCAACGAAATTTTCCGGCTCTTTTGGTTTTAGTCTTTTAGGCGGTTCAGCACATATTGAAGACAGATCGTCAAATATGAAATTTACTCATATAACCGGTTTTCGGTATAAATCTAACCAGTATCTTCTAAACACCTTTGACACCAAAGGTGACTACAAACCCTCCTTCTCTGATCTTCAGACATATCTGAACTATGACTTAAGCGAAAAATGGAACATAGGTTTTCTGGGGAATTTTGCCATGAACTCCTACAAGTTTGTTCCAGAGAACCGCCGGACTTCATTTGGAACAGTGAAAGATGCAGTACAACTGTTCGTTCTTTATAATGGCCGGGAGATCGACAGGTTTACAACATTAACCGGAGCTGTTTCTGCTGATTACCGGCCAAATAACAAAATAGAGATAAAACATATTCTTTCAGTGTTTAACACCAGTGAGCAGGAAACATTCGACATTGAAGGGTTTTATTCATTGAATGCTCTTGACAGAGAGATCGGGTCAGAGAGTTTGGGAGACAGCATTATGAATATCGGGGTTGGCCATTTTATTGATCATGCAAGGAACAATCTGGATGCTACCGTATTATCAGCATCTCAAAAAGGAAAGTATAAGTCTGGCAAAAGCATTTTTGAATGGGGTTTGAAGATAAAACATGAGATAATAAACGATCGGATAAGGGAATGGAAACTTGTTGATTCCGCCGGGTTTTCCCTGCCCTACTCCGGTGAAGAAGTGAATCTGACCGAGAGCAAGTATGCAAACAACGGGTTATCCTCAAACCGATATACCTCATTTTTGCAGCATACCGGACTTTATTCCATTGGTACAACATCAATACAGGTTACTGGTGGACTACGATTCCATTACTGGGACCTGAATAACCAATTCCTGTTAAGTCCCAGGGCTATGGTCCATCTGGAACCTGCCTGGCTTAGTGACTGGAGGTTTCACCTGTCAACCGGGGTTTATTATCAACCTCCTTTTTATAAAGAGCTCAGGACCCCTGATGGATCTGTCAATAAAGATATTGAAGCTCAAAAGTCAGTTCATTGGGTTGCAGGCAGCGAGTATAATTTTATTGCATGGGACCGTCCATTCAAGTTTACTGCCGAGGTATATTATAAAAAACTCGATCAGCTGATTCCTTATTTCATCGATAATGTACGTATTGATTATATTGGCCGGAACATTGCCCATGGGTATGTTACCGGGATCGATTTGAAAATAAATGGCGAGTTTGTGGATGATGCAGAATCATGGGCAAGCTTATCCATTATGCAGGCCAGGGAAGATATTGAAAACGATTCATATCTTAATGATGCCGGTGAAACAATCTACCCGGGATCTTATCCGCGACCAACAGATCAGCTCCTGAATTTCTCCCTGTTTTTCCAGGACTACTTTCCCGGTAACTCAACATACCGGGTACACCTTATAATGCATTATGGAACAGGATTACCGACCAAACCTGTTACTACCGAACGATTTGACCAGTATTTCAGGATGCCGTCATATCGCAGGGTGGATATTGGTTCCTCAAAAACTTTTTCAGCAGAAGACAATTCCCGTTTAATGAATGGGGTTCTCAAACATCTGGAAACAATCCGGATCGGGGCAGAGATATTTAACCTGTTGGATATAAATAACACTATTTCGTACATCTGGATCAGGACAGTGAATAACCTCGACAATACTTCAAACCAGTTTGCCGTTCCTAACTACCTTACTTCCAGAAGGATAAATTTCAAAGTGTCGGTCCGGTTTTAATTCTAATAACTAATAAGGACTTTCATAAGCTTTACGAAAAGTCAGGAGAGATTGCTTCACTTCGTTCGCAAAATCCGTATACTTACTATGCATTACATGGGATGCATGCACAAATTTTAATCGAAAAATGAAACATGAACTCTTCACGATTCACGATGATACTTTGCCAAAGGTGTAGTTTTAAACAGATTATAAAGCGTGAAAAAAGATTTTGCGAGGAGCGCAGCGACAAAGCAATCTCCCAAAAGCAGCCAGAATGCCAAATAGACAGACTCCTCATTTAATCATTTACTCATTTTAAACTTTAGGCACTGAATAGTTACTTTGTTTTTTAACATATTTTAATTAGAGCAAAAATGACTATTTTCGTTGAAAATTATTTTATCCGAAAGTTGTTTCAATTTGTTTATTTACAAGTATTTAACTCAATAACACAATACAAATTATGAAGTCACAGGATTACATGGTCCGTGAAGAAAAATACGGGGCTCATAATTACCATCCCTTACCTGTTGTTCTTGAACGTGGTGAAGGTGTATTTGTCTGGGATGTCGACGGCAAAAGATATTTTGATTTTCTCTCAGCTTACTCTGCTGTAAATCAAGGACATTGTCATCCAAAAATTATTAATGCACTTGCTGAGCAGTCGAAAATCCTCACCCTGACTTCAAGGGCATTCTATAACAATGTTTTGGGCGAATATGAGGAATACATCACCAATTATTTCGGGTATGAAAAGGTTTTACCCATGAATACAGGTGTTGAGGGTGATGAAACCGCAATTAAGCTTTGTCGAAAGTGGGCATACCAGAAAAAAGGAATAGGTGAAAATGAAGCCATGATAATTGTTTGTGAAGGTAATTTCCATGGAAGAACCATTACGGTTATTTCTATGTCGAGCGATCCTGAAGCACGAAATGAATTTGGTCCGTATACTCCAGGTTTTATTACCATACCTTATAATAATATTGATGCACTGGAAAAAGAATTGAAAAATCCAAATGTGGCAGGATTTCTTGTTGAACCTATCCAGGGGGAAGCCGGTGTGTTTGTTCCTGATGAAGGTTACCTGAAAAAAGCATTCGACCTATGTAAGAAAAACAGGGTGTTGTTTATTGCAGATGAGATACAGACAGGTATTGCCCGTACGGGAAAGTTGCTTGCATGCGATCATGAGGGTGTGCATCCTGATATTCTTATTCTGGGTAAAGCATTATCCGGAGGGGTTTTACCTGTATCGGCCGTTCTGGCTGACGATGATATCATGTTAACCATTAAACCCGGTGAACACGGATCAACATTTGGCGGAAATCCGGTAGCAGCAAAAGTTGCCATAGCAGCTCTCGAGGTTGTTAAAGAAGAAAAACTTGCTGAAAATGCTGAAAAACTGGGAGAAATATTCAGGAATGAATTTCGTAATATTGAATCAGGAATGATAAAAAAAGTGCGGGGAAAAGGGTTATTGAATGCTGTAGTAATTGCTCCTAAAAGTGGAAAAGAAGCATGGGATGTATGCTTAGCCATGAAAGAATATGGCGTAATTGCCAAGCCTACACACGGTGATATTATCCGGTTTGCTCCTCCCCTTACTATTACTGAGGAACAATTAAGGGATGCCATGGAAAGGATAAAAAAGGCATTCCGGGAATTTGAGTAAATCAAATATCTTTCAGCAGAATATTCGACGGTGATTTTTCCAGAATGTTTTCAAATTCCTCAACCACTCCGGCAATCTTCAGGTATTCTTTACTACCTGCAGAAGCCATTTTCTTCAAACCTTTATTCTCCAGCTTCTTCAGGATTGAATACACCGTAATGGTATGAATGTCCCTGCCCGGTTGAAATGCTCTTTCCTTTGGACTTTGTTTGAGTGTTTCGGAGAAAATTCCTGCTTCGGTAAGCTCAAATGTAATATCCCTGATCACTCTGACAGGGATCTTCAGTTCTCTTGCCAACTGATAAGATGTAAGAGGATTATCGCCTTTCTCAAAAAGTTTAATCACATGATTAGCAACAAGTAAAGTTAAAATGCGCTTCAACCTGTAACTAATATTAAATGAATCATACTCATACTCGTATCTTGCCACATTCTGTTTTGCGAATGATATTTCCGCTCCAAGAAGCACTATCAGCCAGCTGATCTGTAGCCAGATAAGAAACAATGGAAGGGCGGCAAAACTACCATATAATGCGTTGTATCTTGAAACACCTATCTGGAAATATACATACCCCCACTGCGACAATTGCACAAGGGTACCGGCAATGATACCACCAACCAGCGCCGACATGAAATTCACCTTAGTATTAGGCATAGCCATATAAACGATGGTCAGAAGAAACCAAATCAGAACATAGGGTAGAAAATGAAGGAAAAAGTTTATTACCGGTTTAATCTGACCCAGGAAAACAACTTCTGTTGTAATCAGGTCAATTTGTGAGGTAATGAATACATTAGCACTACTTGCAACAAAAAGGAATATCGGGGCAATGAGCATAATAGAAAGGTAATCGGTGAATTTTCTAACAAAAGGCCTTGATTTCTTAACCTGCCAGATATGGTTAAATGACCGTTCAATATTACTTAGCAGCCCCATTACAGTCAAAAAAAGTACAATCAGGCCGATACCGGCTATTAAGCCTCCTTTAACATTCTCGAGGTAATTCCTTGCCATATCTACTATCCAATTCAATGCTTCCTCATGTCCCTGGAATCCTTTTATAAGTTCCGCTTCCAGTTTGTTCTGAAACCCAAAACCTTTAGCTATCCCGAATATCAGCGCCAGGGTTGGCACTACTGAAAGAAGTGAATAGAAAGTAAGAGCTGAAGCCCTCAACGATACTTTGTCTTCGGAGAAACCACGAAGAGCAAGCATAATGATCCTTAACTGTTTGACCAGGAATGATTTTACCCCGGAGGTCTCATAAAGATGCATTTTCCATATCCCGGCAGTGAGAAATTCGCCCAGGTTTTTGATAAATTGGTCCAGTTTTTTCATGATTTAAATTGTTTCCGGAACATTTCCAGTTTTCAACATAGAACTTCCAACTTCCGGTTTTCAAACATAAAGATAGAAAAAACTGTGGTAATCAAGCAGCAAAACATATTCTCCAACCCGATTTCAGTGAATTATCTTTATCTTTCGATTTATTGATGAAACTTTTAAATAAAATAACAGAACCCACCCTTTTACTTGACAAGGGAAAATGCATATTGAATATCCGCCGGATGGTACAAAAGGCAAAAAGAAATAATGTTCACTTCCGTCCGCATTTCAAAACCCACCAGTCGGTTGAGATCGGGGAATGGTTCAGGCAGGAAGGAGTGTTATCAATCTCAGTATCATCATTAAAAATGGCAAAGTATTTTGCCGAATCCGGATGGGATGATATAACCCTGGCTTTTCCCGTAAATATCAGGGAGGCGTCGCAAATAAATGAACTGGCTGGAAAGATAAATCTGAACCTCCTTTTTATTCATCCGGAAACTGTTGAATTCCTTGATCTGTTCCTTGAAAACCAGGTTGGCGGATTGATCAAAATAGATACCGGTTATCACCGTTCAGGTATTCCTGCTTCAGATAACAAGAAGGTATCGAAGCTATGGAAAATTATCCGGAATTCGGGCAATATCCGTTTTAAAGGTTTACTGGCTCATACAGGGCAAAATTACCATGCATCATCTAAAAAAGAGGTAGTTGCTAATTATTACAATACACTCGACCAGTTGCAGGAGGTTGCAGGCAATATCAGCAATGACCAGGATAAGATCATGATATCCATCGGTGATACACCCTCATGTTCAATAGTTGATGATCTTTCAGGTGTGGATGAGATAAGGCCGGGTAATTTTGTGTTTTACGACCTGATGCAGTATAAATTAGGTAGTTGCCGTCCCGACCAGGTTGCGGTTGTAATGGCATGTCCGGTTGTTTCAGTCCGGAAAGAGAGAAACGAGGTTGTTATCTGGGGCGGTGCAGTCCATTTTTCCAAAGAACAGATTCTCCATGAAAATAAAATCCCATCCTACGGTCAGGTTGCAGAACTAACTAAAGAGGGTTGGAAATGGACTGGTGGTGATGAGTTCCTGGCATCGGTCTCCCAGGAACATGGGATTGTAAAACTGGCGCCTGAAAAAATCACTAAAATTAAACCAGGTGATCTGCTTGGCATTATTCCGGTTCATTCGTGCCTGACAGCCAATTTGATGAAAGGCTATTTGACACTGGACGGTAAAAAGATCGATCATTTAAGCGGAACATTGGAAGTGTGAATGATGAATGATGAAGTGAACCAGGTACCCGGCAACCCGAATCCTCTATCTTGTATCTTGAAAACTTAAAACAGTTAGTCATTATGCCACTTAGCGAGATAAGAAAACTTGGCGACCCCTTACTTTACAAAGTTAGCAGAGTAGTGAAACAGGGTGAGATTGAAACTCTCAGGCCCCTTATTCTGAAAATGCACAGGCTGATTCTTGAATTCAGGAAGAAATATGGTGCAGGTCGCGCAATTGCTGCTCCCCAGGCAGGTGAATTAAAGCGTATTATTTGTTTGAATGTTGGTGAACCCCAGGTGCTTATTAATGTGGAAATATATGATGAAAGTGATGAGATGATAGAAATTTGGGACGATTGTATGAGTTTTCCGGAGTTGCTGGTGAAAGTAAAACGACACAAAACCTGCAAGGTTAAATTCCATGATATGAACTGGAAAGAACATGCCTGGGAACTTAAAGATGATCTTTCAGAACTTCTTCAGCACGAGTATGATCATCTTAATGGTATTCTTGCTACACAAAAAGCAATAAGTGTTAAACATTTTAAGTGGAGAAAAAATAAATAGACTCATTAACAGATTGTTGGAGAAGATTTAATAAAAAGATAAATGGTGGGAAAGTTTACTCAAAATGTAAAAGAAATACCTATTTAAATAGGTATTTTTTCCAGGAAATCTGCTTTGAATAATTATATTTTATTCAGACAGTTTTTAATCTTTTTCCAGGTCGATTCAATATCCTGATCAAGTCCAATTGACATTCTGATCAGCCCCGGAGAGAGACCCATGCTCATTTGTGTTTCCAGTGGTATCTCAGAAGAGGTTGAAGTACCTGAGCTACTGAATAGAGTTTTAAAATAACCGAGGCTTACTGCCAGGTAACCTACCCCGTCATCCTGCATTGCTGTCATCAGCTTTCCTGCATTATCTGTGGTCTCCATATCCAGTGACAGAATACCGCCAAATCCGTAATTCGTATTCATCATTTTTTTGAAAGTCTTGTGTTGTGGATGACCGGGCAGACCGGGATATCTGACTTTCAATCCTTGTTCCTTCATTTTTATCGCGAGGTACATTGCATTTTCACTATGCTTTTTCATCCGGATATGCAGTGTAAACAGGTTCTTACGAATGGAAGATGACCTCCAGGGATCCAGTACAGGTCCAAGCAACATGGCAGTTCCTGAGTGAACATCAATCAGGGAATCAATAAATTCATCTGAGCTGCAGATTGCCCCGGCTACACAATCGTTCTTTCCGTTTATAAACTTTGTAAGGCTGTATACGACTACATCAGCACTCATCAGGCAGGGAGAAAAAATCATGGGTGTGAAAGTATTATCCACCACCAGTTTTAACCTGTTTTCCTTTGAAATCTTCGCCAGTTCAGGAATATCACTTACCTGAAGCAAAGGATTTGTAAGTGTTTCGGTAAATATCAACCGGGTATTGGGTTGAACAGCGTTTTTCACAGCATTAAGGTCGGTGATATCAACAAATGTTACCCCGATGTTGAATTTAGGAAGCCAGTTTTGCAAAAAAGCATATGTACCACCATATGTAGTAATGCTTGAAATAATATGATCGCCTGAATTACAAATTTGCAGAATTGTAGCTGTAATAGCCGACATTCCTGAACCGGTAACCCATCCGGCTTCAGTTCCCTCCATTGCTGCAAGTGAGGAAGATAGGACCTGATTGGTCGGGTTCCAGTGCCTGGAATAGAGAAAACATCCTTCAGTTTTACCTTCAAAAGTATCAGACATTAATTCTGCCCTGGAAAAAGCAAATGTTGCAGAATCGCATATCGCCGGGTTAACACCGTCATAAGCACTCAGGTTTATGCTTAGTTGTAGTTTTGCTGCAGGATCAAATTTCATCTGTTTAGGGTTTATTTTGGGCACAAGTTATGGCTAATTGCTCAAAATGACAAGTAGGGAAGACTGGAAGAATGCCTGCCCTGTAAAATGCGACACATCCCGATAAGCGTAACAAGTAATACAAGTATCCCCGGTACCATATATATCTTATAATTCAGTTCCGGATTATACCAGAACGAACGGGTAATTTCAATTGACAGAGGTTTTTCTTTCATGCCGGCAGATGTCCATTCCAGCATAATTTTCCTGTTATAATCAGCCAGAACAGCCATTGTATAACTCTGTATTAACCCCGCAGCAGTACCATTAATGGCGTCAATAAGAAGCTGTAACCCGGAATTGTTACCTTTTACAAGTTCACTTTCAAAATCTGCAGGTATATGAAGGATAATATCAACATTGCCCTTTTTTAACTCATTTTCAGCATCCTGCATTGAGAAAGAATGCTGATGGATATGATAGAATGGTGAACTTTCGAATTTCTGAACTATACCCCTGGAAGTTGACGAAAGGTCTTTATCTACAATGTACATGTCAATATTCACTCTTAATACTCAGAAAAGGAATTACATTAAAATGGTTAAATTCAATAAATCAGTCATTCCAGGTATTTCTAATTTTAGGCGCTTTAGGCACTTTTAACTTTAGGCACTTTTAACTTTAGGCACTTCTTTATTTATAAATCTTCTATATTTGCTGACAATTTTAAAAACAAATATTCATACCACCTTGAAAACTATCCGATACTCACTTTTTGTTTTGTTAATCAGCACATTGTTTTTCTGTAGCTGTACCAGATATAAGATTGACCAGCCTGAAATAACCTCCGGAGAGTTAAAGGAAGCAATAGGATTTCTTGCCTCTGACTCCCTTAAAGGCAGATATCCCGGAACTCCGGAAGATAAAATTTTATCTGACTGGCTTACCGGTAAATTCCGGGAAATGGGAATTGAACTGATGGCAGATGAAGGGAAACAGTATTTTGAAATTGTAACAGATATAAAAACGGGTGATAATAACTCTCTAAAATTCAAAGATTTCGAAGGCGAATTGGACAGGGATTTTGCTCCTTTTTCCTTTTCGGGAAACGGAATTGCAGAAGCTGAAGTTTTATTCATGGGATATGGCTTTGAAATTGACGAGGATGATCTGGCATGGAATGACTACTCAGGAATCGACGTTACTGATAAATGGTTGATTATCCTGCGCGGAGATCCTGAAATTGACAGTCTTGACAGTCCCTTTATCCGGTACAGTGAGGAGAGGGACAAAGTAATGCTGGCGGGTGATCACGGCGCTGCCGGTGTATTATTCGTGTCTGGTGTTAAATTTGATCGGAAAGACAAACTTGTTGATCTTGAAACACAAAAAGCCTCTGTCGACATTCCTGTACTTCATATAACAAGGAATGTTGCAGATGACATTTTGAAAGGACAGGAAAGAAATATTGAAGATCTCGAGAAAAAACTCAATAAACAACGCAGTCCGGAAGTGTTTAAAACCGGTACAATTGTCAAGGGATCATCTGAAGTTCTGCAGGATAAATCAAAAACCCGGAACATAATTGGTATGATAAAAGGAAATGATCCTGACCTGGCAGATGAATATATCCTTATTGGTGGACACCATGACCATCTTGGCATGGGAGGCCCTAACACCGGATCCAGAAAACCTGATACTACTGCTGTTCATAATGGCGCAGATGATAATGCATCAGGGATTGCGGCAGTGCTTGAAATAGCTGAGAAACTTTCATATAACCGCGATTTACTGCGCAGAAGTGTAATCTTTATTACTTTTGGTGCGGAAGAGATGGGTCTGCTTGGTTCAAAGTATTTCGTGAATAATCCTGTTGTTCCTGTGGAAAAAATAAGCGCCATGATAAACATTGACATGGTTGGCAGGCTAAGTAATGAAAATTCATTGCTGATCGGCGGCGCCGCGACTTCCGTTTCAGGAGCAGAACTTCTTGACAATATTACAGGCAGCAAGAACTTTAACCTGGCTAAATCACCTGAAGGATACGGTCCTTCTGATCATGCTTCTTTTTATGGAAAAGATATTCCTGTTTTCTTTTTCTCAACCGGACCACATCTTGATTATCATACGCCTGAAGATGATATTGAACAGATTAATTTCGAAGGGCTGAAATCTGTATCCGACTACATATATTACCTCACACTGGAACTGGCGAACAGAGACTCCTCGTTAGTATTTCAGGAAGCCGGTCCCAAGACAAGCCAGCAGAGAATGAGGCGCAGAAAAGGAGTTACACTTGGAATAATGCCTGATTATGCCGGACAGGTAAAAAACGGACTCCGTGCTGATTTTGTGTTGAATGATCGCCCGGCTGATAAAGGCGGTATGGAGAATGGAGATATCATTATTGCAATCAATGGTAAAGCGGTAAAGAACATATATGATTATATGTACCGGCTTGAGAAACTGAAGCAAGGACAAACTATTACTGTTGAGGTAATGAGAAATAATGAAAAAAAGGTTTTACTAATTCAACTTTAAGCAGATGATGAAAACATTAAACATAAAACTATACTGGTTACTGGCAATTATCATAACTTTGGCAGCCGCATATTATCAGCGGAAAACCGGACCGACCTATGCCAAAGAAATAAATATTACACTGGATGGCAGGAAGTATGATATTGAATTACCAAGGAGTCATGCCGGCGATGATGCATGCCCTGTTGAATTTGAGATTCCTGATGAAGATGTTCAGGGCAAATTATTTTACAGAAAGTATCCGACAAATGAAAACTGGCAGGCTATACTATTGAAGCGTAATGGAGAGCTGCTAACAGGCAGTTTGCCTCATCAACCTCCTGCCGGGAAACTTGAATATTTCCTGGAATTTTCAACCCGCAATGGAGATCTTGATCTTTATGAAAACAACCCGGTTATCATACGGTTTAGAGGGAGTGTTCCGGGAAATGTTCTTCTACCTCATATCTTTTTTATTTTTGCTGCAATGTTACTTTCAAATTTCACAGGCATAATTGCATTCATGAAACACCCTAAACAAAGACTCTATGGCAGAATTACACTGGCTTTGCTATTACTGGGAGGAATGATATTCGGACCTTTGGTTCAGTTCCACGCTTTTGGTGAATATTGGACAGGTATCCCTTTTGGATGGGACCTTACTGACAACAAAACATTAATTGCCTTTCTTTTCTGGATGATGGCAGTTGCAGGAAACCGGAAACGCGAAAAACCTTCCTTAACTGTTCTGGCTACTATAATAATGCTAATAATTTTTTCTATTCCCCACAGTATGTTCGGATCTGAACTCGATCATGAAACAGGTGAAGTAATTTCAGGAATGGTACAGCTCTTCTTATTTTAAAGATTGATATACTACAGACACAAAAAAAATTCCGTGGCATAAACCCCGGAACTTTCTTAATACCATGATTTACCTTACTTTATTCCCTATGTCAGGGATTATCCTGCTCATTCAATTACCAGCCTGATTATTGGCTGCAAAATCTATTCTTCTTCCTCTTCTTCAACTGTAGCTTCAACTTCTGCCTCTTCTACAACAGCCTCGGTTGTATCAACTTCTTCTACTTCTTCAACAGCTTCTACTTCTTCAACAACTGCCGGTTCCTCTTTTTCTTTTGGTGTACTTTTACAGCCATAAAGTCCGATAAAACAAACTGTCGCAATCACCAGAAATAAATACTTTACTTTTTTCATTTTTAAGGGTTTTTTGGATTAAAATTTAAATTTCTTTCAAATATATTACTTTACAGTTAGATATCCAACTATTTATTTAAGTTATTTGTTTTTTCTATGTTTTAAATTAATATTTATGATAAAAAAATATTTTTTATCACCTTTATGCAGCATCAATAAATTTAATACGTCTTTAAGGTGAAAATGACGGATAAGGAAACAGTTTACCAGAATATACATCAGGATATTATTGACGGATGCGTTATCGGGGATCAGAAGTCACAGTTTAAATTATACAGGCTCTATTTTAAGGCAATGTATAATGCAAGTCTCAGGATTGTCAACGATTCCACGGAAGCTGAAGACATTATGCAGGATGCTTTTTTAGCAGCATTTGAAAAGATTGATTCATATGAAGGCAAAGTAAGTTTTGGTGCCTGGTTGAAAAAGATAGTGATAAATAAATCACTTGATTATGTCAGGAAAAAAAGAGTTGATCTTATACCGATTGAAGAGCAGAAATACAGGATTGAATATACGAACAACACGGAGAACGACAAAGTATCAGAAGCCTCAATTGAAGATATTAAAAGGTGTATTAACCAATTGGCAAACGGATATAGAATAGTTCTTTCACTTTACCTTATAGAAGGATATGACCATGAGGAAATCGGACAGATTCTGGGAATTTCCGGTTCTACCTCAAGGTCGCAGTTTACAAGGGCACGAAAGAAACTGATAGAGGAACTTAAGAAAAAATGAGCTTATGAAAAATATAGATAAAATAATCAGGAATAACAGGGAGTTATTCGATACGGCTGAACCGGATGAAGGGCACTTCAATCGGTTTGCCGCCAGATTGAAGCGGCAAAAAAGGAAAAACCGTTCATTTACCTCCTATACATTCTTGCTTAAAGCCGCTTCAGTAGCAATACTTGTTGCCTTATCCTTCCTTTGGACATACGATAACCTGATAAAACCTTCACCGGAAAGGTCAGGAATTAGTCTGAGCGAAATATCGGATGAATACAGGGAAGTAGAAATTTATTATAAACAACAGGTAAATCTCAGGTACGGTCAAATACGTGACATGGATGTTTTTTCAGATAGCAGACAGAAAGCAATACTGTTAAAAGAACTGTCAGATATGGATTCTATCTACACTAACCTCCGGATTGAACTTGAAACCAGTCCTAAAAACGAAAGAATTATCAACGCCATGATAGAACATTACCAATTAAAAGTTGACGTAATGAATCAAATATTGCGTCAACTGGAACAAATCAAAAATGAAAATCCAATAAAAATTGAAAATCATGAAAGTAACCAGATTTAAAACACTTTTACCGCTTGTTGTATTTGGTATTGCGATAACCACAAGTTTACAGGCACAAAAAAATAAGGTTGAGAAGAAGTACCACAAGGAATACAGTGTAACAGCCAATACACACCTTCTTCTTAAAAACAAATACGGAGATATTAATGTAAGGAACTGGGATAAAAACCAGGTAACTATCGATGTAGTGATAACAGTCAAACATCGTGACCGTGAAAGGGCAGAGAAGCTTCTTTCTTTTCTTAATGTTGAATTCAGTCAGGAGGACAATGAAATCAAGGCAATTACACACATTGGTGACAAATTCATTAAAACAAGCTGGTCGCTTTTTGGTAATGAATCAAAAGAGTTCAGCATTGATTATACTGTAAACATGCCCACGGATATGGATATTGAGTTATCAAACAAATACGGAGATACCTTTATAAATGAATTATCCGGCCATGTGAATATCGCAGTAAAATATGGATATTTGAAAGTAAACAAGATACTGAGAGGAGGTACCAAGCCATGCAATAACATTGCTATTGGTTATGGAAAAGCAGAAATAGCTGAAGCTAACTGGCTTAAAATGGATCTCAGCTATGCAAAGGTTGAACTTGAAACTGCCAAAGCTCTGATGATAAAGAGTAAATACTCAAGAGTATATCTTGATAAGGGCCGGTCGATTGTAGCTGAAATAAAATATGATACTTATCGTATAGGTCACATTGATAACTTTGTCTGCTCCGGAAGCTACAATACACTCAAATTTGATCAATTAAATAAAATATTGGAACTGGATACAAAATACACAAATTGCTCTGTTGATTACATACCCGCCGGGTTTGAAAAAATAAACATTGAGAACAAGTATGGTGGTGTAAAGCTTGGAATAGATAGCAATGCATCCTATAAAATTGACGGAAAAGCTGAATATGCCAAAATATATATCCCCTCAGGATCAAAAGTCAGCCGGATTGAAGAGAATACCAGGTTGAGCATTAATGGCTTGGTTGGTGCTGACACAAATACATTATCAGTTGTAAAGATCTATACAAAATATGGTTCAGTCCACCTGCATGAGTAAAAGTTGAGTGAGTTGAATAGGTTGAGTTAGGGTAGTTAGTTAACTTATTTATCAAGAAAATCCTGATATGTCCTCTGGAGGTAAATGCTTCCC
The DNA here is from genome assembly GCA_022561875.1 of Bacteroidota bacterium. Lineage (GTDB taxonomy): Bacteria > Bacteroidota > Bacteroidia > Bacteroidales > VadinHA17 > JADFUQ01. Next base: position 8,687 of record JADFQJ010000020.1, on the reverse strand, counting down.
TGAAAAGGAGTTTTGCTTTTCCCCTCCCCTTCTTCAAAAATCAGCCGGTGATTGATATTATCAAATACCTGGATAAGTGTATCGGTAAGAAATCCCCAGCCATCATTGAAAGTATAAAATGCAAAAGAGCTGGATCTCCCGGCAAAAATGTCTTTTGAAAAGGGATAATTTTTATCCACGTTAAGCTGACCAAAAAGTGTCTGGGGTATGTCTGTTTGTGAACCATATTTTGTTACTTCTCTGTTTTCATTTCCATCTGTAATTACCCCTCCAATCCATATCATGGGTATCCTGAATTTTTCCACAACATAGACAGGACTATTTCCGGGATTACGTGCTCCGTGGTCTGCAACCAGTATAACCAGTGTATTATTCCACCAGGGTTGTTTCTTTGCCTCTTCTATAAAATCCCCAAGACTTTTATCCGTATAATATACAGAATTTAAAAATTTATGGTCTTCATCCCGGCCATGTATAACAGTCTCCATCGGTACATCAAAGGGTTCATGACTGCTAAGGGTAAGAACAACCGAAAAAAAAGGTTCTGCGCTATTATTCAGGTCATTCAATACCTTGCCAAAGAGAATATGATCGTGAACTCCCCATTTTGAGGTTTTGTGTACCGGGTCAAAATCATCAATGGTCACAAGCGAGCTGAAGTTTGAATTGATAAGGTAGGAGCGAAAATTGGCAAAATCAATTGTTCCGCCATAGAAAAAGGAGGTATAATATCCCATTTCTTTTAAATCGTACGCAATATTGGGAAGTTTTGAATTCTTTTCGGTAAATTTGATTATGGATTTGGCTGGTTGTGAAGGATAACCGCTGAGAATACCTACAATCCCTTTATCAGTCCTGTCGCCGGTGGCAAAAAAATTTGTAAACAGTATTCCCTCTTTAGCAAATTTGTCAATATTCGGGGTAGCTCCTCTTTCGTCACCCATTGCACCAATCACTTTAGCAGTAAAACTTTCGAGAGTGATTATCAGTATATTAGGATAGTCAGTACTGATCACTTTCTCCACATAACCATCAGATTTGTCAAGCTTTTCAACAAAATCTTCCGCCTGCTTATCCGAAACAACTTTATAATAATTCTCTGTATCGTTAAGGTTTGCAAATGAATACCCAAGATTCCAGTGTACATTAATCGCGGCATGGTTCAGAAATGGATCGTTATGAAAGAATACCATGCCAACGTTAGCAGGTGCAATTCCCAAACCACCACGTACAGGAATAATAAGCAAACCTGTTAGGAAAAGAAATATCCCTGCGGATGCAAAATTTCCCGGTTTCAGGTCCCCGATAATCCGTGCAATCCATTTTTTATAAACAATCCAGAACACCCAAAACATTATTATCCCAACACCCAGTTGTCTGAAAATAGTCCATGTCTTAACCGATGCAAACATCTCCTTTGTTGTATCGATATAATTAAAAGCAGTGTGATCAAGCCGGTAACCCCAGTATTTATATAATTCAACATCAACAATTACAACAGAAACGGCTATAAAAAGAAAAATGAAAGTGTAAATATCCATAAATACTGCATGCCATTTTCCTTCAAGGAGTGATCCGGCAATCATAAAAAGAAAAGGTATGGCAAGAAGATACGAAACGGAAGAGAGGTCGAGCTTAAAACCATGAATAAAAGGTGCCAGCAAATCAGTTAAACCGTAATTCAGTGAAGTGTTATACTGATAAATAAGAAAAAGAATCCTTGCAACCTCGAAGAAAGTCAGCCAGAAAAAAAAGTATAAAAAAAAATATTTCAACCGCTTCAGTATGTCATCTTTCATAATCTTACTTTAAGAACTTCACATTATAATGCCGGATTGGCAGATCTGTGTTATTTAGCCCTGGCGAATGCTTTTGATTTGACAACGAACCATGGATTAAGCAGTTCTGGTTTATTATATAATAAGGGTTCACCGGAATCTATTTGCATAATTGAACACTCTGCAAACAAAGCAATTGCATGACCGGCAGCAGTATCCCACTCCATTGTTGGTCCCAACCGGGGATAAATATCTGCTGTACCCTCAGCAACCATACAGAGTTTCAGCGAACTGCCTTTTGTCACAATATCAGCTTTCCCGTATTCCATTTGTAATTTCTCAATAAAGTCCCTGGTTTCAGCAGATAAATGTGAACGGCTGCCGGCAATACGAAAATTTTTAATTTCTCTGTTCGACTTGAGTTTTTTTGCTCTATTTACCAGGTCATTTAAGGAAAAAAATTGTTCCTTCTCCTGAACATTCTCCATTTTGTACGAACCTGTTCCCTTTACGGCAAAAAAGAGCTGTTTTTGAACTGGAACATAGATAACTCCCATAACCGGAGTTTGGTCTTCGATCAGTGCAATATTTACCGTAAACTCTCCATTTCGTTTAATAAACTCCTTGGTTCCATCCAATGGATCAACCAACCAGTATCTCTCCCATTCAGTCCTCTCTTCATAAGGCGCCTTTTCACTCTCTTCACTGAAATATGGAATGCCTGCAGGTGCAAACATGTCTTTTATAAGATTATCGGATTGCCGGTCGGCTAATGTTACCGGACTTTTATCTTTCTTTAATTGAACATCGTAATCTTCTGAATCATATACTTTAATAATCTCCTCTCCTGCCCTGAGGGAAGCATGAACTGCATCTAAAAGCAGTTTTTCACTTTCTTTCATAATTTAATCTGATAATTAAAAATAAATTAAACTTAAAATTGTAACAGTTACAACCATATAGATCATCGTAAGCGGGAAACCCACTTTAAAAAAGTCTTTAAAACTATAACCTCCCGGACCATACACCATCAGGTTGGTCTGATACCCGACAGGTGTCATAAAATTTGCTGCTGCTGCATAAGCTACAACAAGAATAAACGGCATATATGGCAATTCAAGGTTTACCGCCATTGTAAGAGAAATTGGGAAAATAATTGCCACAGCTGCTTTATTTGTAATATATGCACCCATGAATGCTGTTATCAGGTAGATACCGAAAATGATACCTATTTTGCCAAAAGGAAGGAAAATATTAATGAAAAAATTCGCGATAAGGTCTGCTGCCCCGGATTTAATCATGGCTGTACCTAATGCAAGCGACATAACAATAATGAGAACCAGGTCATAATCAATACCTTTTGGAAGATCTTTCGGATTAGTAACCTTCATAACGAGAGAAGCCAGAAGCAAAACTATAAGTCCCATAAACAATGGTATAATATGTAATGCTGACAGGATAATAGATAAAACCAAACCGCCGATCAGTATGGGGATTTTGTACCACTCAAACCTCTGGTAAGTCTTTACCTTTGAAATATAATAAAAATCACTGGTATCCCTCGACCTGCCGATAAAATCATCACCCGAATATAACAATAATACATCCCCCGCTTTCAAAACGACATCTCTTAATTTGCTTTCAATCCTTCCTTCATTTCTGTGAACCCCGATTACGGCAGCATCAAATTTTGCACGGAAGTTTATTTTCATAAGACTCTTATCAATAAGTGATGAGTTATGTGAGATGACAATTTCCACAATCTCGGTCTTTTTCTTTCTTCGCAACATACCAACTGAAGGTATAGAAAGCCCTAAATTTCTGTCAATTAGATCAGTAACCTTGTCAGTATTACCGGCAAAAACAAGAATATCACTCTCGGCCAGAACAAGATTATTTGAAACTACAAATATCTTTTTTTCATTTCTCTGTATTTCAACCAGGTATAATCCTTTAAGATCCCGCAATCCTGATTCTCCAATATTTTTGCCAATCAGCCGTGACTTTTTCCGTATTTGGGTTTCAATCAAATAGTTCCGGTTTGTCCCTTGTATATCATCCAGTGGATGCTTCCTTTCAGGTAACAGCCTGTAACCCCAAAACATAAAATACAAATATCCGATAATGATCATTGGAACTCCAACCCAGACAAAATCAAAAATATTCAGGGGTTCCAGATTTTGCACAATATCCTGATCGACCACTAAACCATTAACAATTAAATTAGTAGAAGTTCCGATTAAAGTGGCACATCCCCCCAGAATAGCCGCATAAGATAAAGGAATAAGGAGTTTTGACGGTGGGATTTCGTTACGCTTACTCCAGTTATTTACATAAGGCATCATTACTGCAACCAGCGGAGTATTATTGAGGAAGGCAGAAAAGCCGGCCACTACCAGCATCATACGGCTAAGGAACCCTTTGTAGCTTTTTGCACCTGAGAATATCTTTTCAAACATATTATCAATTACCGCAGTACGGCGAATAATATCGCCAAAAAGCAATAACATTATTATCACTGCGATTTGTTCATTGGCAAAGCCGCTCAGTATCTCCCGTGGGGTGAGAACTCCAAAAAAACCTAATATTATTACTGCCACCAGGAAAGTAAAAGTTGCCCCCAGTAATTCCAGGTAAAGGGAAATAAGGATAAAAAGGATAACGATAATAACAAGGATCAGATGAAAATTTATCATAAATCCTGCTTAATAATATAATGTATCGAAATTTCAATCTTATTCACTGATATATACTGAGTTATATCATTTTAATAGTCATTTTCGTATAAAAAAAAGCTTCTGCAGAAAACCAAAAATAGCAAAATAATCAATATTCTGAACCCCAAAACACAGATATAGAAACATATTACCACAGCAGAGTTACGGGAAATTCACCGTTGTCTTTCTCGTCAGCCGGCTCTGCCGGACATAAGCAATTATGCCGGCTGAAGTTTGAAGTGAACGCAAAAGCGGATTATACATCAAAACCTGTTCTTAAACGGAAGAAAAGTCATAAAGTCGGCATGATGCACAATATATGCTTCTGTAGATCTTTTTACAAGGTCGCCTTCAGCGGCGTGTGCTGCAATAATATGACAAACCTCCGGAGGGACTCCACATTCCTCAGCAATTGAAACTCCTGAGAACGGATGCCGCAGGTATTTACCATATTTACCCTGAACAGCTTTCCCTTTTTCATCTAGCTCATATTCAACCAGTTTTCCAACATCTGCCAAAATCGCTCCGGAGATCAGAACATCCATATCAACCGGAAGCTCATCACCAAAAAAACTCCGCATTTTTTTACCGCTCTCTTTCGCAATATGGACTACACACCTCTTATGCACCATAAAACTGACTTTCAAATCAGGCCCTGCCTTCAGTGTAAAAGGTATCTTTTCCAGATCATCCGGACCTAACACACTTCTTTCTAACGCTATTTCCCATGTTTTTGCTGTCTTCTCTCTTAACTCATTATCCCGGATCCAATCCAGTTCGGGCCAGATTCTCAAAACTTCCTTTTTCATTATACTTTGCATTTTTAAGTCGGCAATCTGAAGACTGGGCTATTGTGGACTGCCGAATGCCGACTATTAACTAATTATTTATAAAACCTGAAAATTAATGTTTTTTTAATTCACCCTGTGAAATAAATCAAAGATTTATTGCGAAGCAATATTTCACAGGGTAAATTTATGAAACTATGTTCTCAATAATCGCATTTGCCATTTGTTCAGTCGATACAGCACCTTTTTCGATAACATCAGGACGACCGGGCAATTTCATCATATCGTATGTCCTGACCTTTCCTTCAGATATCACTTTAGCAATAGCATTCCTGATTTTTACAGCGATCTTATTCTCGCCAATAAAATCCAGCATCATACATGACGATTCTATCATTGCAATTGGATTGACTATCGAAATGTCGTATCCGGCATATTTGGGAGCCGAACCGTGTGTTGGTTCAAATACCGCGATCCCCTCTTCAGAAAATTGTGCACTGCATGCAAAACCCAACCCCCCGATCAGACCCGCGAAACCGTCTGACACTATGTCACCGAACATATTACTTGCAACGATAACACCATAATTTTCCGGGTTTTTTGTAAGCCACATCATCTGTGCGTCAATATTTGTATTCCAGAGCTCAATATCAGGGTAATCACTTTTCCGAATTTCTTTAGCTAACTTAAACATCATACCGGAAGTTTCTCTTATTACATTTGGCTTTTCACACAAAGTAACCGACCTGTACTTATACTCCCTGGCATGGTCAAAAGCTGCACGGAGAATTCTTTCAGTCGCTTTTCTTGAAAAAATCCTGGTTGATACCGACAGTTCATTTTTAGGATTATTACCAAAATTCTTTACAAATTTCGGATGTGTCATTAATGCTTCATACACCTTATCAGGCGGATCGGTCCATTCCACTCCTCCATACAAACCCTCGGTATTTTGACGAAAGATAACCACATCTATCTCAGGTTCCTCAATCGTATTGTTTCTGCCCCTGCGAATAAAGTTTAACGGATTGCCTTTATATGATCTGCATGGACGGATACAAACATCCAGGTTAAAATGCTGTCTGAGACCAACGATCGGACTGGAATAAACATATCCCTTACCTTGCAATGCCGGATCAAGTTCATCCGCAGCTTCATCTTTAGGTTTTGAAGTAATTGCCCCGAATAAAGCTACTTTGTGTTTCTTAATTAATTCAATAGTCCTGTCAGGCAGAGGATTGGCTTCTTTTTTCCAGAATTCCCATCCAATATCTCCTTCAACGTATCCGGCTGTGAAACCTGCTGCTTCAAGTATCCTGATGGCTTGCTTCAATACATTACCGCCAATTCCATCACCAGGCAAAGTTACAATGGTTCTTTGTGACATAATGCAAATCGGTTTTTTATTAAAAGAAATTCAAAATAACTAAAATTAATGTGATAATAATCTTATAAGCGACAGCGAAATAAAAAAAACAACTTATCAATATACATAAACGCCGGAGCTTAAGGCAGATTAATAACCTAAAACTTTTCATCCTTCATTATCCAGCGCCCGAAGATAATGATTTACCCATGTTATCAATATGCTGCACAAATGTTTTGCTTAAAAATTCTGTTCACACAATAATATAAGTTTGTTTTTCTTTTATATTTTTGAATCATGAAAGATATAAGCTCGCTTGAACCTAAAATACTCTGGCATTATTTTGCAGATGTAATTAAAATTCCTCGTCCTTCCGGTAAAGAAGAGAAAATCAGGCAATATCTGCTGAATTTTGCAGAAAAATCCGGTCTTGAAACAGTTACTGACAAAACGGGGAATGTCCTTATCAGAAAAAATGCTACATCCGGGATGGAAGCTGTAAAACCGGTTGTTTTACAGGGTCATATGGATATAGTTGCTGAAAAAAACTCTGAATCAAACCATGATTTTGATAACGATCCAATAAGGGCATATATTGATGGTGAATGGATCACTGCAGATGGAACGACACTCGGCGCTGATGATGGTATCGGGATGGCAGCAATGTTAGCTGTTTTGTCAGATGAAGGACTTAAGCATGGCCCAATTGAATGTTTATTCACTATTGAGGAAGAAACAGGGATGATCGGGGCAAAAAGATTAGAACCGGGATTATTCAATGGCAAAACTCTTATTAATCTTGATTCAGAAGATGAAGGTGAACTATTCATTGGTTGTGCAGGTGGTATTGATACTTTAGCAACGTTATCTTATAAAACCAAACCGGTTCATAATAAATTCCTTGCATATAAAATTACTATAGACGGTCTGAAAGGCGGACATTCAGGAGATAATATTGACAAAGGACTGGGGAACTCAAATAAGATCCTGAACCGGATACTATGGAATGCAGCAAAATTGTATAAGATAAGAATCAGTTATTTCAATGGGGGAAACCTAAGAAATGCTATTCCAAGAAAAGCTTCAGCTGTTTTTATCATAAAGAAAAAATATCAGAATATTTTTGAGAGTTATCTCAATAAAATCTCCGGGGAAATTAAGAATGAACTCGCAGCAACCGAACCCGGATTGCAAATTAACTACGAACATGCAGGGTTACCCAAAGAAGTTCTTACAAAAAGTGTTCAGAAACAGCTGCTAAATGCTATATATGCCTGTCCTCATGGGGTTGTAGCAATGAGTCAGGAAATGAAAGACATGGTTGAAACCTCAACAAACCTTGCCTCGGTAAAGTTTATTGAAGGAAACCGGATACTTATCACAACCAGCCAGAGGAGCTCTGTTGATTCGTCTAAGCAAGATATTGCCGATCAGGTTGCCAGTACATTCCTGCTTGCCAAAGCGAAGGTTGAATTTACAGGAAGCTATCCGGGATGGGCGCCTAACCCTGATTCTGAAATAGTAAAAATAGTTGCCGGTTCATACGAGAAATTGTTTAATAAAAAACCGGTAGTGCGTTCAATGCATGCCGGACTGGAATGCGGATTGTTCCTTGAAAAATACCCTGATCTGGATATGATCTCCGTAGGTCCGCAAATAAAAGGTGTTCATTCACCTGATGAGAAGCTTCATATAGGATCAACACAGCGATTCTGGAAGCTACTGGTTGATGTGCTTGAAAATATGCCGGAAGGGTAGTGGAAGAAAAAGAGTTGAGAAATTGTATTGTTATCACTGAATTTCGCTAACAGGTCAGGTGGAAACAAGCTACGACAGCCTTATCTGCTTCCACAGCTTCGTTGAATCGGGTTACAGCCGCAGCCGTGCGGCATGCTTCGACTTCGATCCCACGCTTTTCGCACAGCTCCAGCACACTCTCTGATACACTCATCATACCGCTGGCCCCGGTTCCAATGACCAGCTTCTCAGTCCCCGCATCAAGTACCATGGCAATATCGCCCGGGAGAAGATGGTGGCC
>JADFQJ010000053.1 GCA_022561875.1 Bacteroidota bacterium | reverse complement strand
TAACGGACTCCCAGCACGGACCCCCAACTTATTAATCATCGGATCTGCGGGAATTGCTGTCGGAATGGCTACAAATATACCACCTCACAATCTTTCAGAAGTAATTGACGCAACCATCGCTTATATAGATAACAATGAGATTGAGGTTGACGGGCTGATGGAATACATAAAAGGGCCTGACTTTCCGACAGGCGGGATCATCTATGGTATACAAGGTGTAAGAGAAGCATATGAAACAGGAAGAGGAAGGCTGGTAGTAAGAGCCAGGACTGAAATTGAGAATACTCCTTCAGGAAGAGAGCGGATAGTGGTATCAGAGATACCCTACATGGTGAATAAGGCTGACATGATCAAGAAAACCGCCGATCTGATCAACGAGAAAAAGATCGATGGTATATCTTATATAAATGACGAGTCGGACCGCCAGGGGATGCGAATTGTTATTATCCTTAAAAGGGATGCCACATCCAATGTTGTTCTGAACAAATTGTTCAAATACACCCAGTTACAGAATTCCTTTAACGTAAATTGCATCGCTCTTGTCAATGGACGACCCAGAACATTGACATTAAAGCAGTTGATATCTTATTTTGTCAAACACCGCCACCAGGTTGTTCTGAGGCGGACCAAATATGAGCTTGAACAAGCGCAGAAAAGAGCTCATATTATTGAGGGTCTGCTGATTGCATTGGATAATCTCGATGCGGTTATCACTCTGATAAGAAAATCAAAAACACCCGATGAAGCAAAAACCGGCATCATGAAGAACTTTGACCTGACAGAAGTTCAGGCTAAAGCAATTCTTGATATGAGGCTGCACCGCCTTACCGGTCTTGAAAGAGACAAGATCAGGGAGGAATTCAAAAGTTTGATGAATCTGATTGAGTATCTGAACGAGATACTGTCAGACGAAAGTTTGCAGATGAAAATTATTAAGGATGAGCTTATTGAAATAAAGGAAAGATTTGGCGATGAACGCAGAACAGAGATTGTGCCAAGTGTTGAGGATTTTGATCCGGAAGATTTTTATGCTGATGAAGATATGGTAATTACCATTTCCCGGCTTGGCTATATCAAACGTACTCCACTGGTTGAGTTCAAACGGCAGGGGAGAGGCGGTATTGGTTCGAGGGGGGGAACCACCCGCGATGAAGATTTCCTGGAACATTTATACATCGCCTCCATGCATAATACAATGCTGTTCTTTACAAAAAACGGCAAATGCTACTGGCTTAAAGTTTATCAGATCCCTGAAGGATCAAGAATATCGAAAGGCAGGGCAATACAGAATATTTTAAATATTGAACCAAATGATTTTGTCCTGGCCTATATTAATGTGCAAAAACTCGATGACAAAGAATATATCAATAATAATTTTATTATCCTGGGCACCAAAAAGGGCATAATAAAGAAAACAACACTCGAAGCATATTCCCGTCCGCGGCAAAATGGCATAAATGCGATCAATATCAGGGAAGGCGATCAGTTACTCGAGGCTAAATTAACTAACGGCAACCATGAGATTATGATGGCCGTCAGATCAGGCAGGGCTATCCGGTTCCATGAAAGTAAAGTCAGGCCTATGGGCAGAACTGCTTCGGGAGTGAGGGGAATTACACTTAGTTCTGATAATGATGAAGTAATAGGAATGGTTGCCGTTGAGAATGAAAAGGAAAATATTCTGGTAGTTTCTGAAAAAGGTTACGGAAAACGTTCAAAAATAGGCGATTACAGAATCACTAACCGTGGCGGAAAAGGTGTTAAAACCCTGAATATCACTAAGAAAACGGGGAAATTAATTGCTATGAAAGGAGTGCTCGATACTGATGACCTGATGATCATAAATCGCTCGGGGCTGACAATCAGAGTTGCTGTTTCGGAGTTGAGGGTTATAGGTCGTACAACCCAGGGTGTCAAATTAATAAACCTCAAAAAGGGTGATTCGATCGCTGCCGTGGCTTATGTCGAGGCTAACGATGAGAATGAGGCGGAAAACAATTCCGAATCTCATGAAAACGCGGAGAAATAGAAAAAAAATTATTCTTTTACTTAAAATGGCAAGGTACTTGAAAGTATTTTAATGAACATGACTTTGCTGGAATGAAGCATATTGTCCCAATATTAGTATTTGTATCCATTTCATTTGGCGGATGCTCAACAAAAAAGTATGTGCGGCAGGCTGAACATCTGATAAGTGAGGGTAAGCTGGAAGATGCCAGAGAGGCGCTTCAACTGGCAACTGATTCGACCGTTAATAATCAATGGGCAAAAACATACCTGGTTTATGGAAAACTGGTGCAGACAGCAGCAACATCAAAGAAAAAGAAAGACCGGAAACTGTTTGAGAACCCATTGCAGCTGGCATATGATAACTATGTTAAAGCGCTGGAACTGGATGAAAAAGGAAAGCTGGATAATTCAGTGAATCTTTTGATGTCAAAGCTGTCGAATGATTTTGTTGATAAGGGAGTGAAAGCTTTTAAAGCCCGGAAATACAGGGAGGCAATGATTAGTTTTGAATTTGTGAGCAAGATAGCTGAAAATGATATTTTTAATGGCGTTGTTGATACAAGCATAATATACAATGCAGGTCTGGCAGCATATAATGCAAAAATTTATGATAAAGCGGTAATATACTTCATTACATGCAAAGAGATGAATTATGGAGGGGTTAACCTGTACCTGTTGTTGAAAAATGCTTATGTTTCAATGAATGATTCAGCCAATGTATTGCAGATTCTTATAGAGGCATTTGAAAAATTTCCTGAAGAAGAGAAAGTGCTGGTTCAACTGGTAAATTACTATATCACTGCCAATATGAATAATGAAGCTCTTGATTTTCTGAAAATCGCTAAAGAAAAGGACCCTGGTAATGCCTCCAATTTCTTTGCTGAAGGTTTAATTCTTGACAGGATAGGAAAGGTTGATAATGCAAGGAATGCTTATCAGCAATCAATCGATCTTGATCCGGAGTTTTTCACCTCTCAATTTAACCTGGGAGCGCTTATTTTTCACCTTGGAGTAAAAATGGTTGAAGAAGCCAATAAAATACTTGATAACGAAAAATATACAGCGGCGAGAGAAGCTGCCGATGTACGATTTGCAGAAGCTTTGCCATTTCTGGAGAAGTCCCATGAACTTAATCCGGGTGATATCCAGACAATGGAAACATTGAAATTAATATATTACAGACTTAGAATTATGGACAAACATACCCTGATAGATAAAGAATTGCAGAAAGTAAAACAGGGAAATTCATAATTATTTAATTTTTTTTATTAAATTGTAACTTTGTTGAAACTTATTACTACAGAACTTTAAACCGAAAACAAAATGAAACGATCGATTCTAACAATTTTTGTGAGTATAATCCTGGTTTTTGGCGTAACAGCTCAAAAAAGCAATGTCAGATCGGCTAAAAACCTTATAGGCCAGGGAAAACTAAAAGAAGCCAAAGTAAAACTTGACGAAGCTTTTAAACATGAAAAAAGTAAAGATTGGGAGGATACATATTTTGCTTATGGCAGACTTGCTCAGGCAGCAGGGGTTTCGGAAAATGAAGAATTTAATAAGTTATTTAATGATCCTTTCAAAAAAGCTTATAAAAATTACATGAAAACCATTGAACTGGATGAGAATATGCATAATGCAGTCAATATCCAGCTACCATTGTTGTTAAATGCAGTAATAAATAAAGGTATTGAAGGATTCCAGGCAAAGGATTACCCTGCAGCGCTTGATGATTTTGAATTTGCCTTGAAAATTGGAGAGAATGAGATTTTTGGCGGTGCTGCTGATACCAGTGTAACTTATAATGCTGCATTAGCCGCTTTTAACGGAGAAATTTACGACAAAGCCATTGAACATTTCCAAACATGCAAGGAATTAGGCTATGGCGGTCCGGATCTTTATCTTCTTCTCAAGAACTGTTATCTGGCAACAGAGGATTCAACCGGTGCTACAATAATTCTTCAGGAAGCGTTCGAAGCATATCCCGGAAATGAGGCTGTTCTGGTTCACCTGGTTAATTATTATCTTACATCAGGGAGAAACGAACAAGCCCTTGAATATCTGGCGATTGCCAAGGAGAAAGATCCTTCAAATGCAACATTCTATCACGCAGAAGGTGTTTTATATGATAAATCAGAGGAACCGGATAAAGCAATGAAAGCATACCTGAAAGCTGCTGAGCTTAATCCGACATATTTTGATACACAATATAATATCGGGGCTCTGTTGTTTAATAAAGGTGTTACAATGGTTGAAAAGGCCAATGAGATAATGGATAATGAGGAGTATGAAAAAGCAAAGAAAGCTGCAGATGATCAGTTTGTAAAAGCTTTACCTTTCATGGAAAAAGCACATGAGTTGAATTCCGATGATATATCAACCATGGAAACATTAAAAATCCTCTATTACCGTATGCAGATGATGGAAAAACATGAAGTAATAGTGAAGAAGCTTAGTGGAGAAAAAGGAGCAGAATGATTTTGGGTAAATAGAAAAAGGGGAGTGTTATCTATTTACTCCCCTTTATTTATATATCTTCTATTTAACATAATATTTATTATGTTACTTTTGCTAATGATTATATAACTTGATTATTTTCATAATGTTATTAAGCTATATAAGTGTAAGGGTTCTTAAACTGATACAGAAATTTTTTTCTTTTCCTTTTAAGCATTATTAAAATGTTGCTTAAAAATTTCTCTCTTCCTAGAATAGTACATTGTTGAGGAAACCTTATCATAGATGAATTTGTAAAAAAGTGATACATCAGAAACCGAACCATAACAAATAAAAAATGCGCCAGGATTATCTTTTGAATGGCTATAGTAGATTTTTCTATTAGGGAATCCATTTTTCATCATATACTGATTAAGTTCTTCTATAAAAACCCTGGAACCGGATAATAATTTAACTCTTAGGTGTTTACTGGTAATATATACGGAGCCATCACCATCAAATAATCCTCTAACAAAATGCTTTATTAATTGGTCTGGAATAGTTGGAAATTTCATATCTAAGCTCTTATTTGGAGTAACTCCAAGCTTTTTCAAGTCATTCGCAATGTCATTATTGCCAATACTGAAATAAAACAATTCCCCGGCGGTTGTGTTTTCAAGTTCACGTCTTTCTCTAAATCGAATTGTAGCATCACAATCCATCAATTTCAAGAACTTTTCGACAAGCTCCTTGTCTTTCTGACCAAAGGATAAAATGCCTAACTCATATCCTGATTTATCTTTTCGAAGATGCAAATTCCCATCTGTATAAATAAGCCCCAAAACATAAGCCGTTTCAGCAGACCATTCCTTGAAGAAATTTTCGTTATATCTAATCTTTCGGAAAACAACTTCCTTTTTGTTTCCAAATTCATCAATTCTTATAGTTTTTATTTTTCCTTTGTCTAAAGCTATAGTTCGCGCTTCTGTTTTAGATCTTGCGTCAATTCCGAATTTCTTCATTTTATAATGTACATTTACTCTAGTACATCCAGCCAATCTACCAATGTCAGTTAATGACATACCTTTTTTGATATAAAGCTCATATAGCTTCTCCCTAGTCAAAAAGTCATCTGCAACTCCCCTTCTATGTCTTTGATGTTTTTTGTGCTCGGCTTCCGTATTTAACGTATAGCATTTCCTGCACAGCCCTTTTGCAACGTGTTTTATTTGTGTAGTTCCACATTTTGTACATTTACTAAAATTCCTTGACCACATATTTCAAAGTTAAGAAAATATAATGTTTCCACTAAGTTTCACCTGTCAGTTAAAAAGAAACTCTCAGCTCGTTAGAATTAAATTTTTCCTGACAATTATACTGTTTAGATTGAAGTATTCAATTCTCAGGAGGTTATTCCCTATATTGAAATCTTCAGTTACATAATGGGATTAGGCTTGAAAGAGGATGAAATAAGAAAATTATTTGCAAATATTCCAGAAAGCACCGTTAAAAGCACCAGGCCCCGCAATGCGTTAAGTATACCGGTTTGCTTTTTTACAGGTAAAATGCTTTGGGCCAGGGAGAAGGTTTTTTACAAATTATTTATTATAGGGCTTTTGCAGAGAATCTTGTCCAGCCTCAGTGAGACAAATTCTTCAGGAGCTTATGCGAACTGAAGAATTATTGTCGAACTAGTCCCAACAACGAAGTTCGTCGGGATCTATTGAACTTACAAACAGTAATCCTATATCGGTACCGAACTTATGTTTTATCTGTCGTAGCTTCGGCGAAGGTAGATTAAAACAATTTCCCGGTCGATATAATTCATATATTTTACTCCAAACTCCTCTGATTAATATAACATCAGAATAAATGAGACAAATTCTTTAGGAGCTTATGCGAACTAAAGAATATATGTCGAATATATCCTGACAACGAAGTTCGTTGGGATATAAGGACACTAAGCCCTATATCGATACAGATTTTATGTTAGAAAGATTCCCGGTTGGATTAATATATAAACTTTTTGTTCCAATAAATTAATTTATCACAACAATGTACTACATGTACCTTAAGTTTTTTGCTGATCAAGCTAACAACCTTCACTGCAATGAGCAGTTGGCCTTAATGTGAAACGTTTTACTGATATAAATTTTCTCATTTTTATTTTTATTAATTTTGTTAATAAAAGTTCTTCAAATCTAAACCTTTTTATTTTACTATACAATAGTTCCGACAAATTTTCATAAGAAATGTCCATAAAAGGGGTTTATAGAGAATGGTTCTAAATAAGAATATAAAAAAGGCTAATGCAAACACAACCTGCCCTGCACCATTAAATAACCGTCTTCTATTATTATGATAAATAGAACTTTTAAAAGTTAATCAGGTTGATAAGCCTGCCTGACGGCAGTAAGGGAATGGATATTCTTATTCTACATCCCCTACCCTTTTTTGTCCTATGATTGGTCATTAATATAATTGGCCGTTTAGCTATCCTGAAATAAACTTTAAATAAATTCCGCTTTATACTTCTTTACATCGGAAAATGTTGTTCACCAATTATTTAGATTTTAATCGAAAGTTATTTTGCTTTCATTCGAAAATTTATTAAATTTGTTTTACAAAAAAAATCAAATTATAAATCGTATATGATCTTTAATATTCAGCGATTTTCTACTCACGACGGCGACGGTATCCGAACCGTTATTTTTTATAAGGGATGTCCGCTTCGTTGCCAGTGGTGCAGTAATCCTGAAAGTCAATCTTTCGGTTACAGTGTCATGTACGACAAAAAAAAATGCAATAACTTCGGAGATTGTATTAAAGCACATAATAAAGCCATTACCCGAATAATAAATAATGGAATTCAGATTAACCGCGAACTTATAAATGAAAATGAACCGGAAAAATTAAAGAATATTTGCGCCTCGAAAGCATTAACCATATCCGGAGAATCCAAAAGTGTTGATGAACTTTTAAATGAAATAGAAAAAGACACTCTTTTTTACCGGGACAACGGCGGAGTGACCCTTTCAGGTGGTGAGCCGCTTTCTCAGGGGGATGAACTCAAAACCTTGCTGCAGAAACTTAAAGGCAGAAACATTAACGTGAACATTGAAACGTCGCTTCATGTAAACTGGAGTGAAGTGGCAAGATGTATTGGTTTGGTTGAAACTTTCCTGATAGATCTAAAACATATTGATAAGGATAAGCTCAAATCCTTTACACAAGGAGACGCAGAGCTGGTTATAAATAATATAAATAAACTCACAGATTCTGATGCACATGTAATCGTTCGCATTGCGGTGATTCCCGGTTTTAATCATTCTGAAGATGAAATGAAACAGATGATTGAATTTGTTATTTCATTAAAAAATGTCAATGAGATTCATTTTCTGCCTTATCATACATATGGTGTTGAAAAATACAAAATGTTGGGCATTGACTACATTTTTGATCATAAAAAACAGGTTCAGGATTCAGAGTTAGAACCATATATTCGGTATGCACAATCAAAAGGATTACGAACTAAAATTGGAGGTTGAGATGCTAATTGAAAAAAAACCGACAACGGTATCGGAAAGAATATTGGTTCTGCGTGAAAAGGTTTTAAGCACAAAACCATCGGTTTGTACCGAAAGGGCAAAGTTTTACACCCAAATTTATCAGAAGAATGAAGATAAACCGGTAATTATAAAACGGGCACTGGCGCTTGAAAAAACCCTTAAAGAAATGACCATTTTTATTGATGACGGTGAACTTATTGTGGGAAACCAGTCGTCGAAGCATAGAGCGGCTCCCGTTTTTCCCGAATATGCTGTTGACTGGCTGCCCCGGGAAATGGATGAACTGGATAAGCGCCCCGGAGATGCTTTTTTAATAACTGAAGAACAGAAAAAGGAACTGCTTGAAATTGCAAAATGGTGGAAAGGTAAAGTACTTTGGGATCGTGGCAGGGCATTAATGTCGCAGGAATTACGAGACCTGCAGGATTCAGACATTATTAAAGCCACCGGCAACCTCACCTCCGGAGATGCTCATATTGCAGTTGATTTTTACAAAATATTATCGGTAGGGCTAGGTGGATATCTTCATGAAATAAAGCATTATCACCAGCAGGTAAAAAGATTCGAACAGGAAGGAGTAAAAAAAGACCATTTTTATACGGCGCTAACTGTTTCCATTAAAGCATTCCAGGCTTTTATCCGAAGATACAGAGAATTAGCCCTTTCTATCAGTAAAAAAGAGGTGAACAGGAAAAGAAAAAAGGAACTGCTGCTGATCACTGATAATTGTGAGATAATTGCAGAAAAGCCTCCTGAAAATTTCTATCAGGCATTGCAGCTCACATATTTTGTGCAGCTTGTTCTTCAAATTGAAAGTAATGGCCATTCAGTCTCACTGGGAAGAATGGATCAGTACCTTTTCCCCTTCTATCAAAATGATAAAATCACAGGAAGTATTTCGGATGATTTTGCGTCAGAGCTGTTAGAAAACATGTGGATCAAATTGGTTTCTATTAATAAAATTCGCCCGTGGTCACACACCCGTTTCTCTGCCGGCGGACCGCTATATCAGAACGTCACCATAGGCGGACAAACAACCGACGGGCTGGATGCAGTAAATGATTTGAGTTTTCTTATTCTTGATTCGGTTGGAAAAATGAAACTCACCCAACCCAATCTTTCAGTAAGGTTCCATAAAAACATAAACAATAATTTCATGCTGGAGTGCATACGGATCATTGAGAAAGGATTTGGTATGCCCTCGTTTAACAACGATGAAATCGTTATTCCTGGACACATTAAAATTGGCGTTGAACCGGAAGATGCATACAACTACTCTGCAATCGGATGTATTGAAATTGCTGTGCCGGGAAAGTGGGGTTACCGTTGTACCGGGATGAGTTTTCTGAACCTGATGCGGGTTTTGCTGGCTTCGTTATACAACGGACTTGACAGGCAGTCTGGTAAAGTCTATAAAAAAGGTCTGGGGAATTTTTCCGGATTTAATTCTTTTGAGGACGTTTTTAAAGCGTGGCAACATCAGATAAAATATTATACCCGAAAAACGGTTGAAATTGACACTGCTGTCGATACTGCCCTCGAAGAAAATGTTCCTGACATCCTCTGTTCTGCATTTGTAGACAGTTGCATTAGTCGTGGTAAAACCATTAAGGAAGGTGGTTCGAAATACGATTTTATTTCCGGTCTGCAGGTTGGAATTGCGAATTTGGGGAATTCACTGGCAGCAATTAAAAAACTGGTTTTCGAAGAAAAAAAATTATCAAAAGAACAGCTATTAAGTGCTATTGAAAATAATTTCGAAGGAAAAGAAGGGGAAAAAATCAGACAGCTACTATTGAATTTTGCACCCAAATATGGGAATGATGATGATTATGTGGATCTCCTATTGAGAGATGCCTACATGGAATTTATCAACGAACTTGAAAATTATCATACCACCCGGTACAACCGGGGGCCCATCGGATGCAAATATTTTGCAGGAACCTCCAGTATTTCTGCAAATGTTCCCAGCGGAGCCGTTGTTCCGGCAACACCCGACGGCAGAAAAGCGTTTACTCCGGTTGCAGAGGGAAGTTCACCGTCTTCGGGAACAGATATGCTGGGACCGACTGCAGTGTTCAAATCCGTCTCAAAGTTGCCTACGGAAAAAATTATGGGAGGGGTACTCCTGAATCAGAAATTATCACCGGCTGTTATTCAAAAAGATTCCGGCAAACAAAAATTGATTTCGATAATACGCACCTTTTTTGAAGATTTGAAAGGATGGCATGTCCAATACAATATCGTTTCAAAGGAAACACTGCTTGCCGCTAAAAAGAATCCCGAAAAATACAGGGATCTGATAGTCAGGATAGCTGGATATTCCGCATTTTTCACAACTTTATCACCCGATACTCAGGATGATATTATTGCAAGAACCGAACATTCACTAAATTACTAAAGTTTCGCATTTTGTTATTATTAACATAATTTATTAAAAGGAATTATGGAAGAATGGAAAGCTGGAAAAATGGAAAGATGAAAAAAATGGATGGCTTTTATAAATATTCCACTATTCCAACAAATTATATCACGTTTAATAGAAAATAGGACCATCATTTAAGAAGGTTGCTTTAAACTAAAATTTAATTGATGAACAAAATACTTTGCGGTGTAGATATAGGTGGCACTAAATGTTCCATTGCCCTGATTGATGATAATGGAAAAATCCTGGACAAAATTCATACCGGTGCCCATGTTGATAAAAACGAAAAAGGGCTGGTTAAAATGGTAGCCGAAAATATCAAAGAAATATTTAAAAGGAATGATCTGCAGGAATCTGACCTTCCTGGAATCGGAATGGGCTGTGCAGGGCACATCCGTTTTCGAGATGGTGTAATTATAACCTCTTCTAACTTGAAAGGATTTAAAAATTATCCGCTTCGTGAAGCTGTCCAGTCATATTTTAAAATACCTGTAATTTTGGATAACGATGCCAATGCCCAGGCTTTTGGTGAATATAAATTTGGCGCCGGGCAAGGATTTGATGATATGATTTTTCTGACCATAAGTACAGGAATTGGCGCCGGTATTATTATCAACAAAAAGCTTTATCGCGGTATAACAGGAACTGCAGGAGAATTTGGTCATATGATCGTAGAACCGGACAGCGAGCTAACCTGCACCTGTGGTAACCGTGGATGTTTAATGGCATGTGCATGTGGCATGGCCCTACCCTGGCTTTTTGAAAAAAAATTAAAGGAGGGTAAAAAAAGCAAGCTTAATCTGCCGCCAGATTTTATCAGGTCGGAAATAAACGGGCAACTTTTGAAAAAAGGACTCGAAATGGATGATCCGGTTTCCAAAGAAATCATACTGGACTGTGGCTATTATGTGGGTTTAGGACTTTATAATATTTTTCAGGCTTTAAATCCACCCCTCATTGTTTTGGGCGGAGGACTGACAAATTGGGGGGAATTTTATTTGAACAAAATAAAATCGACATTTTACAATTTAGCCCGCGATATGATTTTCGACCCTATTGAAATAACTGTTTCAAAAATTTCCGGCGATGCGGGAGTTATCGGTGCGGCTGCTTTAACACTGGAAGAACAAGGCTAAGGCTAAGGATTAAGATAAGAAAGATACGATAGTGCGATGGTTCGATGGTACGATGGAGACCTGCCAGAGTGCGCCGAAGGCGTTCCTGGCAGAGTCGGATGTAACATATTTCACCGGGGGCATTAGTAAGAAGGCTATGAAGAAGGCTAAGGCTAAGGAAAAAAGAAAAAGAAATATTATATCATGAAATTTTGAAAACATTAATTTATGCTGAACAAAAGACAAAATATAATCCTGGAAATTCTGGGTAAAAACGACCGGACCTCTGTAAATAAGCTTTCTGAAATACTGAATGTATCTTCGGTTACAATCCGGCAGGATTTAAATTTTCTGGAAGCCGAAGGTCTTTTAAAGCGTGTTCATGGCGGTGCAGTATTAAAAGATGCAGACGATCTGGTCAACCGGCTGGGAGTTAATTATGAAAAAAAACTCAGGATCGCCAAAAAGGTTTCTTCTTTTGTAAATGAAGGGGAAACAATTCTGATTGAATCAGGCTCCGTAAATGTACTTTTGGCACGCGAACTTTTAATAATCAAAAAAGTTACCATAATAACCACAAATGTATACATTGCCAGGCAATTCCGAAAAAACGAACAAGCCAATATTATTATTCTTGGGGGTATTTACCAGCACGATAGTGAAACTCTGGTGGGGAAAATTACCAAAACCTGTATTGATCAGATAAACATTAACAAAGCTTTTATTGGAATTGACGGATACACTACCGGTAACGGATTTATGCTGCGTGATCTTTTCAGAGCCGAAATTTCAACCTGTATCATTCAAAAAGCACAGGATGTTTTTATTGTTTCCGATTCAAGCAAATTTGGAAAAAAAGAGCTTACCGGTATTTGCTATCCTGCAGACATACAACACATTGCCACCAACGACGATTTAAATTCCAGGTTTCAAGATGAATTTAGAAAAGCGGGAATTGATTTGATTTTAGCTTAGGGTATTATTTACAATATTACATGCTCATAAACAGGCTTTTAGCAAAATAAGCACCATGCTTCAGCATGGTGTAAATAAGTGCATAAATACAATTTATTAGTCAGCTTCAGCTGACTTTTAAATAAAATGAAATACAAATAGCTAATCTGTGTTTCATTTACATAAAAACTGGTTCAAATGATTTGATCAACAATAGAATACATTTGGAATTAATAATAACTTGCATTTTAACAAAAGTACGCTAAAGCGCACTATTTCAAACGTGTATTATCCTCGAAACACCATGCTGAAGCATGGTGCTTTCTTTTATGATTCCTCATATCAATAAGCCCGGAGGGCTTAAAGTCAGGTAGCCCCGGTCACGTCCGGGGAGCTATGTAATAAAATGAATAAGCAACCCCGGACGGGGTTGAAGTTTGTTGAATCTTTGCCTGAATCAGGGCTTCTTTGTTTTGTAGTCAAACCTGTCACCATTTTCCACCGTGGCATCAAACCATGTATAGAGGTTATCCTGTATCCTCAGTAGTACCACTTCCCTGCCATTTGCATCGACAGCAGGGGAAGGCAAATCCGGCTTTTCGGCATAAGTCTCAGGAAAAAATTGTAATTCACCTGAATCAATACTTTCATAATGGCTTGTATATCTGTTATGGGTACATCCCTGTATAAAAAATAGCAGCAGGATGAAAATTTTAATCCGGTTCATATAAAGATTTTAATCAATTTCCTACAAGTTACGGAAAATAGAGGAATTACAACTTATAATAATACTCAAACTCCACCACAAATATGGACTGCCATAAAATAAAAAAACCCAACAATATTGTCGGGGTTATGGGTTATATAATTAATTTAAAGAGAAACGCTGCATAAATCTTCTCCAAATTTATGGAGAGCTTGCTCGATTCTTCTTCTTTGTTTTGGACCGGGTACCTTTTCTCCATTTGCATATTGACTGACTAAACTTTGATTCATACCAGTTAATTTAGATACCGCCTTTTTTGTCATTAATCCGGAGAACCACTCAAACAAGGTTTGAATATCAAGTTCAAAAGTTAGTTTATATTCTCCGGCAAAGAATTCCGGAATCTCATCACCATCCTCTGCCATTCCTTCAAGATGGAATTCCACAGCACTAACGATGCTGTTTTTAGTTTCCTGGATTGTTTTCCCGGTTGCAATACACCCGGGTAATTCAGGCAAATAGGCAGAATATTGTCCTGATTTACTTTTCTCCATGATTACATGATTAGTTTTCATAGTTTAGTTTTTTTTGATTCTGCTCTCTCTATCTCGTCAAAGAACAACTTACTCTACAAAAGCACTACTTTTAATACTTTTATGCAAGAAAAAGTACTGTAAATATTACTTTTTTGTGTATTTGGACAAATTAATTACGTTTGGCTCTATTACTATATTAAATGGAACTCCTTTAACCCTATATCTAACCATACATACAACCCTTGATATCAACCTGTTAATTAAAAGGTTTATAATATATTTACATACAATCACTTACAGGCATAATCCCAAAGGATAACATTATTAATAAAGGTATTAACAACATT
>JADFQJ010000052.1 GCA_022561875.1 Bacteroidota bacterium | reverse complement strand
CCGTTTTTTAGCAATGTCCTTTCAATTTATTAATATACTTTACCAAATTTACAAAACTCTCAAATAGTACCAAACCGGCAATTAATTTTAACGCCTGTGTGTGCCTTGAATGGTAAATATAGAAAAGTTCTTTGAATAAAAGAAAGTCCAGAGGGTGTAAGTTCCTTATGCACTGGGGTAACGCCTGGAAGCATTAGCAAGTGGCAAGGTGGTTTGGGGTGACCCATACACTGAAGTAAGCCAGACTACAAAAGTCTGAACTGACGAACAGGAACGGGATAAGAGGCATGATTGTATGGGTAAGCAACCACATCATTGTAAAGCCCTATGAATACCAAAATACAGTTATGTAGATTCCGCAGGATTAGATTAAAGGATATTTACCTTACCAAGGGAGGTCTCATCAACCACGGGTTGGTTATAGTGAGAAGTCAGCCGAGGTCATAGTAGGTACGGAAACGAGCCAACACTCAATAAAACGGGTTAAAGTTGGAAGCCTCACAAAGTACTGAAGGACTGAACGCTAAACAGCCTGATAATTGCAATTTACAAGGCATAATCCATTATGGGTGATCGATTCCCAAGATGAGCCTACGGTTTTGCGAATAAAGGCAAGGTATAGAAGGTGAAAAGAGCTTCTGTACTGTTTAGCGAACCGCCGTATACGAGAACCGTACGTACGGTGGTGTGAGAGGTGCACTGGTCACGCTTCAGCGTGATCAGCCGCCTACTCGATTATGCCCTGTGTTTAATTATTTTCTTCTCCCAGTTTTAATGCCATGTCAATAAATGGCCCAACCGATTTTCCTAATATTGCCATTCCTGCTTCATGTACATCTTCAATTTTGTATCTACCTTTTGCTGCCCCATTCAAAGCATAATCAAAGTTATCAATTGAAACTACACACCAATATTTTTGTCTGCACTCAATTATTACTTGGTCTGCATAAAATGGCCATTCTCCGTCAAATTTTTCTTCAGAAATCAATTTACTTTTATAATCCTTATTTCTCTTTCGATTATATTCGTCTTTAAATGTTCTTTTATGAGGTTTATGGTCTCGTTGTACGAATCTGGTTGTATTCTTTCTATAATCTATATTTCCTAATTCAGAATTCTTTAACATTAAAAAGTCATAAACACTAGGAGAATATTGTTGAGCCAAAGCTCCTAATTTTCCAAGAGTAAATTGTCTGGCTAATGCTCGTGTAAACCTTTCAAGTTTTTCAATTATTTTTTGCGTTATTAAATTTAAAACTTCATTTCGTGATTCAAAATCCTTCAACTTGTCTAAAAGCAATTTATCACCTACAACATAACTTGTTTCATATTCTTCCCATAATGCTTTTACATCAATTCCAGGGTTGATTTCACCTGTTACAACATTCAGGTTATAGTATCTTGCAAACTTTCCAAATTCTGAGAGTAGTCCAATTAGTTTTTCTAAATCCTTATCCGTTTTTAGATAAGTTAAGTCAGCCGATAAAGCTTGAGAGTTTTCTTGAAAGTAATTTTCTGTGATATGACTTTTCAGTTTTATTAAATCATGTTTGAGCTTATTTCTAAAAAGTTCAGGTCTCGGAAAATCCCCCTCTTTTTCAATGTGTCCTAGACAGATATAACATTTCATTAATCTTTCAAATCCACTTGAAATTAATTGGAATGGTAAATAATAGAAGTCATTAGCCATATCAAGATTTTGATATTCCCCAAACCCTAATTTTATTAGTTTTATAGAAGTGTCTAGTTCTTCAATTAATGATATTTTTCTAACTACTTCATCTTTCATTTTCTGCTCGGTTCACATTGGGCATAACTTGTTTATAAACGAAGTAAACTTTCGTTTTACCGACTTATGAAGTTTATAAAACGAATGTTTTGTTCGTTTTACTAAGAATGCTAATTTATGTCAAATATGTAATAAATCCAAAAGATTGTTAATATTTCATAAGTAACTGAATGTGTGGTTAAATGTTACCAGACTCAATCTCATAGTTCTTTTAACCTGGTAATTTTAACTACGTAATCACCACCACATTTAGGTGGGTTGTCATCATCTGCAGAATAATTAGAGAATGTTACCCCAATAAATACAGGTATTGCCTTAGCTTCCTCGGCAAGCTTTATTAATGTCGAGTAGTTTTCTGTTGGTAATGGTTTAGGTATATCAGGGTGAATTCCTGCTTTAACAATTAAATAGTATAGTTTTTCAGTGTCTTTATTCCTCATTACAATATGTGGGTATTCAATACCAGGATTGATATTTCTGCTTTTAATATAACCATGGTTGTAATGATAGTAGACTAAGACTAGTTGAACTGCAAATGAGTGTAATTCTTCATCTGTCATTGGTTGCCCAACACGTGCAGGATCCTCTTTATGAGTTATTGGGAATAGCTTGTTATTTTTATCTATAGCATTGATTGTAAACAACCCTTTTTTATAGACGTCTTCTATATTTTTTATTTCTTTGGCCTTGATGGGTTTTTCTTTTATTGCTTTTTTGGCTTCTAAGGGTTTAACTCTTATTTCTCCTTGTGCTTCAAAGGTCATAGTACTCCCACATTTTGGGCATAGACCAATAGTTGGATCCCACTTTATGTTATCATAACTACCACAAAACAGACATTGATTGGATTTAACATCTACATGATCTATGTTAGGTTCTGTTTCTCGAAATGACAAATGCTTACGATCTTGTTTATCGATTCTAATATCAAAGTCTTTAAATATCTTTTGTATTTCTTTATATATCGGGATTGTCCCATAGTCTTGAAGCTTTGTAGTTATCCCTTCAAATAATCTTTTACAATCTAAACAAACGAATGTTTCCATGAAATTCAGGCATCCATGATCGAAGTACCTTTCACCATAAACTTGAACATTATAGGTACACTCACTACAATGAAAAGTTCTTTTGTCAATTTTGTCAGGTCCCTTTTTCATATCCATAAAGTTAATAATTGTCTTAAATAAAAAAAGAGCTTACCTGTAATAGGTAAACCCTTTTATCAAATCCGTAGTGGTTTTTCAAGTAAATTGAGAAATAATCTTAAAATAACAAAGGACAGCCCCTGAGACTAGGGATATTATTTACTACAATCCGTTGTAAAATATACATTGGGACTTCCAGTTGAATCTACATAAACTCCAGCCGGAGGGAAAGGAATTTCCCAGACACAGACTTGATACAAAGAAGGTATATCGGATATATCAAGAGGAGTACAGCAAAAAATAACATCAGTACCTAATGCAGTATTATTTGATAGGTCCAAAGTGCTAAGCTGGATTCCGCTGCACCACAAAATTGTTAATGCAATATTATTGGAAACATCCAGGCTGGTTAATTGGTTTCCACTGCAAAACAACTTGAGTAAGGCAGTATTATTAGAAACATCCAATGTCGTTAATTGGTTATCTCCACAACCCAACCATTCTAAAGCAGTATTATTAGAAACATCCAATGTCGTTAATTGGTTATCCCCACAACCCAACCATTCTAAAGCAGTATTATTTGAAACATTCAGTGTGGTCAGCTGATTACTACTACAATCCAAATATTTTAAGGCAATATTATTAGAAACATCCAGGCTAGTTAATAGGTTCTCGTTGCAATATAACCTTTCCAAGTCAGTATTAATAGAAACATCAAGGGTGGTTAATTGGTTCCAATCGCAATACAAATTTTGTTAAGGCAGTATTAATTGAAATATCCAAACTGGTTAATCGGTTATTTTCACAACGTAAATATTTTATGCCAATATTATGAGAAATGTTCAAGCTGTTTAATAAGTTGAAACTACAATCCAGTTGTGCTAAATTAACAAATGCTTCAATTCCTGTCAGACTTGAAATGCTGTCTTTACTAACATTTAATGATGTTATCACCTCAGCTTCAGCAAGGTTAACAAAACCATCGCCATTTTTATCAACTCCCAGCTCTATCAGTGCATTTAAAAAGTTGTCATCAGGGATGGTAACTTGTGGGTTATCCTTTTCACATTGACTTAATAAAACCATAGCCAATATGAAAAACAATGTTTTCAATTGGGTCTTCATAATAATAAGTTTGGTTGTCTAATTGTCCACAATTTACAACAATTGAAAGATAAAGTCAAATATATTTCAAATTCTCCCTGTCATTAAATTAGTGCTGAATGATCATTTAATGATATAAATTCAAAAAAAGGTTTCCAGGCTGGAAAAACCCGGCTGGTCATCGGCTGGTTTTGATATGTCAGACTGGCAACTCCATGTAAAAGGTGCATCAGGAGTGACTTTGCGTGTTCGTGGTGCAGAAACACTAAATGATTCTATTTTCCCCATTTAATTGATGATATCAATTTTACACATAACGGACATTTGAATACCGGTATTATCGGAACCAAATATAAACATATTCATATTCAACCTTATGTTCCTGACGGGTTAACCTCTGTTGAGGCTTCCCTGAAAACTATTAAAGGTAAAGTTGAATCGGGTTGGCAGAACCGGTCCGGTTTATTCCGGTTAAGAGTAGTGATACCGGCAAACAGTAATGCCTCAATCAGTATCCCGTTATTAGATTTTGAGAATATATCTGTCACGGAAAATGGCAACCCTGTATGGGTGAACAGAGCTTTTGTTGACGGAGTTCCGGGTATAACCGATGCCTCTATTGGAAAAGAATTTATTACTTTTTCAACAGGGTCGGGGAGATATGATTTTATATTGTCGTGTGATTAGTGTTTAGGATAAATTGTAAACATCTGATAGTTACAAGCTGCTCCTTACGATGCATAACCTGAAATTCTAAAAATTAAATTCTCCCGAAGGGTATCTCAGAAACTTATCCCTATCCGCATATCCAGAAAATCGGCTACATGCCTGTGAGCTTTTATATTTATCCCGGTGAAAACCCGGTCGGAAATTTTGTATGAGATCCCGTATCGTTGATATATTGGATCCAGAGGCTCAAAAGGGGAATACAGGTAAAAACCCAATTGCTGGCTGAATATAAAACGTCCAAGCAGCAGCTCATGCCCGAATAATATTCCTGCCCGGTGATGATCAATTATTTTCCCGTACCTGTTTGTGATCTTGTTCTCCTCAGCAAGGTATTTGATCTCCCCGTCGTTTATCCATTCAATACCACATGTCAAAGCATTGATCCTGCCAACCCGTTCACTGAAATTAAATCCCAAACCACTTATAAGGTAACTCTTTGAATTTTTGCGGTCAATTTTCCCGGTACCAAACAGGTATATATCAAACCTGAATTTCTCCGGATTAGGAATGAGCTCAGGATCTTTTTCCCTGTCGGGGAAATATGCCGGAAACGGGGACCAGTCGAGCCCGACATTGATAGTCGGGAAGTTTATGCCGAGATTTGGTTGTTTAATACCGCCGTTGGAAGTGTGGTTATAGCTGCCTGCTATTCGCAGGTTCATGTTTGGAGAGATCCTGTAATTGAATCCCAGGTTTAACACAACGATAAAACTCAGATGTGACGAATTAAACAAATTTTCAGGATTTTCTTCCGGATCATATATTTTTGTCATGTATGCCGGACCCATACCAAACCTGATAGAAAGGCTGAAAGGTTTTTGTGCACTGGTAAAGGGCTCAATAAAAGGGTATAATGCTATTATGCTGCCAATAACTTCAGGATTCGAAAAGTTTGTGTACAATAGGGAAAAACCTGTGCGTGGATAGCAGAAACAGTATTGCCAGGTTTCTTTTCTGGTAAGATGCCAGTTAATATCCATCTCAATGCCCCACGGGTTTGTATGTGACAGCTCTTCGATCTTTTTTGAATGGGGAATAATAAACCCCCAGTGTGATCGTACTCCAATGATCAACGGAGCAGATGTAGTGTCCTGTGCCGGACAATGACAGGGATTGAGCAGAAAAATGCAAACTATAGCAAATACGTGGAGATTAATGTTTAAAGAATTGATCATAACAATATCTGAACTGATAATAAAAGTACAAAATTCCAGGCAATTATCAAATTTGGAGAGCATAAAGGTGGTAAGGAGAATATGTGAACATGAAACAAAAGAACAATGTTGTTTCCGGACTGGCATCTTTATATTTCCTGCCTGTTTTCCGGTATAAAACCAATAAAGTTTATAATATTTTCTATTTTTATGGTTAAGTAGAAAAAATCAATTCATTCTTAAAAAATGCTGACATGATACCATCAAACACTGTTTCCACCATGTATTTATTGCTTGTATTCTTTATTATCAACGGATGTTCAGGGAGAAGGGATGCTGAAACGGCTGATCTTGTTATTCACAATGCGAAAATCTTCACTGTTAATGATGAAAATCCGCAAGCCACTGCTGTTGCAATTAAAGGTGAGATGATTATCGCTGTAGGAGATTATAAAATGATAAGGAAATATATTGACAAGGGAAAGACGAAGGTAATTGATGCCGGAGGAAAACTTGTTATTCCGGGTTTCAATGACGCTCATGCTCATTTCGGTCCTGTGAATATTGATTATATTGAACTTCGCTATACCACAAATCCGGCGATTCTTACTGAAAAAGTTAAAGAAAAAGTTGCAGAAGTAGTGCCGGGGCAACTTATTCGTGGCGGGCACTGGGAACATGAGATGTTTATTGATAAGAAGTGGCCGGCAAAAGAACTTATCGATCCTGTTTCGCCGGATAATCCTGTATTATTACATCGTGCTGACGGTCATTCGGTGCTGGTGAACAGTTATGTGCTTAAAGCATCAGGAATAACAAAAGATACTCCCGACCCATATGGCGGTGAAATACAAAGGGACCCTGAAACAGGTGAACCTACGGGTATACTTAAAGAAACAGCACAGAACCTGATAAAAACAGGCGCCATTGAAACCGTCTATTCTGAAGAAGAGAAAAACATGAGAAGAGAAAAGGGATGGAATGCTGCTTTCGATATGGCTGCCCGTGATGGTGTAACCAGTATTCAGATGCCCGGAGGTGGAGATGCGGAATATATGCTGCAAAGAAAAAAAGCGGGTAAACTAACTCTGCGGATTGATGTGGCAGGATATTTTACTGATGATATGAAAAAATTGCACATGTATGACAGTCTCAGAAAAGAATATCCCCGGGAAAACAGGTGGATAAGATTCGGATATATAAAAGGATTTATTGATGGGACACTCGGTTCCGCAACAGCTCTTTTCTTTGAACCTTTTGAGGATGAGCCTGAAACTTCAGGGCTTCCTCAGATGCCTTATGATGAATTGGAAAGAAAAGTATTGTTATGTGATTCGATGGGATTCCAGATCGGGATACATGCTATTGGATCAAAAGGCAATAACTGGGTGTTAAATGCATATGAAAATGCCCTGAAAGTGAATGGGAGAAACAACAGCAGGCATAGAATAGAACATGCACAGATACTGATCGAAAAAGATATCCCGAGATTTGCAGAACTTGGTGTTATAGCATCAATGCAACCCACACACTGTATTACCGATAAGAGATTTTGTGAAAAACGTATAGGCAGGGAACGGAGCAAATTTGCCTATCCCTGGAAATCCTTACTGAACGAAGGAACAAAGATTGCGTTTGGTACTGATTATTCGGTTGAACTCCTGAATCCTATGGAAGGGTTATATGCAGCAGTAACCAGAAAAGACAGAATGGGAGAGGAAGATGGCGGCTGGTTCCCCAAAGAAAAAATATCCATGGAGGAGGCTATCCGGTTATATACATTGGGGTCGGCTTATGCCCAGTTTATGGAGGACCGGAAGGGAATGATAAAAGAAGGATATCTTGCAGATATGGTTATACTCGATCGTGACCTGTTTAACATCCATGAAGATGAGATCATGAAAACCAGGGTGGATTATACCATTGTGGGCGGTAAAATTGTATTTGAAAGATAATTCAACTTTTATCTTTTTACTTTCCTGGCACACGGCAGGCAGGTGTCTTTTATCTTATATCACTTACGGTGTTTTCTTCCAGCTAGTATATCGTTATTTCCTGACATCATGAATAAAAAACTATTCAATATTTTAATTATCATTTTGTTAACTACGTCCGTTTCTGGTCAGAAGTGGAGGCATACATGGACAGAAGGAGTGGTTGGGGGAGGTGTAGGGAAACTGTTTGCTGATATTGGAGGAGGTGGTATGAGACCTGCATTTCAGGCGGGTGTTCGTTTTAAGGTACGGAAGTACTGGACGGTAAAAGTGAATGGTATGTATGGGTCAGTATCCGGCTCTGATCCTGGCACTATCATGTCTGAGCGAGGATATTCATACAATACAACACTTATAGGGGCATCAGCCCAACTTGAATATCACCTGCTGGTTTGGAATAAGGAGCAGATTGGAATAAACAGTCGTGGTTTGTTGCTGGAAGAACCGGAATGGACTGTATATACTTTTTTTGGAGGCGGTGTTCTTTATTTTGATCCTGAGCCCGGTGGTAATCTTATTAATGAGCCAGCAGATTTTAATAATTTGAGTTTTGCGATAAGTGCTGGTTTAGGGGGGAAATATTCGGTTGGAAAATATCTTACTATTGGATTAGAACTCGGATTACACTATCCTCATAGTGATTATCTTGATGGATACAGTCCTGGTGAAAAAGGAATTTCAGATGTATATTTTTTTACAATAGCTTCAATTGGTTATAAGCTGAATTTGTCGTCAGGAACACGACTTATGAAATAGAACGGCCCGGGTATTTTTATTACCAAAAAGCGAAAAACAAAAATTTTCATCAACAAAAAACCTGCTTTTAGTGGAAGCAAAGTAATCCTTTGTAAAGGAAATACGTATACAGGAAACCTTAATTAACCGGTTTACGTACAAAACAATTATTAGTGGTAGCTCAGGGTGTTGGTAAAATATACAACAAATGAACATCAGTAGTGCATTTATGCAACCAATTCATTATTGTTTTAGTCATAAAGATGGAAAAAAGAAGAAACAGACAAAATTAAGCTAATTATAGCTTGACCATTTTTTACCATTGACATGGATGAAAGATGGATGAAAAGATTAATCTTCTTATATTGTAGCGTTTTATAGAGCCTAAACAAAATGTTATTCTGAGGTCAGGAGATAAGATATCTTCTTTTTTGCCGGTAATTTCTGAATTCTGGACATATGGAAATAAACAGTTAATAAAAGAATAGATAGTTTTATTAAGACGTGTCATTTAATGATGTGATGGCAATTAGACTGGCGAATCATAATGATTTTATTTTATAGATGATAGCAGGCAATTGACATAAGTATATTAAGACAACTGATTTGTATGAGTATAGTACCAGTTATAGTTGATATATCTCATATATTTTAACTTTATTTTTTGTGAAATAGTACTTGAACTTCAATATTCCAAATAAGATGGATTTAAAAAAACTTATCAGCTTCATTTATCTATTACTGATAATCTCAGGCGTTAGCAATTTATCCTTCGGACAAACTACCTTTACTTCTGTTTCATCAGGGAGATGGATCGATGGTGCCACATGGGTTGGTGGTATACCACCCGGTCCGAATGATAATGCAATCATATCAGCTGGAACAAATGTCAACCTCACGGGGGCTAATGCCACCATTCATAACCTTACGATTAATACCGGGGGTGTTATTAATGGTGAAAATAAGATAATGACTATTAACGGTAAACTGATAGTCAATGGTATCTACACTTCCAAGAATGCCGCTGCTAAAGATCTTGAATTCAATGGGGACAGTATAGATGGGGCTGGAAGCATAATAATAGATTTTAAAAACAACGATTTAAAAATCAATACAAATGCGATAATAGTTCCATCCTGTGAGCTGATCGTTTATGGTAATATTAATATAGGGGCCTCTGTTACAGTAATTAACAAAGGACATATTGAGGTCACAGATAACCTGACAGGCAGTAATGCCACTACATCCATATGGACAAATTTTGATAATTCACATCTGACAATTGGTAATAGTCTGTTGACCACCGGTATATTAAATGCCTCTGCTTCAGGAAATACCGTTGAATATAATCTTATTGGGGATCAAAATATTAAAACTCCGTCAGCATCAACTTATTATAGTATAATAATTTGGGGCGCAGGGAATAAGAATCTTCTTACGGATATTATTGTTGATGGTGATCTGGAAATCAACAATTCCGCCACATTTCTTTCGAATAATTTTAATATTGAGCTTAAAGGAAACTGGACGAATCTCTCAAATTTCAATGAGGGCACAGGCATTGTATCTTTTACCGGAACAGGGGACCAGGAACTTATTAATCCTGTAGACGAATCCTTTTACAATTTAAGTATCAACAAAACAGGTGGAGAGGTTGTACTTGGAACCAATATAATAATAAGTAACACACTTACTTTAACAAATGGTGTTATTAACACCACGACATATAAGACTACACTGGGTACTGGAACCGGTATTGGAGAACTTGGGTCACTTTCCTATTCAGGAGGTTACATTAAAGGTGAATTTGAAAAATGGATAAATAATATCGGGACTCATCATTTTCCGGTTGGTGCATCAAATCCACAACGAATCTGGATAACCCTTAATGGTCTCAATACGGGTGGAACACTTATCGCAGAGTTTATTCCATCTGACCCGGGTAATAATGGTCTTAGTCTTGATGATGCAGGGACAACAATCTATAACACATTTGTTGAGGGTTATTGGACCATAGACAAACAAAATGGCTTTAATCTTGGACCAAATAATTTTGATATGCAATTGGATGGGGTTGGATTTACTTCATTCCCCATTGATGCAAATACCAGGATATTATCCCGACCAGACGATGTAAGCAATTGGGTTGCTGAAGGTACACATCAGGCTGGGATTGGCACTACAGCAAAAAGAGCAGCATTAACTACGTTGCCGGCTCACTATGCCTTTGGTGATGAGACAAATTGTACAGAGCCGGTAACTTCTGTGATAACAGGTGCAAGCGATGTGTGCGTTAGCCAAGCAGCAGTTTCTTATTCTGTTGTTGACAATCCACCTAATACTTATTCGTGGACAATTACAGGAGGTGTTCAGGCTTCTGGAGGTAATTCGAGCAGCATTACAGTTGACTGGGGAGCAACCGGAAGAGATGATGCAAGTGTCACCGTTGTGGAATCTAACGCGTGTACAAACGGAGCGCCGGTGACTTTTCCAGTTACAATTCATTCTGTTCCACCCGAATCTATTACCGGTAAAACTTCAGTAGCCGAATACACAAATGGTGTCAGTTATTCCGTTGTAAACAGACCAGGGTACAGCTACCAGTGGAGCATTGTGGGGGGATCACAGGTTTCGGGTGGAAACACCAGTAGCATTACTGTTGATTGGGGAGTTACCGGGACAGGTAGTGTATCAGTTATTGCAGAACTGACAGGATGTAGTCAGGCACCTCCGGTTGTGCTTGAAGTTAGACTGTACGATGTAATCGAAAGTATCCAGTCAGGAGATTGGGATGAACCAATAACCTGGGACTGTGATTGTGAACCACTTACAACACAAAGTGTAAGGATAAAAAGCGGACATACTGTTAGTTTCCATCCTGCAAACGACATAGAGATTACTAACTTTATTATCGATCTTGGAGGGATATTGGACTATCAGGACCGTCCATTCGTGGTGCATGGCGATTTTATTATAAATGGTACATATAGTGGCGGGAGTAATAAAGTGCTTTCTCTTGATGGGATAGATGAGGAAATAGAAGGTGTTGGCACTGTTATAGGTGGATTTACAATACCTTCTGGAAATAAATCAGTCTTTTCCACTGCAGTCTTGAGCATTGATGCTGGTAATATTACTATGGGTAGTTTAGTTTTTTTAACAAATGATGGAACAATAATACTGGATGGTAGTATACTGGGTGCAGATGCCACAACAACCTGGATCAATTCAGACAACTCTGTTCTTGAAGTCAGCGGAAGCCTTCTTACAACAGGAACATTACGTGCATTTGCTACAGGTAATCTGGTAAATTACAAAGGAGGTGGTGCTCAAACGATCAAGACCTCGCTAAATTCAATATATCACGATTTGACAATCAGCGGAAATGGAATCAAGAGTTTATCTGATCCGGTAATAATTGATGGAAATCTCTTCATTAATGGAACTAGCACCCTGGATGTTAGCATTAATAACTATTCTATAAATATTAAAGGTAACTGGACAAATAACGGAGGTACCTTTGATCCACAAAATGGAACTGTAACATTCGACGGGATATCAAATCAGTCAATTTCAGGACCTGAGAATTTCAATAACCTCACCTTTTCCAATATTTCAGGAGATCTTTTGCTAAACACTGATATTGTAATTCAGGGCGCTCTGGGGATGGAAGGAAGGGATATTATTACCGGGATTAATATCCTGCATGTTGGGACAGATGCTGTAAATATTGGTTCTCTTGCCTACTCCTCTGGAATCTTAATAGGTAAGATCGAGAAATGGGCAAACTCTTTCGGCAATATCCTGTTCCCGGTAGGTAAAACCGGGTCTTACAATCCTGCTGACATTTATATTAACATTTTGACAACCCCGGGATCTGTTATTGGAGAATTTAAAACTGGTGATCCTGGAGCATCCGGCCTTCCTCTGGTCGACGGAACAACGAATATATATGACCAGTTTACGGATGGCTATTGGAATTTTACAGCCCTTAATGGTTTTGCTTCAAGCAACTTTGATATCGAACTTGGGGCACTTAACTTTAACAGCTACCTTGTTAATATTAATACACGCATATTAAAGAGAACGAACAACTCCGACTGGTTTTTTGATGGCACACATACATCTGCCATTCCGCCGACTGTATACAGAGATAACCTGACCGGAGGTATTTCTACTCTGGGAACCCAATTCGGACTTGGTTTTGCTTGTGCACCATCTACAATTACTGGATTTGTTACTCACGCAAAATGTTTTGGATCTTCTGATGGAGCGATTGACATAACACCTTCCGGAGGAACCGCCCCGTATGCATTTTTATGGAATCCAGGAGGAGCAACCACTGAAGATATATCCGGACTTACGGCCGGGTCTTACGGGGTAACGGCTACTGATGCAAACGGTTGCATTACTCCAGCAATTTTTAATGTTTCACAACCTGCTCAGTTATCAATTTCCGAAGTTGTTACAAATGTTAGCTGTGGTGGTTCAGATGATGGAGCAATAGATATTACTGTGGCTGGTGGAACAGCTCCTTATATATACGGCTGGACTACAGTTGATGGAAGTGGCTTGGTTCCTTCTGACGAGGATCAAACAGGTCTTTCTACAGGCACATATAGTGTCCTTGTGCTGGATGCAAATGGTTGCTCTATAACAGATGATATTATTGTTGCTTTAGGAGATAATACAGATCCTGTTATGATCTGTCCGGGTGACCTGACGGCAGTATGCGACATAAGTGAGCAACCGGTTTATGCAGATTATACAGAGTTTACCACAGCGGGCGGTACTGCCTCTGATGCCTGTGGTATCAATGCGGCATCTTTTAGTCTTTTAAGTGAAGTGAGCAATAGCGCTAGTTGTCCTGAAACAATTACAAGGACCTATCAAATTTCAGATATTAATGGTAATTATAGCACTTGTCAGCAAGATATTATTATTGATGATAATATTGATCCTACCGGATCCAATCCTGCACCGGTCAATGTAGAGTGTATCGGTGATGTACCGGCCTCTGATATAACGGTTGTGACGGATGAAGCAGATAACTGCACCGCCGCACCGGTAGTTGCGTTTGTAAGTGATGTATCAGACGGCAATACCTGTCCTGAAGTAATCACGAGAACTTATTCAGTAACCGATGATTGCGGTAACACAATAAATGTTACACAGACGATCACCATAGATGATATTACAAACCCAATAGTCACCTGTCTTTCAGACCAGACCAAAAATGCTGATCCGGGAGAAACATATTATACTGTTGTTGGTAATGAGTTTGATCCTGTTTCCAGCTCAGATAATTGTTCGGTGCCTGTTGTAACGAATGATGTTAATGGTGGAGCAACACTTAATGGAGAACAAATAACAGATGGAACAACTGTTACCTGGACTGCAACCGATGGATGTGGTAATACAGATCAGTGTAGTTTCACAATAACAGTAATTGGTTTACCAGCGAATCCCGGACCTATAACAGCCAGTGACGATACC
>JADFQJ010000051.1 GCA_022561875.1 Bacteroidota bacterium | reverse complement strand
TTTCTAGATGAGGTAGTTTGTGCGCATCTATAGCGGACTCAAACCATTCCAGCTTGATTATAGAGTGGTCAATTGAATCGTTACACATACCTAACCATATATGATTATACTCTGCTCTTGATTTTGTTTCTTTGTGCTTCGCCCTAAGCATTTCTAGATTGTTGGGGAAGAAAGGATTGTCCTCATAGTTCGCTTTAATAATTATATGAAGGTCGTCCTCATAATACCCATTTATAGATAGCTCATTTTCAAACGGCTTTATAAACTCTTGATACACTGGGTCTGCGCTTGATGAAGGGTTAAACGTAAGCCAAAGCTCTGAGCCTTCAGCTCTTAATGTGGGTATCAATAAGTCTAATGATCTTTTCGATAGTGTGGCCGCTTCTTCACACCAAAATATATCAAAGCCATGCATAGATTTTACCGACTCTGGGTTTCTAGCTAAGCCCTTATATCTTATAGCTCCACCTGTATTGCTATCTATTTCGCCCGAACGGATATCAAACCCACTTAGATTCAATCTAACAATCTCATCACAAAACAATGCGTGAACAGAATCATCAATAGAGTTCATCATTTCCCGCATTCCGCTAACTCTTGCACCTTCGGTAATTACTTTTAATAGCAAAAGATCAGCAACGGTCATTGATTTCCCGCTGCCTCTGCCTCCGTAAATTACTTTAAACTTCTTTGGCTTTAGTAGTGGTTGGAATATTTCGGGTATTTGAAGCTTAGGCAATGGACTCTCCATGTCTTGCGTGAAATCCATAATGCTTGTTTGCTTTTGTTCTTGCGGTTATTGCGTCTAGTTTAGAGTTAAACCGCCCTAACTTTTTATTCTTACCGTTAACCATTACTTGTGCAATCCACTGGCCTTGCTGCTTGCACCATGTAACCCCAGTAAAGCCGCTAGTATTAGCTTTTGACTTCTTTGCATTTTGCATATTCTGAGTTCTGGTAACTTCTCTTAGGTTTGACCATCTATTATTTTTGCGATCATGATCTATATGATCAATATCTGCTTTTGGCATCTCGCCTGTCATATAAATCCATATCAATCTATGAACAGAATAGGTTTTGCCTTTGTAGTGCGCTCTTAGATACTTATTGCTACTTTCTCTTATGCCAATATAGTTGCCCTTTCTTTTAAATTCACCACTATCTGGATTATATGAGTATATTTCTTTGACTTGCTTTTGTGACATGTTATTCATAACTTCGCCTTTGAGTTATCGCCTTGAGGGTTTGCAGCTGCATTTGGCGTAAATGCTTTTCGGTTGGCCGACCTAGCTGCAATTAAATTATACATTAATCTGGTCTTACTATCTCAATAACAAACTTACCATCAACATTAATATCCCCACCATCGAGACCAGTCATTTCAATAGCTTTACGCTTAGGCGCTACATACTGGGCTAACTCTTTATACAT
The DNA here is from genome assembly GCA_022561875.1 of Bacteroidota bacterium. Classification (GTDB taxonomy): domain Bacteria; phylum Bacteroidota; class Bacteroidia; order Bacteroidales; family VadinHA17; genus JADFUQ01. The sequence continues at coordinate 12,797 of JADFQJ010000051.1, read as the reverse complement.
GCCGCCAGCTAACATTAAATGCTCTCTGCGTTCTTTAACATGCTTTGAGAATATAGAGTTTAATAAACCTTGAATATCTTCGTCACCTTCTGTGATGGCTTCGTTCATGCCGTCGATGATAGATTTAAAAGATGTTGATGCGTCCCTCTCGGCCTGTAGAGCTATCCTAGCCATCCCTTCTATTGGATCACACTCCATAGCTTCAAGCTTATCGATAACGTCTTGAGTCTTCTTGTTAGGGGCTCCTGCCTTACGTCCCCCTGTCTTCTTACGAGTAGTCATAAGCAATTCTACTTAATTCTACTATAGATTTGATATAAGAATAATTATCATATGTATTCATAGTCAGTCCTTACGGTTATTGGCTATCCATTCCCTTACGGGTTATTGGTTCCCTGTAATATCTCACGACATGCTAGGGGTTCTACACTTACCCCTGTAGATAGGTGATCACCTCCGTTTAGAGGCATTCCTTGCCGGTTTTAAGTCTCTGCGAATACGCCGCTTGCATTCATTTGAATAGTTAGTGTATTGGTATCTGTTACTGTTACGTCAGCCGGCGTGTTATCTAATAGGCTATGTGCAACCACTTCATCTGGCGTGGTTGTAGTGTCTACGATAGCAGCAAATCGCGCTGTAATAGATCCGCCTGAAGCTGTAAAAGCAGCATTAGCAGTATCAAACGTTACTGTGCTTGTAGCTCTTACCCACGTACCCGCTACAACTTGCGCTAAATATCCATTACCAGATAATTCGTTAGTTGCTGTTGTTGCGTCACCCACTGAAGTAGTGGCAATATTAGAAGCAGACGTATATAAACGAACCTCCCATGTATCTCCATCCATATCAATTGTATTGTCGCCTTTAAACTCTTTAAACCTGTCGTGTATTACCCAAGCATCTGCTGCCATGTTATCACCTTATTGAATAGTCCAAGTTGTTACGCTGTCCGCTTGATCTGACCAGTTAGTTACCGAATCAGGCTGTACTGTCCATACCGCCCCGCCAACAATAACAATTGGAGAAAATCCGCTTAGTGTTATTGTACCACTATTTACAATTACCGTTAAATCACCTAAATCAACTATTGGCGCAAAGCTTGATAACGATATAGAGCCAACGGGAATACTTACGATTATATTGTTTGTTAAATCTATTGCCGGAACAAAACCCGATAGTGAAATAGCCCCAGCCGGCACCTCTACCGTTATAAAGTCACCCGTCTGAATTGTAGGGGCAAATGTAGCTAACGAGATTGAGCCAAGAGGAATGTCAACGGATATATTATTAGTTGCTTGTATTACCGGGGTTAAGGTTGTTACTGAAATTGATCCTATCTGCGCATTGCAGGCTGCAATGGAAGGATTTGAAGTGAAGACCGTTGAAGATGCACTCGATGAGGGAAATATTTTTGTAACTGCAACAGGGAACCTTGGTGTGATCACTGCCGAACATATGTCGAAAATGAAAGACCAGTCTATTGTATGTAATATCGGGCATTTTGATCATGAGATCCAGGTTGAGGAACTGGAAAAATGGCCTGACATAAAGAAACAAAACATCAAACCCCAGGTAGATAAGTATACCTTCACTGATGGACATGCCATCTTCCTGCTTGCTGAAGGACGCCTGGTGAACCTGGGTTGTGCTACCGGACATCCCTCATTCGTGATGAGCAATTCTTTTTCCAACCAAACGCTTGCTCAAATTGAACTGTGGCAAAAGAGTTATGATATTGATGTTTACCGCCTGCCCAAACATCTTGACGAAGAGGTGGCCAGGCTGCACCTGAAGCAAATTGGTGTTAAACTTACCAAACTAACAAAAAAACAGGCAGATTATATCGGCTACCCGGTTAACGGGCCATATAAACCTGACCATTACAGGTATTAATGGAAATAGAGGGAAGAATAGAAGAGTGGAATGTTGGAATATTGGAATGATGGGAAGAGATTGAATTACATACTTTTTTGAACACGCTTGAGGAAATTACCAACTGCCGACTTATTAGTTATAAACTGATATCGTTACACCGGTGAAGTTGGTTTTGTATCGCTTCAGGGGACTCTTTGAAGGTCCCTTTTCGGTGGGGAAAGCAAGACTGGGTAAAACATATTCCGAACCGCATTCGGGACATTTTGCAATGGGATCACTTGCGTTTTCGGTCTTAACAGCAATACTTTTTTTCAGGTTATACGGGCAGGTGCGGTCAAAAGCATAAAACTCGTATTCCGAATAGCGGTAAATAATTATTCCGTTATAATCATATCCGGCTGAACCTCTTCCTGCGTATTCGCTGGTGATTATAACGGAGTTACCAATAGCATTGAGATCGGTGAACTGGGGATTATCCAGCCTGAGGGAGAAATTTACGTAAGTATCAGGTATAATCTCCTCACTTTTTTTTGCGCATGTAACAAAAATAAGAAATGATAAAATAGTTAATAAAATTTTCATTAAATTTGATAACAATGATCTGACAGGTTTCATAAGTTACAAATCAAATGCAAAGTTAATGAAATTGTTGTTCGGAAAGTTTATATTTGTAATGATTATCCTGCTAATGTCGCCGGGATGCATTTATCAAAACAAGTCAAGAACGGTGATAAAAGCCGAAAGAAAGGCCGGGAGGATGGATAAGAAAAGAGAAGGAACCTATGAAAGAGACAGAAAAAAGGAGCTGAAACACCGGTATGAGATTCAGACAAAAGAGGTTCAAAAACGAATGAAACAATCTAAGAAAGAGGCAGAAAAATTTAACAGGGAAATGCGTAAACATGATCCGTTTTTTAAAAGATTAATCAGAAAAATATTTAAGAAATAATGGAAGACGGTGTTAGTACCATATTGTATATTATTATCAGTGCCATTATTATTTTAGTAGGGGTACTGGGTAAAAGGAAGAAATCACGGCAGATTCCCGGTGACTCAGGTAAAGGTGAGACTGAGGGAATGAACTTTTTTGAAAAATTAGGTTTAACAGATCAGGGGGAAGAACAGGAGGAATTTATTGATACTGATGAGTATGAAGAAGTAACAGAAATACCCGTAGACAGAGAAACACATGAGCTTTCACCTGAACCGGCCTTTGATGATCAATCAGAAAAAAAGGCTGAAGTCAAAAAGAAGATATTTAAAAAAGAAATTAAAAGAGATAAAACATATGATATAATATCAGATGAATATGACATTGATATAGATGATATCAAGGAAGAGTTCGATCTTAAAAAAGCTATTATCTATTCTGAGATAATAAATAGAAAATACGAGTAGAAAAGTCAGAGTGTCAGACAGTAGAACCAATTATTCTTTCTGGTAAGTTTTGTTGAATTACTTTTAAAATATAAAGAATTATTATATTTGTACTATGAAAGAGTTTCGGAATTCCGGGATTCTTTCTGTTTTTTTATGCATTAACAGAAAGTATTATGGGAGTAATGTATCTTTCAGAAGAAGGGTTAAGCAAGCTGAAGTGTGACCTCGAGAAGCTGACCAAAGTTGAAAGGCCGGCCATTTCAAAGCAGATAGCTGAAGCCAGGGATAAGGGTGACCTGTCAGAAAACGCTGAATATCATGCAGCTAAAGAAGCACAGGGAATGCTGGAGATGAAGATATCCAGACTCAGGGAAAGCCTGGTAAATTCGCGATTGGTTGACAAAAATAAAATTGATACAACCAGTGTGCAGTTGATGAACAAGGTTAAGATAAAAAACAAAAACAATAACCAGGTTATGGAATATTTCCTTGTTGCAGAGACAGAAGCAAATTTGAAAGAAGGAAAAATCGCAATTACTTCACCAATTGCCAAAGGCTTACTGGGTAAAAAAGTGGGTGATGTTGTGGATGTTCGAATACCTTCAGGAACTATCCGGTTTGAAATTATCGGTATTTCACTTTAACTTTGTTATAAAATGTAAAATTATGACAACTGTTTTTTCAAAAATTATTAAAGGGGAAATTCCTTCATACAAGATTGCTGAAGATGATCGTTTCTATGCCTTTCTGGATATTTACCCCTTATCAAAAGGACACACATTGGTTGTTTCCAAAGAGGAAATAGACTATTTGTTCGATCTGGAAGATGATCTGCTTGCCGGAATGAATGTTTTTGCGAAAAAAGTAGCAAGGGCAATTGAAAAAGTGGTTCCATGTAAACGAATTGGCGTGGCAGTGCTGGGTCTTGAAGTCCCCCATGCACACATACATCTTATCCCCATAAATTCAGAAGCAGATATCAGCTTCTCCAGACCAAAACTTAAATTCAGCCAGGAAGAATTCCTCGAGCTTGCAACGAAAATATCCAGGGAAATTAAATTGTAAAAGTTTCCGGTTAACAGCCTGCAACCATTTTAGCTTCAGCTGAGAAGGATGTACAATGGAATGCTAACTCAGAAACTGATACTCCTTCAGGTATATATTTATTTGTTATTGAAATAAATGGAAGACAGGTAGATTCCGGAAGGATAGTGAAATTTTAATCCTGTACAGGTTAGGGCAATTCGCTTAATTTCCGAATACGATCCGGAGTATTATTCAATATTTCATTTAGCTCCTCCATGAAAAAATCAGTGTTACTTTTATTGAAACAGAGTGGTGGTTTAATTTTTAATACATTTTCATAAGGTCCGTCTGTTCCTGCAAGGATAAAATGTTGCTTTAACCTGTTATTAACCATTTCGGCAAATTTGGTGTCTGGTTTCCCATCCTTGTTAATAAATTCAATACCAATAAATAATCCACTACCCCTTATATCGCCTATTGCAGGAAAATCTTTTTGAAGTGAATTTAATGAACTAATAAAATAGTCGCCTGTTTCTTTTGCGTTTTGCATCAGTTTTTCTTCCTCAATTACTTCTAAAACAGCATTTGCAGCCTCACATGAAACCGGATTACCACCAAATGAACTGAAAAATTCCATCCCGGTAGCAAAAGCATTAGATATTTCTTCTGTAGTAACAACTGCCGCAACAGGATGCCCATTTCCCATAGGTTTTCCAAGAATTACTAAATCGGGAATAATACCGTGCAGTTCAAATCCCCAGAAATAATCGCCTAACCTGCCAAAACCTGTTTGCACTTCATCAAGAATAGTTAATATTTGATGCTTTTCTAAAAAAGGTTTTATTGTTTTTAAATAACCCGGGGCTAGTGGCACCTGACCGCCACAACCCGAAACAGGTTCGGCAATAAATGCGGCTGGTAAAATGTTGTTATTTATTAAACCGGAAATTTGTTCAGTAGCGTTTTTTGCATATTCCTCTCCTGTCCGGAATTTTCCATTGAAAAGTTTTGGCAAAGGGAGTCTGGTAACCCCCGGTGACATTCCTTTCCCTCCTTTACCATCAAATTTGTACGAGCTGATATCAATACCAATAATTGTGTTCCCGTGATATCCGTGTTCCAGAACGAGAAGATGATCCCTGCTTGTGTAAGTCTGTGCCATTCTAACAGCCAGATCTGAAGCAGCGCTTCCCGAATTGACGAAAAATATCTTATTAAGTTTAGGGGGAAACCAGGGGAGAAGATTTTCAATATATTTTGCCAGGGAATCATACAAATATCTTGTGTTAGTATTTAAAAGACGCGTTTGCCTGGAAATAGCTTGTGAAATTTTAGGATGGCAATGACCAACATGCGGAATATTATTACGGGCATCCAAATAGGTATTCCCTTTATGGTCATACATGTACTGAAATGCTGCACCGGTCATGTATATTGGTGTTGAATAACTTAACCCAAGCGACTTTCCGGTGTTCTTTTTTCTGATTGAAAGAATATCATCGTTTTTTTTCTTTAAGTCTATTAACGGGTATCCGGCTGCTTTCAAAAACTGATTTTTTACCCCCACCGGATTATAGCTTATCCATTTTTCGAGAAGAGCCCAGGCGGGTTTTTCGTTAATTGATATGTATTCGGTATCTTCTCCCTTTACTTTGAATTCAGCCGAATTACATACACTTGTGCAAAGCCTGGCAGGAATGAGATAGTAAAGCAGTTTTAATTCTTCTTCATTCAGGGGATAGAGAGTCTGATACCCTCTGATAACCTGATAAGCTGCTTCAAAAGGGTTTTCTTTCCCAATCATTATGTAAGCAAGAGCTATTGCTATTTCGTTTACCAGTGGGGCATAAGTAATATCCCCGAAGTCAATTAATCCTGTTATTTTTTTACCATCAGTCATGATATTGTAATCGTTCAGGTCATTATGAATTATACTGTATCTGAGATCAGGCAATTCAGGTAAAACAAAGTGCTCAAACTGATCAAAATAGTACTCAACCAGTTTGGTTTTCGAAGGATCGGTTATGTATTTTATCTTTGACCTGTTTAACAAACAATATTGTAAATCCCAGACGAATTTCCTGCTTTCAATTTCAGTATTTCTGATTCTCTCTAAAGATCTGTCTAATTCAGCAATTGATTTGCCAAAATTATAAAGCAACCCGGGAGAGTGTTTTACTTTTGATAACAGAGGTCCTTTTATGTAGGGCAATAACCTTGAAAAATTTTTGTCAGCATATTGATGTACTGATGTTTGTTTGCCGGAGCTATTTACCGGAATTTTAAATGACAATTTCCCGGAAATAGCATTTATTATTTCTGATTCGGCTTGAATTAGAGCTAATTCAGAAGGATCAGTATAATGCTTTAAAACGTAATGATTATTGTCTTTATCTTTTATACGATAATTTATACTTCCATAACCCTCAAGTTTTTTAATTTCGGTTGGCTCTAAATGATATTGTTTCAGAAGTTCTTTCATTTTCTCAAGTGAATTTTTGTATTGCTTTTACACGATGTGTGTGCCTTGAATGGTAAATATAATTAAGTTCTTTAAATAAAATAAGTTCATTAGGAAGAGGAGCACTGGTCATGCTTCAGAGTGATCAGCCGCCTCGATTGCAGGTAGTTGCTCTTATTTTTCTTTTAGTAAATACAATAAGTTGTCTTCTATCCGATAAAACATTGGTGAAAAATTTATTTTTGGGTATCTGATTCGTAATCGTTTTGTTTCGTTTAGTATAAAATCAATTTCATTTCCTATTTCAAACATTGGGGCGAAATGCATAAAATGTTCTTCCGCAGATTCTTTATTCCATCCGGCTTTGTCAATAAGTCCTTTAACAAAATCATCCTTTCTTGCATATAAATTAACCATTCCACAATTGTTGTGTCCAATTAAAGTTATATATTTAACACCTCCAACTGCTATTGCATATGAAATTTTAAATTCACTATATCTTAAATTTGCTCCCCCTGTTCGAATAATATAGGCAAAGTTATCTGGAATGCGAAGATGTTTACGATTATCCATACACATTCCGATTAAAAGTTGCGCTTGTTTATAAGTGTCAAATGATTTTTTAAGATTGTGGTATTCTAATAATAATCCAATTGGAGTTTTCCTGTATTCAGGTAATATATCCTTTGTTTTTGTTATTGCTATTAATCTGTTCATATTATCGGTTTTTCACAATGGCACACAATGTTATAAAAAGTGGGGCAAATTTCCTGTCTATCAGCAATAACGTTATTTTTATTGCATTACCCAGAAAGATTTGTTTTTTTAAGGGAGTATCTTTTCAATTTTTTTGGCATTGAGAGTTGGCATTGAGCGAAAAATTGAAATGTGCTTGGCTGCAAAGGGGTGGAATTATTTTACTTTTCGTTTTAAAATTACTCCTACATTACCGTAACTATATGTCCCACTAATACCTTTTAATGTATGTTCTATGTCTATATATCTTCCTAATTTACTTTTCCAAAAACCCTTGACATCTGTATCTTGTTTTGCAGCGTGCGTTGGGATACCATTCGGGTCAACAAATATTGCCACTTTTTCATATCCTTTTTCAAACTTGCTATTTAACCTGCATTCTTTATACCCTAAGGATTTATAGCAAGCAACAAATGAATCTAAATCTTCTTTTTCAGGAATATCTGGTGGCCAGTAGAAAGGGGCCTTAGGCCACCACCATTTTGTATTATCATTTGCAGCAAAAGCAATACAGTTATATTTATCGTCTATTGGACTTTTAATCTTATAACTTGTTAACTGAGGGAAACGTGATTCAATATAGGCGTCTCTAACCGGCATAATTGTTAGTATTAGCCCACTTTTTCCAGTCCTTAACTATTTCTGGAATATTGCCTCTATGAGATTTAGGGACAGGGTTTATTCCAGCAATGGCTTCAAGTGCCCAAAACCAAAAAATTGGAGTTTCATCTAATTTCTTGATAAGAAGCGGAAATATATTTTTACCCATTCCAATAATTTCTTGATAAGAAGGGTGCAAAGCAATTTGGGTTGGAGATGAAATCATCATACAATCTTCAATAACTTCAGAAGCCAGTTGATTAAATCTTGCTGCTATATTGTTTTCTCTATGTGTTAAAGCAGGACTGCAAGTAAGATTAAAAATCACGTATTCCCTGATTTTATATATTTCTTCCAAATGGTTAGTTACATCCTTAGTGTCAAATGACGGATAAACTAAGTATGGGGGTATCTGTGTCAGATGAAAATTGGAAAATTGTGAATATTTTGGTAATGTTTTTTTTATTAAGATTGCTTCTTCCATTTGTATTTTATTTAAGAAGTTTTAACGTTTTATCTGTTATACTTTCAAAAAAAATTTCATTTTTAAAATTACGCAAGCTCTCAAAATTTTTCCAGATTTCAGATTCTTTAAACTCGCCTGTCTGAAAAACGTCTATATCAAGTAGGAATAACACTGCATCTGTACCTGTGGGTTCAATAGCTTCGGTAATGTTGGCACTTGCATTAATATCATTATTCACAATTGAGATTTGCGAAAATAGATTATTCATATGATAATCTAATTCATCCGCAAGTTTAGGTAAAGTTTTAAAATAACTTGATGGAGTAAATGGTGTTTTCAACAGTATTTTGTTAATATAACGTAATGCAATTCTATTAATTGCAATAGGTTCGGCAATCTTTTTGTATAATGTCCATAGTTGTTTTGCTTCTTTTCTTAGTGCATTCCAACTTTGATATGGTTTGTGCTTATTGAATGTAAAGCCATTTAATCTTGCCTGAAACACGTTTGTCTTATTTTCAGAATAAAATAAATATCCATCAACCTGTGTATTTGAGATAGTAGATTTTGCTTGTTCTTCTTGTGCTTTAAATTCTATCGTGCCTGAGAAAGTAAATCTTTTCTTTTCAGAAGGGTACTTGTCTTTAACTTCATCAAATATAGTGTGAAGTGTTTTTAAATCCTTTCCTTCAGGAAGTTGAACCTGTATGTCCAATAATGCTTCAACTATTGGAGCATTTTTTAATAATGGATATGCTGTTTTTTGATTTTTTTTTGTTGGCACAGGTTTTAAGGTTAATATGTTTGCAAAGTTAATTAATATTACTGAAAGCTATTTTAATTCAGGTAAAACTTCAATTAAATCAATTTTTATATTCATTGTTTTTAACTTTCCTCTTCTTCCAACTTGTTTTCCAATTCACTGCTAAACTTGCCGTTTATTAATCTCCCGTCTCTTTACGAAACTGTTAATTACTACTAAAGTTCAAATCATTAAAATTCAAATCAAGCGGAGGCAAGAGCAAGTTGTTTTCAATTTTTATGGCATTTAATATTTATCAATGTCCGTTTTGTGAAAAAGGGCATATGCACACAATTGAAGTTCTGCCCAGGATAAGATTGCCGGGAAATTTCTTGCGACCAAAACAAAGAACAACAAAAGAATAAAGAACAGGCAATTAAAAATCTTGTGAAGGCAGGACAGGAATTGTATTGCCTGAAAGTTAGAAAAAAGGTGGAATCAGATATTTATGCGAATAAGAATCAAAAAATGAAGACAAAATAATCAGCGATTCTTCAAAATCTGCTACCTGTTGAGGCTTGTTTACTTTCCCTGAAAATGTTAAATCCCCAGAAAAATCTTATTGAAAACCCATAGAATAGAGATGGGCTGCTGATTTAGTTCAACATCTGCTTCAAACTGGGTGCTACGCACCGTTTGAAGGCTATTTATTATGCCCGTGCTTTTTTCGTCAGCGTTAGGGCAGAGTTATTCCAAATTCATTTATTAATCCAACTTTTCAAATAGTTTATTCGTAACTTCATAACCTCCAGCCCTTTTTGATCCTTTATAAGTTATTGCATTTATATCTTTAAGTATTTTTAAATGTCTTTCAATTGTTTTATATGGTTTATTAAGTCTCTCTGCAATTTCTGAAGCCCTTAAACTTTTATTTTTAATTAAAAGGTTTATTATCTCCAACATTGACTCTTTTAAAGAATCTGTTATTCCCTTACTTGTTCCCTCATTTATTCCCCCATTATAATAATCAGCAATAAGACTATTTAATCCCTCACTTATTCCCTCATTATAATCAAAGGGCACAGAAATACCAGGAAAAGTAACTGTAACAGCATTTCCAGTAGTACGCCAAACAGGAACTTCAAATCCTTGTTCTTTACATTGAGCTATCATTTTTACTGTACTAATACCAATTTTTTCTATCCACTTCCTCAGAAAGAAAATGTGGGCTATATCGGGATTTACCGGAACCGATAGATGATCTTCCGATAGCGACTTTACCGTAATACCTTTTGGGAGCTTACCATAACTTGTAATTTGCAGCTTATCAGGGTAGATATTGATGGCAACACTGCTTGAATATGACGAATAGTCACGATGGATAATTGCGTTGAGAATAGCTTCTCGAGTAGCCAGGCGCGGGAATCCAAGTTTATCATTCCGTTTCCAGTCGGTTGATTTAAAGGAGCTGGATACACCATAGGCCAAATCAAAAAAATCAGTAATTTGATTAACTGTTTGGAAAAGATTCCTGTCAAAAATCTTATCGTAGATGATTTTCTCGCCGGTCTTATCGGTTTTGAATACTGAAAGCTACACGTACCTGAGGGAAAAACCGAACCGGCTCATTGCCAAAAAGCAGAACAGCGGCATTGGTAAAGTCACCGTTTTTATAAAAGCCATACTTGCTTAAAAACTGTAAAGGTTCAGAAGGTATATTTACATCTCTTCCTGCGCTTAATGCTTCCTTAATGCAACTTTTGACCTCATTTAGGTCAATGGCATCCAATTCAACTTCAATTGCAGACTTGGCCTCCCAACGTTTATTTCTTTCCTGATTGCGATGTATAAGTTTGGCCAATTGGGTTGAACTGGCTTGCACAGTGGAACTGCCTTTTCTAAAATAAACACCACCTTTCAAAATGTAAGGCTGATTGGTGCCTTGCCATACATTGATTAAGATTAACTTCTTACCTTTAAAACTTTGAACATCTACTGACACAGCTGGTTCAGGAACAATTTCTTTTTCAAGAAACCTAGCAATTTCATCTGCTTTTTCATTTGCTTTGGTGACACCTTTGATTTGTTGGTTTTCATCCAAACCAATAAACGCCCGCTCGCCCTTGCGTTGTATCATTTCATACGCTTCGGGTTGGGTGGTTTTGATGAACTCCCACAATTGTGCAGGATTGATACAAAACTCCTTGTCAAAATCGTTAGAGACACTTTCTATAAAGCCGTTTTTCACCCTCAATTCTTTGACAATGTATTGTTTAAAACCTTTTTCCGATGTATCTGTGAATGCCATATTTATCGTTTAGTCACATCTTGTTACATTACAACTTCTTTATTTTCAACACTTTAAGTTAGCTTGTTCACCCTTTAGTCACATCCTGGTCACATGAATTAACTTGCCCAAAATGGAACATACATTCTTGAGTTATCATATTCTTTATTTTCTAAACAAGCCGAGTTGGACAATGCGGAGAGGTACTCCCCAATCTCCTGAGGGTTGCTGTTGTTGTGCTTGAACTCTACCCACTCGCATTCCTGCGGGAGCGCCCGCAGTTCTTCGGTCAATATGTTCAATTCTTCCGTATTCATCGCTTTAGTTACATCCTGCTACATGGTTTAGGTGTTGATTGTTAATGGTTTAGCATTTATATTTTGCCGCTTAGTTACATCCGGGTTACATGCAGGTGCTTTTAACTGACCGGTGACTACCTGAGTGATTAAGCTTTCCTGGTATTCTTTTGCTTTTTCTATTTCGGAGCGGGCTTTAACTGTAAGTGAAGATACCTCATTATTTAAAGAAGTAATCTTTTCGGAAATAACATCCTGTTCTTCTTTTGGCGGGACAAGGCATTTTACTTTAACTAATTTTTCTCGCGTTAAATGAGCAATGCTTACTTGGTTAACGATAGATTTGAAGTATCCTTCTTTCCCTAAAATCAAGAAAAAATAAAGATAATATAAAGGGTTACACTCCCTACTGAAGGTTAATTTATGTACTGAATTTTGGATGTAACATTCTTCCAATTCGTTTTTCCAAATACTTGTTTTACCAACTTCACCACCTTCACTAACCAATAAGTCATTCTGCTTAACCCTATAAGTTTCCATTTCTGTATTAGAAAACCACATATAATCAACTTCATCAATTATTACTTCTTCCCAACCTATATTTTTTTATTTTAAATATTTTTCATATTTATAATTTCCTTTGTTCTCATTGCAAAGCATTTTGCCTAAAACCACATTAGATATTAGACTTAAATTCTGCACTTGCCAGTGAAAAGGGATTTTACCGATATGTTCTAATTCCGAATTCTTAAACAACAAACTCAACGATCTCGACGGATGAACGCGTAACCGGCTCAGGTATTGTATATGGCATCATTGGAAGAAACCAGAGCGGAAAAGGAAAAACCTTATCCGGTTAGGGGTTAAACAAGATCAGGCATATGCATGGAGTCGGACACGGATGGGTG
>JADFQJ010000019.1 GCA_022561875.1 Bacteroidota bacterium | reverse complement strand
TTTGTGTTCGATTGTGTCCTTTTATGAATTTCATACTTAAAGATACTAATAACCAGTATCTTAATATGAAGATTTACTACAAAGTTATCAACAAAATCAAGAGGTTTTTAGACAGTCTGACGGTTAGTATAAGAATAGTAGCCGACTTCGTAGCACTTTCATGTCAAGTTACACGAACTTTGAAGAGGGTTACAGCCCTTGAATTTACTACTACCTCGGCTATTATTTTTATACATTGTTGGGGGCTGGGCTTTACCCTTCAAGTCGGTTTATTTCGGTACGAATTTCATCAATTACGTCTACATTCCTTATGACTTTTTTCCCGTTTGCTTTTGATGAGAAAATGTAGAACACTTTACCTCCAAATTCTTTCTCGAATTTTTCGTGAGTCTTTTCTTGAAGTCCTTTTTCCTTGAAAATTTGAGATAGTTGGATTCCTTGATTTACCGGTTTAATTTGAAGTCCGATATATTTGTCTTTAATCTTGATGAAAAAGTCCACATTGAACAATCTGTCCCATTTATCAGGAGCAGGTTCAATTTTGTACCCAAGTTCTCTTTCCAACTGTCCGTAAATGGTTTTTATCTCGGTCATATAACCATCAAAGGTTTTGTCGATGACGAGTTTAAGCAAATATTCTATGCAGTCTTCTTCGGTAATTTCTTCAACTTCTGCTGATATGACTTCTGTAATTTTAATGTAGAGTTTTTTTCCAAGGTCAATGATATGTTCTTTTGACCGAACATTATAGAAGTAGTATTCTTGCCACTCATCCAAAGTTTTAGGTTCACACTTTCTTATGCTTTCTGATGTCGGCCCAACATTCCTTTTAAAGTTCAGTTGAAATCTATTCATTGCACTATTTAAAATCCACTCTTTAGCCATTATGGTTCAACTTGATTTTCTGGGTTTTCAATATTCCATCTTTCAGCAATACTACTTGCTCGATCTTGCAAATCGGGAATTCGATTTTTTAAGTATCTTATGGCTCTTTCTGCATCATGTTTAGTTTTAATTTTAAAGAACCCAGTACTCGAACTCCCAACTAAATAACTATCATCATTAACTAATTCTCGGATTAATCTTCTAATCTGTTCTTGGGTTCTTCCTGGATCTACGACTCTATCCAATCTCTTCGTAAATCTGATCGGCAATGATATCAGTTTCAGTATGTTCCAAAATCTAAATAATAGCTCCTTTTATTTCTTCGTCATTCATAATTATTCAAGGTTAAAAACTTTTCTTTGTATTTAAAATCTAATGAGGTATCAGGTATAACCAATCCTTCTTTAAGCAAATGTGCATTTAAGAAGGTTTTATTTTTTAAATATAAATAACACATTAAATTATTGTTATCATCATATTTCTGATTATCAAACTTTAAAAATACTTTTTGTCCTTTGGTTTTGGCATAAAGGAATTGTTTTGCAGCACTAATCAAACTTTTCTTCTCCTTAATACCAATCAATCTTACTATAAGGTCATTATTAAGTTTTAAAAGCTCTGGGCTTAAAACTTCTTTTACTGAATAGTACTCTTCACGATAAGAACTATTATTATCTATTCTTGAGCCAAATTGTAATTTTTTAGGGTCAACTTTTTTATCCAGATTGTGAAAATCTACAAAGCGATATGGAAGTTTTTCTAATTCTTTATCAATGTCTAAATTGATTTCATCTATGAAAAATTCATAAGTTGTTCCGGAAATATCCGCTTGATTGATGTTCAGTTTCTGTTTTACAATCTCAATGAATTCTGCATTAATTTCATAGCCAATAGAATTTCTCTCTAGATTTCGTGCTGCTAAAGAAGTAGTGCCGCTTCCCATAAAGGGGTCTAATACTGTTTCTCCTTTGAAAGCAAACATTTTAATTAAACGGTGGGGTAACTCTTCGGGAAACATTGCTATATGTCCATCCTGTCTTGCCCCACCAAAATTCCAATGACCCGAGAAATATTTTTTCCATTCTTCGGTAGTCAATTTTGATTGGTCTCTTATGTCTTTACTTACTTTTGATGGTGTACCCAATTTTTTAAAGGTTAGAATAAATTCATAGTCAATCGACAAAATGCCATTACGAGGAGTAGGAAAGCTTCCCATTAATGATGCACCTCCTGTTGTATTTGTGGTTGTCTGTTTTTGCCAAATGATTGCACCCATATAGTCAAATCCGATACTTTCACAGAATTTTATTATTTCTGTTCGTATAGGAATTACTTTATATCGCCCATAATATACTGCGCGTGCGAACTGATCCCCAATATTCACACACAAGCGACAACTATTGTCAAGTACTCGATAACATTCTTTCCAAACAAGGTTGAGATTATTGATGTATGTTTCATAGTCTTCGTGGTAGCCTATTTGGTTTTCTGTCCCATAGTCTTTTAACTGCCAATAAGGCGGGGATGTCACAACTAGATGAACCGACTTGTCAGGGATAAGATTCATCTGTCGGCTATCTCCATTTATTATTTTATGTTTTGTCTTCAATTGTCTTTATTTTTTGAGTGAAGCTAGTCATAATATTGCGATTTCTGCTTGATTTCGCTGTTCTCTTAGCCCCAACGATGTTATATAAGCAATTGCTTATATTTCTTATTTATCTATCTTAAAAAGTGTTCTTCCACACCCAAAATTAAGGGCTATGAACATATTATTATCTTTCTCAAATATCAAGGTCGTCTATAGGGTTTTTAAAGTTTTTAAAACTATTTTCTGAAACATTTGTATTCTCACCGTTGTGTATTTTTTGTATAAAGTATATAAAATTCTGATTGTTTACTGAATAATACAGCTAATTCTTTTAAACAAACTATTGATAAACAAGACCATAAAAATCAGGGTGAATATTTCTGTATTAAGTATTATCAATGCTTAATGTAGTTTATTCCACAAAAATCACTCATAATTTCGCTAAAGTATTTTTCACGCTTTCCCACTGTAATCCTGGTTATTATATCTCATTACTGATCAAATAGTCTTTTCTGTTGTTCAATATTTCTTTTAAGGGTGAACCGTAATGGTTTTTTATTCAAAATTTCTACTTCTTTATGCGATTTTAAAAAATCCCTTAGTTTTTTTTCAGAAATATTCAAATTGAACTTTTTTATTATATCTTTTACCGCATACTCGCCATTTCTCAGAAAATCTATGATCTTTTTTTCATAGTCAGCCATCGGTTCATTCATAGATGAAAACAGGTCTTTATTTTCAACTGGAACGTAATCTTTAATTGTTTTGCCATTGAAATCTATTGGAATTGCCCCTTTCTGAATGAGTAAATGATTAGCATTCTTTTCAGATTCTTCCGGTTTTCTTACAAATATTTTCCTGTTCTTTCTTAACCCATCTATAACTCCTGACCATGTACCCCCTTTATCAGAGGACTCTGCAACATAAATTTCGGCTGCTAACCCGTAAATAATGGGGTTTCGTGCCATGGCTAACTCGACTTTCCATGGGGCTTTGGGATGGAATGTGCTCAACACCAACACATCTCCATCAATAATTTGCTTATAGTACTTTTTATACCCCGAGCCAAAAGTCATAATGCCTTGTGGCAAGACAATAATACTTTGACCTTTATATTTTATGGCAGAATCCAGGGCCTGTTTATCGACACCTTTTGCAAATCCGCTAACAATCACCTTGTATTCCTTACTGGCCAGTTTGGCAATATTGTCGGTGAATCGAAGCGATATTTCTGATGTATTCCGGGAACCGACAATGGCTATGGATTTCTCCTGCATGATTTGCCTGTTCCCTTTTACATAAAGCAAAGCCGGGGCATGTGCAACCTTAAGGTTATCTTTTAATGTTTTTGAATATTCAGAAGAGGTGATGGGAATGATTTCATAACCCTCATTGAGCAGTGATTCTGCTAAAAATGCAGAATTTGCCAATTCAGACTTTGCCTTTTCCAGATCCTCGATTTCTTTATATTCCAAGTCATAATTATTTTTCCAGTCGTTTACAGATAACTGAAAAAAGTCCTCCGGCGTAAGCTTATTTTTATGATAAAATTTAATAATGAGGTTGTTTATTTTTAAACGACCCCATCTCGGCAAATGTGCCAATGCAATCCAATATGCTGCATCTTTGTTCATGTTAAATCTCCTCCTACAGTTTTGGCGATAACCAGCGGTGCGATTTTTTTTGCACCTGAATTTATCAAATATCTCCCAATTTCTTTCACTGTTGCTCCACTATCAAAAATATCATCAATCAACAGGATGCTTTTATCTTCAATTTCTGTCGGATTGTTATATGTAAAAGCATCCCTGACATTATCTGCTTTAAGATAACTGTTTTCAAATACTTTCTGCTCGCTGGTTTGACGTTGCTTCCTGAGATTGTGAGAAATCGGGATTTTAAGTACCTGTGAAATTTTTATTGCGAAATTCTTTACAAGTTCTCCCGACTTGGTGGGTGGTATATAAAGAATCATGTCAAACTTTTCCTGACCAAATTTTTTTCTGAATGCTTTAAGTGTAAACCGAAGCAGAAAATCGGGGAAGTCGCCACCGTTTTCATATTTACTCCTGTGGATGGCTGCCCCCACATTTGATACACCATAATAGGATGCAGCAACACCATTCACCAGATTTGATCCTTTTGTCTCAACTTTCAGTTCGGGGAAATAATTCTCCCTGTAAGCCTGCAGTTTTTCTGTCCAATCAGGTGTGATTGCCACTTTAAGCTTTTGTAACCCTGTATTGTCGCAATTTTTGAAAAACCTGTTATCGGAATCCCCCAAAAAGTTGCATAAATATTTCATTCTCGAACCTGTAGTTTCAACGTATCCTATCATTTTCTCAAGATCTGCCGTTTTTAAAGCCCTCAATTCTTCAAATGCCTTTGGATTTAATTTGGGTGCACCTGTGATATATTCAAACTTCTTGCTTCTATCGATGGTAACCTCCCGGATGATCTTTTGCTCGACCAGGTCAGCTTTGATGACCCTTATTTGGGTTTGCTTTAAATTTGTCCTTCGCATAAGCTCTCTTTCGCCAAGCAATTCGCTTTTAACGGCTTCGATAACTTTTTCATACTTTGGAATGGCAGGTCTGCCACCCTCAATGAATGCTTCCGGCAAATCTCGGTCCTCCGGATTGTAAAAGAGAATAATATCTGCCGGTTCCCCGTCCCTTCCGGCACGGCCTATTTCCTGATAGTAGTGAACAGGCGATTGCGGAATTTGGGTGTGAATGATAAAACGAATATCGGGTTTGTCAATTCCCATACCCAGTGCATTAGTTGAAATCACGCATTTCCATTGGTTCTTCATCAAACCGTTTTCAATGGCAATTCTGGAATCAGGATCAAGACCTGCATTGTAACCAATAGAGGATATCTTCAGATATTCAAACCATTTGGAATAAATTTCGGTATCGACGCGTGTTCCGGTATAAAGTATACCCGAACCAGGCAATTTTGAAAGGTTTTTTCCAAGCCAGATCAGTTTTTCATCCTCAGAATTTACTTTGATAACAAATAACCTGAAATTTTCACGCATCAGATTGCCTCTAATAATGGTTAGATTACCACCCATCTGTTGTGCAATATCTGCTTCAACTTTTTTTGTGGCAGTGGCTGTGGTTGCCAATACGGGCATACCTTTTGGCAATAAATTCACGAGATTAAGTATTCTTCGGAATGACGGCCTGAAGTCATGTCCCCAAACCGAAATACAATGAGCTTCATCAACTACCACCATTGAAAGGCTCATTTGCCTGGTGGCTTCTATCCATTCTGAATTCTCCTGCCGCTCAGGTGCAATGTAGAGGATTTTGAGTTTTCCCTCTTTTGCTTCACTCATAATTTGAGAGTTTTCTTCCGGGGTTTGTTCACTATTTATACATTTGGCTGCAATACCAAGACTATTCAGATTTTTAACCTGATCGCGCATCAAGGCAATTAAGGGAGAGAAGATAATCGTGGTTCCTTTAAACATTATGGCAGGAAACTGAAAGCACAAAGATTTACCAAATCCTGTCTTTTCGATAAGCAATACCCGTTCGCCTTTCAGGATTTTTTCAATGGTTCCCCATTGCTTATTATAAAAACGGTCTATGTCAAATGTGCGTTTTAATATGTTTTCTGCCTCCTGCCTGTTCATAGTTTAGCATTTACTGACTCTCTGACTTTTCTTTTTATTTCATTTGTTAAATGAGGAATGATTTTCTTATTTCTATTTCGTCTCATTCTAAATAAATATATAGCTTCAGGTCATGTATAGTTGATCCATAAATTTAGTAATATTTTTTTACCCGGGCAAATTTGCCGGGTTGGACCAGGATTCATGGGATGGCATTATTTTGTTATCAGTGAAATACTTTCGTGCCTCAAATTTAACCCCGGCACGGTCATTCTTCCCTGCGGGGCAGGCAGGGCAAGCGTCGCATTTTACGGGGTAAACTTCTTTAATGACTACCTATTGACCTCTACAATGACTAGTACCTCCTCCCTTTCCAACTGTGCTTTCCGGTAAGGGAGGCGAGCGCTGTGAAGACAACGTAAATGGGGTAAAATAACTGCATTAGTGGAAAAAGCCACAGGTTCTTTCGGAAATATGAAGACAGGGCGGTTACCAGTAGAATATCGGGGAGAGTTTTGATAATGTACAGAAAAACAAAAAAGGTGAACATGCCAGGCTCAAAAAAAGCGCCTGCAAGTGTCCATAAAAGCATAAAATTGATAAGAAGTACCACCAGTCCGGTAATGATAGTATCAATATCGCTGTAACCCCGGCTTTTGGAAGCCCACCGGATGCGTTGTTGAATGAATGATCTGAAGTCAGGCTGTCCGTTAGTCGTAACAACAGCATTATTTGATCTTACAAAATGAAGTTCTCCCGGGCATAGTTGCTTCATCCGGTGGAGCAGGAAAATATCATCACCCGAACTGAAACGTGTTTGCATGATATCCTCGTGATCTTCAATTACTTTCCTGTCAAAAGCCAGGTTTGCCCCGTTGCACATTATGGGATGTCCTGCCCCGAATGCCCCGGCAGTTGAAGCAGTGAGACTGAGAAATTCTATTTGTTGTATGCGCTGAAAGAAATTATTGTTGCTTTTAAGGAGCACCGGTCCTGCCATTAGTTTGGGATGATATCTCTCGTAGTAACTTGCAAACGTGGATATCCATGCGGCAGGGTGGTGGCAATCAGCATCGGTGGTGATGATCAGATTCCCGGTGGCGTTCTCAAGCCCGGTTTGCAGAGCCATTTTCTTTCCTGTTCCGTTGTTCCGGGTCAGGAGAAAATTTCCCATTCCGGCAATATTTTCACTTATCAGCTGAAAGCTCCGGTCATCTGAATGGTCATCCACAAAAATAACCTCCAGAAGCCGGGCGGGATAATCCTGATCGCGGATGCCGCGGATGAGACCGGGAATGTTTTGTTCTTCGTTCCTTACGGGAATTATCAGCGATACAGGGGTGGTGAATTTTTTATTTTCAACCGAAAAATCCTTAAGCTTTCTCCATCCTATATAAAAATAGAGGATCATCAGCATATAAACCAGTCCGGATAATAATACTAAGAGTGTAAGGACAGGCATAGTGTCAAGTAAAAAGATAAAAGACAAAAGATAAAATTAAGGATTCCTTCAGGAATTTATGTTGTTCTTAGGAGATTGCTTCGTCGTTTCACTCCTCGCAAAATCCTTTTTTGTTTAAAAGAATATGTTTCGCTAACCAGATACCAGTAACCACAGTGAAATATGCTCCTTCGTCGCATTTCACGTGGCAAGCCCGTAACCCGTAACATTCTTAACTCTTACTACTCAAATCTTCTTCTTCATCCATTCAAACAGCCGGTAATGCTCACCATCCATTCCCAGAGTTTTGTACACTTCCTGAGCATCGGTGTTGGCGCTGTCGACATATAATCTAAGTCCCTGTAAATTATTATCCTGCTGCACCAGGTTTTTCAGATGCATATACATTTTCCTGAAAACACCCTTCTTCCTGAATTCCGGTAATACATAAACCGACTGTATCCAGTAAACATTCCCGTTATGCCAGTCGCTCCACTCAAATGTGATCATCAGGGAGGCGATTTTTTTATTTTCTGATTCAGCAACAAAATAAATGCCTTTACCGGGACCGTTAAATACAGCATTCACTCCTTTTATAACAGTATCCCTGTTCAGGTCAACCTGCTCGGTTTCCTTTGCCATCTTTACCTGGAAATCAACGATAACATTTTCGTCACCGGGTTTTGCTTTTCTGACAGTTATCATTTTAGAATATTGGAATATTATGACCCATAGGTTGGCTAATAAAATATAGCATCAAATTTAGTAATTACATTACTCCTAAACTTATTAACTCATCACCTCTTTCACACTTCATAATTCGTAATTCAATATTCAATATTTTCTTATTCTCCTGTTCTCTTCTTCGCTCCATCGCCCAGTCGCTCCATCGCCTCTTCCACCATTCCACTCTTCGACCTTTACAACGTTTGGTACTCATCCCAGCTTTTTATAGCAATGTCTGACATATCCAGCTTACAAAAGGCCAGTATAAAAGCGCTGGCAAGGCGTGCGTTGGTAATAAGCGGAACGTTGAAATCCACGGCGTTTCGCCTGATACTGTAATCGTTTTCAAGTTCACTTTTCGAAAGGTTCTTGGGGATATTGATCACAAGATCTACTTCTTTATTACGTATCAGATCAATGGTATTCGGGGTTTCCTTTTCATCGGGCCAGTAAGCTACTTCAGCTTCTATCCCGTTGGTCTCAAGGAATTTCTGAGTGCCTCGTGTGGCGTATAATTTATACCCTTTCTTATTCAGTTCCCTGGCGCTTTCTATCAGCTCTACCTTCGAACGGGGTTCTCCGGTTGAGAGAAGGATTGCTTTCCGGGGTATGGAATAGCCGACCGACAACATCGACTTCAGTATACCCTCATAAAAATCTTCGCCGATACATCCGACTTCTCCGGTTGACGACATATCAACTCCCAGGACCGGGTCAGCCTTTTGAAGTCGTGAGAATGAAAATTGTGGCGCCTTGATGCCTACATAATCCAGGTCGAAAATGGATTTATTCGGTTTTTCCACTTTTTCTCCGAGCATCACCCGTGTAGCCATTTCAATAAGATTGGTTTTCAGTACCTTTGATACAAAAGGCATACTGCGGCTTGCCCTGAGGTTACATTCAATCACCTTTATATCGTTGTCTTTTGCAAGAAATTGTATATTAAACGGACCGGAAATATCGAGCTCTTTTGATATCTGGCGGGTGATACGCTTAATACGCCTTATCGTTTCAAAATAGATTTTCTGTGGCGGGAATATCATGGTTGCATCACCCGAGTGGACACCGGCAAACTCAACATGCTCCGAAATAGCATATGCGATCAGCTCACCGGAACCGGCAACTGCATCAATCTCAATTTCCTTGGCATTTTCAATAAATTCTGAAACCACAACCGGGTATTGTTTGGAAACCAGGGATGCCATTTCCAGGAAATGTCCGAGCTCGTCCTTGTTAGACACCACATTCATTGCCGCACCGGACAAAACATAAGATGGTCTCACCAGAACGGGAAACCCTATCTCGTCAACAAAGCTATGAATATCACCGGTGCTGGTAAGCTCTTTCCAGCGTGGCTGGTCAACCCCGATATTGTCAAGCATCGAGGAAAATTTATGCCTGTTCTCAGCCCGGTCAATTGAAAGCGGAGAGGTACCCAGTATTTTTACGTTTTGCTCGTACAGCCGGATAGCCAGGTTATTCGGTATTTGTCCGCCGGTGGAAACAATCACTCCTTCAGGTGATTCCAGGTCAGTAATATCCAGTACCCTTTCCAGGGAAAGTTCGTCAAAATAGAGCCTGTCGCATATATCATAATCAGTACTTACAGTCTCAGGGTTGTAATTGATCATTACCGACTGGTAACCATTTTTGTTTATGGTGTTCAGTGCATTCACGCTGCACCAGTCGAACTCAACGCTGCTGCCGATACGGTATGCACCGGATCCCAGGACTATGATCGATTTCCCGGACAGGGGATAATCAATATCATGTTCTTTTCCACCGTAGGTGAGATACAGGTAATTGGTCTGTGCAGGATATTCGGCTGCCAGCGTATCGATTTGTTTTACAGCCGGTAATATTCCCTGCGATTTCCTGTACTCCCTGACGGTAATCATGTCATTTGCTATTTGATCAACTTTTGATTTCATGACGAACCTGGCAAGCTGGAAATCTGAGAATCCCAGGATCTTTGCTTCCCGGAGGGTATCAACCGGCAACTTGTCGATCTTATTGTATTTCGTAAGTTCCTCTTTAAGGTTAATGATATTCTTCAGTTTGTAGAGGAACCATTTATCGATCTTTGTCAGTTCGTGTATCTTGTCAATGGAAAATTTCTTCTCCAGGGCTTCGGCAATAACAAATATGCGCATATCGGTAGGTTGCGCAAGCTCATTCCCGATGTTCTCAAATCCGGCGATCCGGTTTCCCACGAACCCGTGCATTCCCTGTCCTATCATTCTTAACCCTTTCTGGATTGCTTCCTCAAAGGTTCTCCCGATAGACATTACCTCGCCCACACTTTTCATACTACTGCCGATAAGGTGAGAAACACCGTCGAATTTATTCAGGTCCCACCGCGGTATTTTACAAACAATATAATCCAGCGCCGGTTCAAAGAAGGCGGTGGTTGTTTTGGTAATAGAATTCTTAAGCTCATGAAGTCCGTACCCGACACCAAGTTTAGCTGCAATAAATGCCAGGGGATATCCGGTTGCTTTGGATGCAAGGGCGCTTGACCGGGAGAGGCGGGCGTTCACTTCAATTACCCTGTATTCCTCTGAATTCGGATCGAGCGCATACTGAATGTTACATTCCCCTATAATACCGATATGCCGGATAACCTTAATGGATAGTTCCCGCAGCTTATGATATTCTGTGTTGGTAAGTGTTTGTGATGGCGCTACCACGATACTTTCGCCCGTGTGGATGCCCAGAGGGTCAAAATTCTCCATATTACAAACTGTGATACAGTTGTCGTACCGGTCGCGTACCACTTCATATTCAACCTCTTTCCATCCTTTCAGTGATTCTTCCACAAGGATCTGACCGGAATAGGAAAATGCCCTGGATGTCATTTCATGCAATTCTTCCTTGTTTTTACAGAAAGCGCTTCCCTGCCCGCCAAGTGAATATGCCGACCTGATAATTACGGGATAACCAAGACTCTCTGCTGCTATTATTGCATCTTCAACCTTGCCGACTGCGACACTTCTGGGTGTCAGGACATTGATCTCTGTCAGTTTTTTGATAAATAAATCCCGGTCTTCAGTATCAATAATGGACTGGATAGGAGTTCCCAGTACCCGGATATTATATTTTTCGAATACATTTTTCTTATACAGATCTATTCCGCAATTCAGGGCAGTCTGACCTCCGAACGCGAGAAGTATACCATCCGGTTTTTCTTTTTTAATAACCTCTTCAACAAAATAAGGAGTTACCGGGAGGAAGTATATTTTGTCTGCTAACTCTTCTGAAGTTTGAACCGTTGCGATATTCGGATTAATAAGGACAGTTTTAATATTTTCTTCACGAAGAGCTTTCAGCGCCTGTGACCCGGAATAGTCAAATTCGCCTGCCTCACCGATCTTCAGAGCACCGGAACCTAAAACAATAACTTTTTCAACAGATTCCTTCATAGATAATTTTTTTTATAGGAATAATGGCCAAAAATACAATTTTTTATCAGGAAAGTTGATGTTAAAAATAAATAATGTATATATTTGCAAATTAAATGTATAAATATACAGTAATGAAAACAAAGGTTCAACGGCTGTCATCGATAAAAAGAATTATTGAGACAAAGAAAGTTTCGAGCCAGGATGAATTATTGAAGAAACTCGATAAAGAGGGATATCAGATTACGCAGGCAACTCTTTCAAGGGATTTAAAATATTTAAAAGCCGGTAAAATCCCTGATGAGCGTAAAGGTTATATCTATAAACTTTCAGGAGAAGTAAAGGATCAGGAAATACCAGTTAAGACAGATGAATTTCTTCTGAAGGGTTTTGTATCCCTTGAGTTCGGATCCGGGCTGGGAGTAATGAAAACATTGCCCGGGTATGCCAGCAGCCTGGCTTCGGCAATTGACCAAACACACCCGTTTGAGATCCTCGGCACGGTGGCAGGAGATGATACCATTCTGATCGTACCACGCGACGGGGCTTCACGAAATGATGTATCGAATACATTGGCCGGATTATTCCCTGAGCTTCAGGGATAATAGGAAAGGAAAAGGGCAGAAGGGAAGAGAGAAGATGAGAAGAGGCGAAAGAGCGATAGGGCGACGGGGCGAAGAAGAGAAGAGGTGAAGATGAGAAAAGAAGTAAGGAAGAGGAAAAGGCAGAAGGCAGAAGGCAGAAGGGAAGAGAGAAGAGGTGAAGATGAGAAAGTGAAATGAGTGGTTTAGCATCTTTAACTTTAGGCGCTTATTTTTTTTAGCCACTGAATAGTTACAATGAAATACTTTATTATGAAAACAGAATTTAATTCGTATGAAAAAAATTAAAGTTACCGTTGCAGGAAAAGAACATCTGGGTTATGTGCCCGAGATTGAAAAAGCAATAATATTTGCATCAAAGAAAAAAGGAACCGGGCTGGCTAAAAGATCCGTGGAATATATTAAAGGAAAGATCCTGGAAGGAAAGGCCATTATTGCAATATTCGATGATAAGAAATTTGCCGGATTTTGTTACATCGAGTCGTGGGGCCATAAGCGGTTTGTAGCCAATTCCGGACTTATCGTGCCTGAAGAATTCCGGGGAATGGGACTGGCCATGACTATTAAACGGGAGGCTTTAAATCTTTCCCGGATACTATTTCCGGCAGCTAAACTTTTCGGTCTGACTACCAGTCTGGCAGTTATGAAGATAAACTCAGGCCTGGGCTACAAACCGGTAACCTTTTCTGAACTGACCGATGATAATGAGTTCTGGAAGGGATGCCAGACCTGTGCCTATTATGATATCCTCTTCAGAACCAACAGGACGCATTGTCTGTGTACAGCCATGCTATATGACCCTGAAAAAGCCGGCAAAAACGGCAAAATATTTCACAAAATAAAAGGTCAGCTTATCGGACGATTTGTAAAGGAGAAGAGTTGAGTAGTTGAGTAGTTGAGTAGTTGAGTAAGAAGAAAGCGATGAGTGATGAATGTTGTTTCACGACTCACGACTCACGATTCACGATTCACGATTCACGACTCACGATTCTTCAAATTTAGTCATTTTGAATTTTAGTCATTCCAAACATAAGGCACTGAATAGTTACGAAAAATAAATTTTAATGTATAAATATCCAAAATGAAAGGAAAAATAGCGCTGGCTTTTAGTGGCGGACTGGATACATCTTTTTGTGTCAAATACCTTACGGAAGAAAAAGACCTGGAAGTATACACCCTGTTTGTAAATACCGGTGGTTTTGATAAACAGGAAGAAAATAAAATCCGTGAAAAGGCTATTTCCCTTGGCGTCAGACATCACGAAACCATCGATGTTGCCAAACGGTATTATCAGGAATGTATCAGGTACTTGATTTTCGGCAATATGCTGAGAAACAAAACTTACCCGATGTCAGTAAGCTCCGAAAGAACATTTCAGGCCATCGCAGTGGCAGAGTATGCACGCAACCAGGGCATAAATAAACTGGCCCACGGAAGCACCGGTGCAGGCAATGATCAGGTACGTTTCGAAATGATCTTTCATATTTTGGTCCCCGAAATGCAAGTAATCGCACCGGTTAGGGAACTTGGATTTTCGCGGCAACAGGAAATAGATTACCTGAAGAAACATAATGTAAAGGATACCTTCGGGCAGTATGAATATAGTATCAATAAAGGATTATGGGGGACCTCCGTAGGTGGCAAAGAGACACTGACATCTGACCAGCCGCTTCCGGAAACAGCCTACCCGGGTGGTCAGATGGAGATCAGTGACCCCATTGATATTGAAGTAGAGTTTAAAAAAGGAGAGCCGGTCGGGGGTATCGAAACCATACGAAACCTGAATAAGCTGGGGTCAGCCTATGCCATAGGGAGGGGGATTCATGTTGGTGATACCATCATCGGTATCAAGGGAAGGGTAGGATTTGAGGCTGCCGGCCCAATAATGATCCTGCAGGCACATCATGCCCTGGAAAAACATGTTTTAACCAAATGGCAGATTTACTGGAAAGACCAGCTGTCGGAATGGTACGGAATGATGCTGCATGAAGGTCACTTGCTGGATCCAGTGATGAGAAACATTGAAACGTTCCTGAAAGATACCCAGGAAACCGTTACCGGCAAAGTATCCTTAAAATTACGACCATACAATTGTTCTGTTGAAGGAGTCTTTTCCCCCTACGACCTGATGAATGCTTCCGGTGCAAAATATGGTGAGATGCACAACGGATGGACGGGGGAGGATGTAAAAGGTTTTACCCGCATCATCAGTAATCCGCTGAAGATATATTATTCTATAAACAAATTCAGGAGTTGAATACAGATAAAACAGACATGAAAAACATTGCCATATTAGGTGGAGGAAATATAGGAACAGCCATAGCCCTTGGACTGGTTGATCATGCCGGATGGGCTCCGGAGAATATTTTTGTCACAAGAAGAACAACGGATCGTCTTGGCGGGCTTGCCAAAAAAGGTATAATAACAGGGACAGACAACAAGGAGGCTGTTCGCAGTGCGGATATCATAATCCTGGCAGTCAGACCCAGGCAACTAAAGGAGCTGATTTCGGAAATAAAAACAGAAATAGATGTTAACAGGCACATCATCGGCTCAGTTATCACTTCCTATGCGCTGGAAGATATCCTCAAAATAATCGGAATACCGGTGAAGCTGGTCAGAATTATGCCCAATACGGCCATCTCCACAGGGGAATCGATGACCTGCCTGGCTGCCGCCGGTGAAAATGCCGATGCCCTGGGGATTATTAAAAGCATTTTCGACCGGCTGGGCACAGCTATGGTGATCGAAGAGGAACTGATGTCAGCCGCAACTATCCTTTGTGCCTGTGGAATAGCTTTTTTCCTGCGTTCCATACGTGCAGTCTCTCAGGGAGGTATTCAAGTGGGTTTTCATGCTGATGAGGCACAACTGATCGCTGCCCAGACTGCCCGCGGTGCAGCTTCCCTGCTCCTTGGCTACGGGAATCATCCTGAAGATGAGATTGATAAGGTGACAACTCCCAGGGGATGTACTATCGCAGGTTTGAATGAGATGGAACATAACGGATTAAGCTCAGCCCTGATCAAAGGAATCGTAAAATCCTATGATGAAATTGCAAAATTGAAATAATACGGTGTGGATGAAGCACATTAAAGAAAATATGACAAAAATCCTCAGGGAGTTGATCAGGATACCTTCATACAGCGAAAAGGAGGAAAAGGCTTCGGATTACCTGGAAGGAGTTATGAAAAACTATGGTCTTAAGACCGGACGTAAAAAAAACAACCTGTGGTCAGTGATACACAATGGTGACAACCTGCCGGTGATCCTGCTGAATTCACATATTGATACTGTTCAACCGGCAGAAGACTGGATAACGGATCCATTTGATCCCGGTACAGATAAGGAAAAGATCAACGGACTTGGAAGCAATGACGCGGGAGCTTCCCTGGTGGCCCTGCTGGGAACCTTTTTATATTTCTCGGAGATGACGGGTCTGCCCTACAATCTTGTTTTTGCTGTTTCTGCTGAAGAGGAGATCTCCGGGAAGAACGGAATAGAACAGGTATTACCTGAGATCTCTCCGGTACACCTGGGAATCGTCGGTGAACCTACCGGAATGAAAATGACCGTTGCTGAAAAAGGGCTGATGGTTATCGATTGCATGGCAGAAGGCAGAAGCTTTCATGCAGCACGAAATGGTGGTATAAATGCTATATATAAAGCTATGGGCGACATTGAATGGATAAGGAACTACCGGTTTCCCAAAAAGTCTTCACTGCTGGGAGAGGTAAAGATGCAGGTAACTATGATCGAAGCAGGACAGGCTCATAATGTTGTTCCGGGAAACTGCTCCTTCGTGCTGGATGTACGCAGTAATGACCGGTATACAAATAAAGAAATTTTCCGGTTCATCAGGGAACACATCTCTTCAAATGTCCAAAGCCGCTCGTTCCGGTTGAATTCCTCCTCCGTACCAACAGACCATCCTGTGGTGGTCCGTGCCCTGGAGCTGGGTATCGAATGCACCGGTTCCGATACACTTTCCGACCAGGCACTGATGAATTTCCCAACCGTGAAAACCGGTCCGGGAAATCCGCTCCGCTCACATACCGCCGGAGAATATGTTCTTGTCGAAGAGATAAACAAAGGTATAGATACTTATGTGTCGCTTTTAAACAATCTGATCATATTATGAAGTTATGGGATAAAGGTGTACCGGCAGATCAACGGATGGAAGAATTCACGGTTGGCAAAGACCGTGAACTGGATCTGTTGCTTGCCCCCTACGATATTCTTGGCAGCCTGGCTCATGCTGCAATGCTTGAGAAAATTGGCCTGTTAAGCTCGTCAGAGGGTAAGGAACTGAAAAGATCGTTGAAGGAACTATACCGGCAATCCATCACCGGAGAGCTTATTATAGAACAGGGCGTGGAGGATATTCATAGCCAGGTTGAGAAGATGCTGACCGCAAAACTCGGGGATACGGGGAAAAAAATCCATACTGCCAGATCAAGAAATGACCAGGTACTGCTGGATATCCATCTTTTTACAAGAGATAAAATAGCAGACCTTGCCCATCTGGCTGTTAAACTCTCCGAAGAGCTGCTACGGCTAAGTGAGCAACATCGTAAGACAATTCTGCCGGGATATACCCATTTCCAGGTGGCTATGCCTGCCTCTTTCGGACTATGGTTTGCCGGTTTTGCTGAAACCATGGCCGATGATTTATTCCTGCTTGATGCTGCATTCCGAATTTCAAATCAATGTCCGTTAGGTTCTGCAGCCGGTTTTGGCACTTCATTTCCTATCGACAGAAGCTTTACATCCGGTCTGCTTGGTTTCGGGGATCTTCGCTATAACTCGATGCATGCAATGAATATGCGTGGGAAAATGGAAAAGATAGCGGCACAGGCTGTGGCATCACTCGCCTCGACTCTCTCGAGACTAGCCACCGATATTTGCTTATATATGGGTCAGGATATGGGATTTATCAAATTTCCGGATAACATGACCACAGGATCAAGCATCATGCCCCACAAAAAAAATCCCGACCTGTTTGAACTGGTACGGGGAAAATGCAACAAGTTGCAGGCACTGCCTGTCGCAATTACCCAGGTTTTAACAAATCTGCCATCGGGATACCACAGGGATTTTCAGATTATCAAGGAGGACTACTTAAATTGTTTTGAAGACCTCTCCGGTTGCCTTGAGATCGTGATACATGCACTGCCGGCGATTCAGGTTGTTCCCCCGGACCTTAACCAGGAAAAGTATCGCTATATGTTTAGTGTTGAAGAGGTAAACCGGTTGGTGATCAAAGGAATACCTTTTAGGGAAGCCTACCGGCTGATTGCAGAAAAAATTGAAAACGGTTCTTTCATTCCGGATACAAAACTCCATCATACCCATGAGGGAAGTCTGGGTAACCTGTGTAATGACAAGATCAGGGAAAAACTTGAACAAAGATATCTTCCCATACAGCAAGCTGTGGAGATATACCGGGGAAAGACGGAAAAACTTTTATTATGAATTACAGGAACACTTTGAAAGAAAAAAAGAGAATTGTTGTGAAGATCGGAACCAGGTCATTGTCCTTCCCGAATGGAAGGATAAACTATTCAAGATTGGAAAAACTTACCATGGTATTATCCGATATTCGCAGTAGCGGAAAAGAGGTTATTCTGATATCTTCAGGCGCAGTAGGTATAGGAGCTAACAGACTGAAAATGGAATGCCCCCCGGATGCACTGATACCCAGGCAGGCACTGGCATCTATCGGACAGGCTGAACTTATCCGTATTTACCAGAAATTCTTCGATGAGTATGGCCAGATGGTTGCCCAGGTTTTGCTGACAAGAGACGGGCTGGATGATGAACAGCGACGAAACAATGCCGTCAATACACTTAATGAGTTATTGCTGATGAAGGTCATCCCTATTATAAACGAAAATGATACGGTATCCACAGCTGAGATACAGTTTGGGGATAATGACAACCTGTCGGCCAAAGTATCCGTAATGCTGAAGGCCGACATACTGATCCTGCTAACCGATACGGATGGGTTGTACACGTCCGATCCTGAACATCATCCCGAAGCTGAACGGATAAGGGTTGTGGAAGAGATCAACCAGGAGCTGGAGAGTGTTATTTATCAATCATCGTCAGCCTTTGGAAAAGGAGGAATGTCTTCCAAGCTGAATGCAGCCAGATTATGTATGAACAATAATATTGATACCGCTATCATAAACGGGAATGACCCGAAAAATTTATACCGGCTAATGGCAGGAGAAGATATCGGTACACTATTTATTTCACCACAGGTTAATAAACAAAATATCGTAATTAATAAGTACTTAAAGTGAACTAAAGTTAAGAGTGCCTAAAGTTATTAAAAATGGATAATAAAGAACTAAGCGCAGCGATCTCACAGCCTGCCCCGTTTTTTTCGGGGAATACCTTTTAAAAAATATTAACAACATGAGTAATTTAGTAAGCAATTAGAAATCAAGACTAAGAAATTCACAATTAGCATTATTAATTTAAAACTTTAGGCATTTTGAATTTCAGGTATTCCAGGTATTTCCAATTTCAGGCACTTTAAACTTTAGGCACTTTAGGCACTTTAGGCACTTCTTCATTTAGACACTGAATAGTTAAAAATTAAATTTAATATGGATGAGTTAAAAATTAAGGGACAAAAAGCAAAATCGGCTTCATATTACCTGGGCAGTATGACAACAACGCAAAAAGATGCTGTCCTTCTTCGAGTGGCAGACGGCATTGACCGGAACAGGGCAGCCATTCTTGAAGCCAACAGGGATGATATGTTACAGGCACAGAAGGCCGGGTTGACCGGCGCTATTCTCGACAGGCTGAAGCTGTCAGACGAAAGGATCGACAGCATGATCACAGGGCTTAAAGAGGTAGCGGCGCTGGATGATCCTGTTGGAGATGTGATACAAATGAAAAAACGGCCCAATGGGTTGTTGATAGGACAAAAAAGAGTGCCGCTGGGTGTTATCGGGATCATATACGAGTCAAGACCCAATGTTACAGCCGATGTATTCGGGTTATGTCTCAAAACGGGAAATGCTGCCATATTAAGGGGTGGAAAGGAAGCTTTTCAGTCAAACAGGGCCATCACAGCAACCATCAACAAAGAGGTTGCCGGCGCCGGTCTGCCGGAAGGTGTATTCCAGCTTGTCGAAAATACAAGCCGGGCAAGCGCTGTAGCTATGATGAAACTCAATGAATATATCGATGTCCTGATACCGAGAGGTGGTGCAGGACTGATAAAGGCGGTGGTAGAGAACAGTACTGTTCCCGTTATCGAAACAGGAGGTGGCAATTGCCACATATACATTGACGAACATGCAAAAATTGATCAGGCTGTAAGGATCGCGGTGAACGCCAAAACACAGCGCCCGGGTGTTTGTAATGCTGCCGAAACGGTGCTGGTACATAAAAATATTGCCCGAAAGGTGTTATCTCCCCTTTTTCAGGAACTGCAAAATCACAATGTCGAGATTCGAACAAGCCCGGAAATATATAAGCAGTTCCCTGACACTACTCCGGCCACCGATGAGGATTGGGAGAAGGAGTTTCTTGACCTGATCATTGCTGTTGATATGGTCGACTCCCTGGAATCTGCCATTAGACACATTAACCGTTATGGAACGGGACACTCAGAGAGTATTATCACCGATAATTATTCCAATGCACAGACCTTTCTTGAAAAGGTCGATGCAGCAGCAGTATATGTTAATGCCTCTACCCGGTTTACCGATGGCTTTGAGTTCGGTTTTGGTGCAGAGATAGGTATCAGCACACAAAAACTACATGCCCGCGGACCGATGGGGCTTAAGGAGCTGACAACCACAAAATATATCATTTACGGTAACGGACAAATCCGTGAATGATTACCCTTTTTTAATTGTGGATTGATGTTTTTCAATGTTTTCGATGAACTTATCAAACAGGAATGCAGTATCGGTTGGTCCTCCCGATGCCTCCGGATGGAACTGGGTTGAAAAGAAAGGTTTTGATTTGTGGATCATTCCCTCATTGGTTTCATCGTTCAAATTAATAAAAAAAGGTTCCCAATCGTTGTTCAGGGTTTTGTTATCAACCGCGAAGCCATGATTCTGGGAAGTGATATACGCCCTGTTTGACCCTGTCCGTATAACCGGCTGGTTGTGACTCCGGTGGCCATATTTAAGCTTGTAAGTATCAGCGCCGGATGCCAATGCCATCAATTGATTACCAAGGCATATTCCGAATATTGGTTTATCTGCAGTGAACGCTTTCCGGATATTTTCGATGGTAGCCCGGCATTGCTTCGGGTCGCCCGGTCCGTTCGTGATAAACAGTCCGTCATACTCCTCCCTGCTGATATCATGGTCCCAGGGTACCCTTATCACTGTGGTGTTTCTTTCAAGCAACGACCGGATTATATTATATTTCACGCCACAATCGATAAGCAGGATCTTGTACTTCCCGTTGCCGTATATTTGCTTTTCCTTAACGGATACTTCTTCGACAAGGTTTCTATCGTTGGGATCATAAAAAGGTATATCATCATCCACAATAATTTTCCCCGGCATAGTTCCTTTCTCCCTGAGCCTTTTAGTGAGAGCTCTTGTGTCAATTCCATATATTCCGGGTATATCATTGTTTTTGAGCCAGTTGGCAAGACTTTCCTCTGCATTCCAGTGACTGTATTCGAAGGAGTAATCTGAAACTACCAATCCTGAGATATGTATATTACCTGATTCATGAAATTTATGAAGGTTATTCTCCATTTCAGTACGAGGAGCGCCATAATTTCCTATCAAAGGGTAGGTCAGGACGAGGATTTGTCCTTTATAGGATGGATCGGTCAGACTTTCAGGGTAACCGGTCATCGCAGTGTTGAATACCACCTCACCCGATATAGCCTTTTCCGCCCCGAAGGATTTTCCTTCAAAAACAGTGTTGTCTTCGAGGATAAGTTTTACTTTTTGCTTTATCTGTCGGGTTCCTTCTCCCGGAACAATTTTATCGAAGTTATAGGGCATTGGAAAAGATAGAATATTAAAAATGTATTAAAAACCTGTCAGGCAAATGTAATCCAAAAACTCCGGCAAGACAAGGAAGAGTTATTAACAAAATGTACTGATTTTTTACTTTGGAAAAGGCAATGAGATTTACGAAATTTGAAACTGTTTTAATTTAAGATTGTGATGACCTATTTCAGACCAAAAAAAAGCCTGGGCCAGCATTTTCTGACAGACCACAATATTGCAAAGAAGATTGCCAATTCATTGCAGGCTGAGGATGTGCAGTCATTGGTTGAAATAGGTGCAGGAACAGGTACATTAACCCGGTTTTTACCCGGAAGATTCAAAGATAAAACATGGCTTGTTGAAATAGACAATAGAGCAGTACAGATTTTAAGGGGAAAATTTCCCGAAATGAATGAACGGATCATAGAGAAAGACTTCCTCAAAATTGACCTGGGTAATATGTTCACCGGAAAAATTTCTTTAATCGGAAATTTCCCGTACAACATTTCAAGCCAGATATTTTTTAAGGTGCTTGAGAACAAGGATCAGGTAACAGAGTTGGTTTGCATGGTGCAAAAAGAGGTGGCTGAACGGATAGGGTCAGGGCCGGGAACAAAAAAATACGGGATTCTGAGTGTTCTGCTTCAGGCATATTACGATATCGAATACCTGTTTACGGTGAGTGAAAAAGTTTTTTCTCCCCCTCCCAAAGTTAAGTCGGCTGTTCTGAGATTAACGCGGAATAAGAGGAAAAATTTGGCATGTGATGAACACCTGTTTTTTCGTGTAGTTAAAACCGGTTTTAATCAAAGGCGAAAAACTTTGCGTAATTCGTTAAAAAATGGTTTATTCAATCAGCAGACAGATGAGGCATTGATGAGCAAAAGACCTGAAGAATTAGGGGTAGAAGAATTTATAACCCTCACCAATTTTATTTCAAATAATTTATGAATAAATAAAAAAACTCCTATATGGCAAGCCAGTTTGAATTAACACGGGAATACCTGAAGGAACTCAGGGAAGTTATCGGGACAGAAGATGAAAATAAAGCAAAAGAGCTTATCCGGGATCTTCATGCTGCAGATATAGCAGGACTGTATAACGAGTTGAATATTGAAGAGGCAAGGTTTCTATACTTGTTGCTTGAGGGGGAGACTGCTTCTGATGTTCTTGCTGAACTTGAAGAGGATGACAGGGAACGGTTCCTGAAAGTAATTCCGGGTGAAGTTATTGCCAGACAGTTTATTGATAATATGGATTCTGATGACGCTGCTGATATAATCGGTGAGTTGTCTGATGAGAAAAAAGAAGATGTCCTTTTGCATATACATGATGTTGAAAGAGCCGGAGATATTGTTGATCTGCTTTCATACGATGAAGATTCAGCCGGCGGATTGATGGGAAAAGAGCTGATCAAAGTAAATGAGAACTGGACAATTATGAAATGCCTGAAGGAGATGAGCAAACAGGCTGAGAATGTTGATGAGGTATATTATGTTTACGTAGTAGATGATAACAATAAGTTAAAAGGTACCGTTTCGTTGAAGAAGATGCTTTTAGCAAAAAATATTAAAAAAATCAAAGACGTTGCTAATGAAGATGTTATATATGTAAAGACTGACACTTCAGGAGAAGAAGTAACCAATATCATGGACAAGTATGATCTGGTTGCTTTGCCGGTGGTTGATTCAATTGACCGTCTCATAGGGCGGATCACCATTGACGATGTTGTTGATTTTATCAGGGATGAGGCTGAAAAGGATTACCAGATGGCCTCCGGTATCTCTGAGGATATAGAACATTCGGACAAGGTTTTTGTTATAACCAGAGCGCGTTTACCGTGGTTGCTAATTGGCCTTTTGGGAGGTATTTTAGGTGCACTGGTGATCTCACATTATGAAGGGGACCTGAAAATAAATCCCCAGATGGTATTTTTTATACCTCTTATTGCAGCTATGGGCGGAAATGTAGGTATCCAGTCGTCGGCTATTGTGGTTCAGGGTTTAGCCGGCCGGTCGCTTGACCCGGGCAGTATATGGACGAAAATAGGGAAGGAGTCTTTAGTTGCAATAATAAATGGTGCTGTTTTAGGGTCGTTGATTTTCGTTTACAATTATTTCTTTACCGATTCATATGCACTAACCTTAACAGTGAGTCTTGCACTGATGGCTGTTATTCTGTTCGCAGCTGTATTTGGTACACTGATACCTCTGATGCTCCACAGAGTGAAAATTGATCCGGCACTTGCTACAGGTCCTTTTATCACTACCCTGAATGATATCATCGGGCTGTTTCTGTATCTGATGATAGGAAGATTAATGTACGGGATGTTTTAATAAAGTTGAGGCTAAGGCTGAGGAAGGTAAGAGACAGGATAAAAAATAGCACTAAAAAAATTAAAAAGTGGTTCCCATAGCTTCCACCGGGTCGAGTCGTGATGCAGAATATGCCGGTGCATAACCCGATATAATCCCTATAACAGATGAGATCACAATTCCAGTCATAATATTTCCGGTCGTCAGGGTGATTGTCACATCCATTTTCCAGTTGATAATAAGAGTAACAAAAAAAACAAGCGCTAAGCCCAGAATCCCTCCTGCAATGGAAAGCATAATGGATTCGTAGAGAAATTCCTGTAAGATGAAATTGTTCTTGGCGCCAAGTGATTTTTGAATACCAATCATATTGGTGCGTTCTTTTACTGATACAAACATAATATTTGCAATCCCGAAACCGCCCACAAGGATAGAAAATCCACCTATTATC
This sequence comes from Bacteroidota bacterium, assembly GCA_022561875.1. Lineage (GTDB taxonomy): Bacteria > Bacteroidota > Bacteroidia > Bacteroidales > VadinHA17 > JADFUQ01. Next base: position 24,642 of record JADFQJ010000019.1, on the reverse strand, counting down.
CATCCACCCAGATTTATAGCTGAAAAAACCGATTGAAATCCTTGTTGTAACAAACTTACCTGGTTAAGAGAAAAATTGTCTTCATCCTGTGGCCTTATTCTTCTGCTTGCCCGCAGGATCATTCTCAGATCATCTTTCAATTGCGGAAGAGAAATATTTGGTTTTGCTTTAACAATAATCATAGGGTTAAGACTCTCACTTCTGATATTAACAATATTCCTGGTAAAATTAATCGGTACCAGGACTACCCGGTCTAAACCTTCATCACTAAAACCTCCCATTCCCTCTTTCTTAAACACTCCGATAACCAAAAGTTTTCTTCCCCTGAGGGTTATCTCTCTTCCAACAGGATTGGAACTTTCGAAAAGCCTGTCGGCAAGCTCAGCCCCGATCACTGCACTGTTCCTTCCATTATTGGATTCGTTAATTGAAAAATACCTGCCTTTTTCAATATCGAAGTTTCTTACAATATCAAAATCATGTGTAGCAGAAAGTAAATCAATATTTTCAGCAGAGTTGTTCCTGTATTCTACTGTAACACTTGTTTGTATAAGGAATGCAACTGATTCGGCAGTTATTGCTTTTTGTTTTATCTCCTCATATTCTTCAATAGTTGGTACGGGCCATTTTAGAATGTTCCACCACTCAAGGTCTTGGGAAAATGACCATGGCCATTTCATTACATAAACCGAATTATCGCCCATCGAAGCTATACTTTCTTTTATCGATCGTTCCATCCAGTCGATAATCGTAAAAACAGAGATGATCGCGAAAATCCCTACGGTTATTCCAAGCAATGACAGGAATGTTCTTAGCTTATTAATAATAACTTCCTGATAAGCAAACAGAAAACTTTCTTTAATTAATCGAATTAATATGAAACGTTTCATTCCATTTTTATTTTTACCGGGGCGTTACAAAGATAAATGAATAAATGAGTAAATGTCTAAAGTGTTACGAGTTTCGTGTTACGGGCTTGCCACGTTTACCCCATGAAATTCTTTTTATTTCATCGGGGTGAAATGCGACGCCTGCCCTGCCTGCCCCGTAAGGAAGAATGACCGTGCCGGGGTTAAATTTGAGGTACGAAAATATTTCACCAGGGAAGGAGCATATTTCACTGTGGTTACGAGTTAAGGCGAGTCATTCTTCCCTATTCCCTACAGAAATTATTACAACAATAATTCTAATTCATCAGCAAATTTAACTATTTTTAAACGGTTTTTTCTAAACAGATCTTTAATTGTTTCATAACTTTGCCCGAACAATAATAAATATTGTTAATGAATGAATTAAAAAAGATTAATTCAGCTTTAATTTCTGTTTTTCATAAAGAGAACCTGGACAGTATTATTCATATTCTGAAAGACCTGGATATAAAAATCTATTCTACAGGGGGAACGGAAAACTATATTAAGGATCTTGGCGCAGAAGTTTTTTCAGTGGAAGATCTCACTGCTTATCCGTCTATTTTAGGCGGGCGTGTGAAAACCCTGCATCCAAAAGTGTTTGGCGGTATTCTTGCAAGGCGTGAACAGGGAGATGATAAGAAACAATTGCAGGAATATCAGATCCCTGAAATTGACCTTGTTATTATTGATCTGTATCCTTTTGAAGAAACTGTTGCTTCCGGAGCTGACGAGCAATCTGTTATTGAGAAAATAGATATTGGTGGGATATCACTCATTCGTGCAGCTGCCAAAAATTACAGGGATGTGGTTATTATTTCGAATAATGACCAATACGATGAGTTTAAACAGCTTCTTCAAAAAAACAAAGGAAAAACCACTCTTGAAGAGAGGAGAAAGTTTGCAACAGAAGCTTTCGATATTTCCTCACATTATGATACTGCCATTTTTAAATATTTCAATGCTGAAAACCAGGTAATGAGCTTTAAGGAAAGTGTGCGGAAAGGTTATACTCTGAGGTATGGAGAGAACCCACATCAAAGAGGGGTATTCTATGGTGATTTTGATAAGCTGTTCGATAAGCTTCATGGAAAAGAAATCTCATACAATAATCTTCTGGATATTGATGCTGCCGTGAACCTGATGTCAGAATATTCCGACCCTGCTTTTGCAATCTTAAAACATAATAATGCCTGTGGGATTGCGTCAGGAAACAGTCTTCTTCAATCATGGAAGGATGCACTTGCAGGCGATCCGGTATCTGCTTTTGGTGGTATCCTGGTAACAAACGTGAAGGTGGATAAAGAAACGGCTGAAGAGATAAACAAAATATTTTTTGAAGTGATCATTGCCCCTGAATTTTCAGATGATGCGCTTGAGGTATTGAAGCAGAAAAAGAAAAGGATCATACTGTTACAGAAATCATCCGGTTCCGGTGGGCATTTATTTCGCTCATTATTGAATGGTGTTATATTCCAGGACAAGGATATGAAAGTGGAAGATGAAACGGATATGGAAACTGTAACAATAAAGAGACCATCTGCTTCGGAAACAACCGATCTGGTATTTGCCAATAAGATCGTGAAACATTCTAAATCAAATTGTATAGTTTTGGTTAAAGGTAAACAACTGATTGCAAGTGGTGTTGGACAAACATCCAGAGTTGATGCATTGAATCAGGCTATTGCGAAAGCCGGGAATTTCAAGTTTGATCTTAATGGTGCGGTTATGGCATCAGATGCATTTTTCCCCTTTGCCGATTCGGTTGAAATAGCCCATGATTCAGGAATAACCGCTGTTATTCAACCAGGTGGGTCAATCCGGGATAAAGATTCTATTGAATTTTGTGACCGGCACAATATGTCAATGGTATTTACCGGTATCCGGCATTTTAAACATTAGGAAGAGCGGAGGAATGGAATAGTGGAATGATGGAAGATTGGGAAGAGGAGAAGAGGATAGAGTAAAGAAACATGCTGTTTACCCGTAACTCGCAACTCGTAACAATTTGATGTAAAGGAAAATGCGAATAGCGTAGGGTGAGATAACTTTTAACTTTTAACTTTTAACATATTACAACCCATGGGAATATTTTCGTTTTTTACGCAGGAAATTGCTATTGATCTGGGGACCGCTAATACCATCATAATTCATAACGATAAGATTGTTGTAGATGAACCCTCTATTGTGGCTATTGATAAGAATACCGGCAGGATGATTGCCATAGGTGAAAAAGCGCAACAGATGCATGGAAAAACTCATGACAATATCAAAACCATTCGCCCTTTGAGAGATGGTGTTATAGCTGACTTTAACGCGGCTGAGCAAATGATCAGGGGAATGATCAAGATGATTAATCAAAAGCCCCGGTTTTTTACCCCATCTTTAAAGATGGTTGTATGTATCCCTTCAGGAAGCACTGAAGTGGAGGTACGTGCTGTCAGAGACTCTTCGGAACATGCCGGTGGCAGGGATGTGTACATGATATACGAACCCATGGCTGCGGCAATAGGAATAGGTATCGATGTAGAAGCACCTTTTGGAAGTATGGTGATTGATGTGGGGGGTGGTACCACGGAAATTGCTGTGATCGCTTTGGGTGGTATAGTATGCAACAAATCAATAAGGATTGCCGGTGATGTCTTTACCAATGATGTTCAATCATATATGAGGCACCAGCACAATATAAAAATTGGTGAAAGAATGGCTGAAAGAATTAAAATAAATGTGGGATCAGCTCTTCCTGATATTGAGGAACCACCTGCTGATTTTGTTGTCCATGGTCCTAATTTAATGACAGCTATGCCGATCGAGATACCGGTTTCATACCAGGAGATCTCTCACTGTCTTGATAAATCAATTTCAAAGATTGAAACAGCCATTCTGGGTGTTCTTGAGCAAACGCCACCGGAACTATATGCGGATATAGTGGATAAAGGTATTTATGTTGCCGGAGGAGGAGCCCTGCTCAGGGGGTTTACCAAACGATTATATGATAAAATAGGTATTCCTTTCCAGATGGCTGAGAACCCAATGCATGCAGTTGCCAGGGGTACGGGTATTGCTCTGAAGAATGTAGATAAATTTTCATTCCTGATGAGATAAGCAGAATTATTTAAACAAGGCGGCGAATGAGGAACTTATTCAGGTTCATTATAGCATATCATTTCCAAATCCTTTTTATAGTTCTTGAAGCGATTTCCATTTCATTGCTGCTAAATCATAATGATTTTCAAAAAGCGCGGTTTATTAGTTTTACCCATAGTATTACAGGCAGGGTCTATAAGAAGGTTAATAATATTACCCGGTATCTTGCCCTAAAAAAGATCAATGATAAACTGGCTGAAGAAAACACCAAACTGAAAAATATCCTTCAGCGAACTTACCGGGCTGATGAACTATTCTTTTTTAGTGAACATGACACGATATATCACCAGCATTATTTCTATACATCTGCAAAGGTGATCAATCAAACAGTTAATAAGCAGCACAATTTCTTAACTCTGGATAAGGGTAGTGATGCTGGAATCATCCCTGAAATGGGTGTTGTCTCAAACGGTGGAGTGATCGGAATAGTAGTGAGTGTCTCAAAACGGTTTTCAACAGTGATATCACTGCTGAATTCTGATTTCAGAGTCAGTGCCAAACTTGCAAAGAATAATTATTTCGGATCACTTCACTGGGATGGGAAGGATTACAGAAGTGTTAAATTAAACGAGATCCCATATCATATTGATGTTACTGTGGGAGATACTGTAGTTACCAGTGGTTATTCTGCGATTTTACCTGAAGGAATTATCATAGGAACAGTACGTAATTCTGAAGTTAAAGGGGGAAATTTTTATGAGATTGACGTTGATCTGTCAATTGATTTTAAGAGCCTGGTTTATGTTAAGGTGATAAGCAATTTACGGAGAGAGGAACAAACAGAGCTGGAGGAGGTGATAAATGAATAACCCTGTATTAAGGAACATGTTACGCATGTTTGTCCTGGTGCTTTTCCAGGTGTTGATATTGAACAACATCCAGATAAGCGGCTATGTTAACCCTTATATGTATGTACTTTTTATTCTGCTGCTTCCTTTTGAAACACCCCGGTGGCTTTTACTTATCTCAGGATTCGCCATTGGTCTGTCAATAGACCTTTTTGCCAATACACCGGGAATGCATACATCAGCCACAGTGTTCATGGCATTTTTACGGCCGTATGTTTTAAAACTGCTTGTGCCCCATGATGATTATGAACCGGGAACCTATCCCAGGCTTTTTTATTACGGGTTTTCCTGGTTTCTCAAATATTCCCTTGTGCTGGTGTTTCTTCATCATATATTTTTGTTTTATGTTGAAGTTTTCAGAACGACATATTTTTTTCATACCATGCTTAGGATTATTCTAAGTGCCATTTTCTCAGTTTTTCTGATTATTTTAAGCCAGTACTTCGTATACCGTAAACAGATATAACAATTTATTGATCTTTCGCTGTGAAGAATACTTATGAAAACCGGAAATATGTTTTTGGGGCTTTCCTGCTACTGATTGCCGTTGTTTATATTGGCAAACTGTTCAGTCTTCAGGTATTGGACAAATCGTACCAGTCAACAGCCAGCAATAATGTTCTAAGGTATATCACACAGTATCCGGCCCGTGGTTTGATTTACGACCGTACAGGTAAACTTTTAGTTTACAACGAAGCTGTTTATGACCTGATGGTTTTGCCAATTCAAGTTAAAGAATTTGACACGTCGGCTTTTTGTGAAATTCTTGAAATTACACATAATGATGTTCGCAGGTGGATACAAAATGCAAAGGAATATTCTTATTATACATCATCTCCTTTTCTTAAGCAGGTTTCCTCAGAAACCTATGCGGTACTGCAGGAGAAATTGTATCAGTTTCCGGGGTTTTTCGTACAACCACGTCCTATAAGAAAATACAGTAAACATATTGCCGGACATGCGTTAGGATACGTTGGTGAGGTAGATGAACGTACTATTAAGGATAATCCCTTTTATAAAATGGGCGATTATACTGGTATAAGCGGTATTGAAAAATCATATGAGAAAGTATTAAGAGGTGAAAAAGGCGTTAACGTATATCTGGTGGACGTTCATAACAGGATAAAAGGTTCATTCCAGAACGGGAAAAATGACAAACCTGCAATTGTCGGGACAAATATTATTTCAACTATTGATGCTGATCTTCAGGAATATGGCGAAAAACTGATGGTGAATAAAATTGGTAGTATTGTAGCTATAGAACCCTCAACAGGAGAAATTCTGGCTCTAGTTTCATCCCCAACTTACGATCCCTCAAGCTTATTAGGTCGCGGTCGTTCAAAAGTTTTTGAAAAACTAAGCAGCGACACCCTTGAACCATTTTTTAACCGCCCGCTTATGGCAACATATCCTCCTGGTTCAACTTTTAAACTGATAAACGGATTGATCGGTTTGCAGGAAAAGGTAATCTACAAACAAACGGAATTTTACTGCTATGGAGGTTATTATTCGAGGAGTATCCATGTGGGATGTCATAATCATGATACTCCGCTGAATTTGCCTGAGGCTGTGCAAAATTCATGCAATGCTTATTTCTGCAATGTTTTCAGGTGGATACTTGATAATCCCGTTTATTCTTCTGTCAGGCAAGGGTATAATGCCTGGAAAGATCATGTTTTATCTTTTGGATTCGGACATAAACTTGAAAGCGATTTTAGTTATGAGCTGAAAGGTTTTGTGCCAATGGACTCTTATTACGACCGGTATTACGGGATAACAGGATGGAGTTCCCTGACAGTACTGTCACTTGCAATAGGTCAGGGAGAATTGGGTATAACACCACTGCAAATGGCTAATATGACAGCTGCAATAGCTAACCATGGTTATTATTTTACTCCTCACATTGTTAAGGAAATAGAAGGGGAAAAAGGTATTGATGAACGGTTTTCCGTAAAGCATCAAACAACTATCGATTCTGTTTATTTCCCGATTATCATTGATGGTATGGATAAGGCAGTTAATGGCCCTCCGGGTAGTGGCAGTACTGCACGCATTGCAAGGATAAAGGATATAACAGTATGCGGGAAAACAGGAACCGCTGAAAATCCACATGGGGAGGATCATTCAATCTTTGTTGCATTTGCTCCAAGGGATAATCCGAAAATCGCACTATCGGTTCACGTTGAAAATGGCGGATTCGGATCGACTTATGCAGCTCCTATTGCCAGCTTAATGATTGAAAAATATCTGAACCGGGAAATTTCCCGTCAATGGCTTGAAAATTTTATTCTTGAAACAGATTTGATACACATTGATAAGAAGGATTAACATATGGACTAAAATTGACTGGGTCACGGTAATGCTTTACCTGCTCATTGTATTTCTGGGGTGGGTCAATATTTACTCGGCTGTTTACAATGAAGAGCATCATAAAATTTTTGATCTGTCGCAAAGATATGGGAAACAACTGGTTCTTATTTTTGGTGCACTGATAATTGCCCTGCTGGTTATTGTGACTGACAGCCGCTTCTATTCATTATTTGCATATTTTCTTTATGCTGTTGTAATACTTTTGCTGATTACCGTCCTGTTATTCGGGAAAGATATACATGGTGCAAAATCATGGTTCGAGCTTGGTGCCTTCAGGTTACAACCTGCTGAGTTTGCCAAGGCAGGTACAGCACTGGCCCTGGCCAGGTATCTGAGTTCAAGGGGTTTTAATATCCGGAATTTAAAAAATCTGTTCAATACGGGGCTAATCATTTTTGTTCCAGCACTTCTGATTCTTATTCAACCCGATACAGGTTCAACACTTGTATATTTTGCCTTTATCCTGGTACTGTATCGTGAAGGATTATCAGGTGGCATACTGATAATTGGTATTTTGATGGTTGTCTTATTTATACTTACATTGATTATGGATAAAATGACCATAATTATTGCACTGTTGGTAGTTGGATACCTGGTTTTCTGGATTCTTGACAGGAATATAAAGAGATTCCTGATAGCAGCATTAATATATATTGGTCTGGCAGGATCTCTTTTCGGACTTAAAGAATTTACCGGTTTAGAATTGTCTGTTTACTTTATCCTGATATTCTCTTTAATCATTTCTGGTTTCATTTACATCTACTTTGTTTATTTCCACAGGATACAAAAAGCCGTTTTGATGTACCTGTTGATGTTTGGGAGCATTATTTTTACATTTACAGTTGATTATACATTTAATAATATTTTAAAACCACATCAGCAGAAAAGAATAAATATACTACTGAATATTGAGTCTGATCCTTATGGCAGTGGTTATAATGTCAACCAGTCAATAATTGCTATAGGTTCAGGTGGTCTGTACGGTAAAGGTTTTCTGCAAGGGACTCAAACCAAATTCGAGTTTGTTCCTGAACAAAGTACCGACTTTATTTTTTGTACTGTCGGTGAAGAATGGGGTTTCCTTGGAACAAGCTTAATAATAATATTGTATACTGTTTTTCTTTTCAGGATACTTTTCCTGGCTGAAAGACAAAGATCCGAATTCGGCAGGGTTTTTGGGTATTCGGTTTTCGTGATTTTTCTGTTTCATATTGTAATTAACATTGGAATGACAATTGGATTATTACCCGTTATCGGAATACCATTACCCTTTATGAGTTACGGAGGTTCTTCCCTCTGGGCATTTACTATTTTGTTGTTTGTATTTCTGCGGCTGGATATCAGCAGGCAGGAATATTTTATTTAGCCTGATTCTTTGAAATGAATTGCTTGTGGATATTCAATATTAATGTTATGTTCTTCGTCCACGAAGTTTATCAGAAGAGGAAAGAATTCCACAAAATCCTCCCGGAAAGCTGAATAATTCCTTTTCAATTCCCTGACAGATTGCCATGAGTTTTTTGGGAGGGATGTTCTTCTGCTCATTTTCCTAAAAACTTTTTTTATTCCATCAAGAGTTCCGTATGTTTCAATCCAGCTTTCAACCATACATGATGGCAGGAAATTTTTTATCGCCTGGGGTAAAAAAACACGATGAACAAGCAAATTCTTGTAAAAATGAGAGACATAATCTAAAAGTGGTTGTTGTGAGAAGTTATCCCATTCAACTGTTAAAAAATGATCATAAAAAACATCTACAATAACACCGGAGTATCTGCGGTACTTTTCGTATAAAAAGGATTTGCTCCGGCGAACAACAGGATGGTGGTCGGTGAAATCATCAATGCTCCGGTGGAGGAGAATACCCTTCCTGATCAGGTCAGGATAGTGGTTATAGTCTCTCCCTTTGACATAATCACCAATAAAATTACCGATACTGATTTCATCGGAATTTCCTGAAAGGTATATGTGTGCTAAAAAATTCATACTCCTATTACTATTGACGAGTAAAATAACGAAAAGGTTGCTCCATTTTTGAGGAAAAATAATTCATGATTTTTAACATATGCCTCAATCTGATTTTTATAAGTGCAAAAGATTACATTTGTGTTGGTTTTTCAGAAGAAAAATTTTTAATCCGCCTGTGCGAATGTTTCGGACTTAGGCCGGCATAGTGGGCTACGTCTAACGAAATCGGCGGACAAGTAGGCTGTGATATACTTCCCCATAGCTCTACTGCTGAATTGTATTTCCACCCCGATGAGTATCGGAATTGCTTTGGGGTTCATACCATTGATTACAAAAATACTAAAAACGGAGGAACGATGGCTAAGAAAAATGTTTTAATTATTGGTGCTGCCGGAAGGGATTTTCATAATTTCAATACATACTTCCGCGGCAAGAAAGATAATAATGTTGTTGCTTTTACAGCTGCACAGATACCTGATATTGAGGGCAGGAAATATCCTGCTGAATTAGCCGGAGACCTCTACCCGGATGGTATTCCTATTTACGGTGAAGAGGAATTGACAAAACTTATCGTTGACCTTGAAGTAGATTATTGTGTGTTTTCATATAGTGATATCACTTACCAAAAAGTAATGTCGGTAAGTGCAATTGTTAATGCTGCAGGGGCAAACTTTGTCTTGCTCGGACCTGCAGATACTATGGTCAAAAGTAAAAAGCCGGTAATTTCCGTATGTGCAGTACGTACAGGATGTGGTAAGAGCCAGACATCAAGGAGAGTGATAGAACTTCTGATGGAAAAAGGATTAAAAGTTGTTGCAATAAGGCACCCTATGCCATATGGTGATCTTGTTGCACAAAAAGTCCAGAGGTTCGCTGATATAGAAGACCTGGCGAAGCATAATTGTACTATCGAAGAGATGGAAGAGTATGAGCCGCATGTTATCAGGGGGAACGTGATCTATTCAGGTGTGGATTATGAAGCAATTCTGCGTAAAGCTGAGATTGATCAGAAAGGATGTGATGTCATTCTGTGGGACGGAGGTAATAATGATTTCCCATTTTATAAATCAGATCTTTCTATCACAGTAACCGACCCGCATCGTCCCGGTCATGAGTTGAAATACTACCCGGGAGAGATTACGTTGCGTCTGGCCGATGTGGTTGTTATTAACAAAATTGACAGCGCTGCACCTGAAGATATTCAAACTGTCAGGGAGAGCATTGAAAAAGTAGCTCCCAATGCAACAGTTATAGACGCAGCTTCGCCAATTATAGTTGATGATCCTTCAGTTATCAAAGGGAAAAAAGTACTTGTTGTTGAGGACGGTCCAACTCTTACACACGGTGAAATGAAAATTGGCGCCGGTACTGTAGCAGCCCGGAAATTTGGAGCCGGCGAGATAATTGATCCTCGTCCGTTTACTGTCGGAAAACTTTCAGAGACTTTCAAAATATATCCCAACATTGGAGCTTTATTGCCTGCAATGGGATATGGTAAACAACAATTGAAAGACCTTGAAGAGACGATCAACGGTACTGATTGTGATTCAGTAGTTATCGGAACCCCAATAAATCTGAACAGGATCATTAATATTAAGAAACCTAATACCAGGGTATATTATTACCTGCAGGAAATCGGAAACCCAAATCTTGAAGAGGTAATTGATGAGTTTGTGAAAAAACATAATCTGCAGAAAAAGTGAAAAATAATTTAAAAACGGCAAGTGAAAGGCGGGTTCGAAAATATTATCAGTAAAACAAGGATAAAAAATCAAGTCTTCAATTTGTTCCTGATTCTCTCCGATTCTTCTTCAAATCCGGGTTTACCCAGAAGGGCAAACATGTTTTTTTTGTAAGCTTCCACACCGGGCTGATTAAAAGGATTTACCCCCAGGAGATACCCGGATATTGCACAGGCCTTTTCAAAAAAGTAGATAAGCTGCCCAAGATAAAATTCATTAAGAAATGGTATTTCCAGGTGTATGTTGGGGACCCCGCCATTAACATGAGCAAGCATAGTCCCAAGTTCAGCCATTTTATTTACTTCATCCAGCGATTTTCCGGCCAGGTAATTCAACTTATCCAGGTTGGTTTCATCATAAGGGATATACAATTGTTTTACAGGGTTGGTCACAGAGATCACAGTTTCAAACAACATCCTTTCCCCTTCCTGAATATACTGCCCGAGTGAGTGCAGATCAGTGGTGAAGTCAACACTTGCAGGATAGATACCTTTGGCTTCTTTTCCTTCGCTTTCGCCAAACAATTGTTTCCACCATTCAGCAAAAAAATGGAGCCTGGGAGTGTAATTCACCAGTATCTCAATTTTCCTGCCCTGTTGATATAACAGGTTCCGGATGATAGCATATTGAACTGCCGGATTATTTCCTTGAGATATTTCCTTACCGGTGATTTTTTCCATATCTCCGGCTCCTTCAACCAGTTTGTCTATCCGGATACCGGCCAGTGCGGCAGGGAGGAGTCCGACAGGTGTAAGGACCGAATACCTGCCCCCGATATCGTCAGGGATTACAAATGTTTTATATCCTTCCTCATTTGCCAGTTGCTTTAATGCCCCTTTTTCTCTGTCGGTTATGGCAATGATCCTTTCCCCTGTTTTTTTTCTCCCAACTTTCGATTCAAGATGATTTTTCAGGATCCTGAACGCCAGAGCCGGCTCGGTGGTTGTTCCCGATTTGGAAATTACAACAATTCCGTAGTTCTTATCATCAATTACTTCAAGCAAATCGGCAAGATAATCCTGACTAAGATTTTGTCCGGCAAACAGGATAAGCGGATCTTTTCCGGTTTGTAGTAACTGACCAAAGTTATGATCCAGAGCTTCAATAACAGCTTTCGCACCCAGGTATGAACCGCCGATACCGATAATAACAATAACATCAGCTTTATTACGTAGCTCATTTGCAGCAGAAACTATTTCCTGTATCTGTTTATCATTAATGGATGAGGGGAGGTTTAACCAACCAAGAAAATTGTTACCCGGTCCTGTTTTTTCATGCAATAATTTTAGTTTTTCCCTGGCGAGATCCTGCTGTTTGTTAAATTCACCTTCTTTTATAAAATCAAGGGCCTGGTCAAAATTCAGTTTTACTGGTTCCATTGTTGTAAAGTTATATTATTATTAATGACTAAATAAAGAAGTGTATAAAATGTCTAAAATTGAAAAATCGTGAAGAATTCATGTTCCGTTTTTCGGTTAAAATTTGTGCATACCCTTAGCAAAATAAGTATACCCCTTCTCATTTCCTCATTTCTCACTTCCAACTGCATCACTGCAAAACTGCAAAACTGTTTATTACTTTTCAGCCAAGGTTTTCAGTTAAGAGTTTTATCTCAATAGCCGGACTGATCTTTTCATAAAGGATGTTGTAAACAGCATCGGTAATAGGCATATTTATCAGGTACTTTTCATTTATCTGGTGTATGCATTCTGTTGCATAATATCCTTCAGCCACCATGTTCATTTCAATAACGGCTGATTTTACCGAATAGCCTTTCCCGATCATAGTGCCAAATGTACGATTGCGACTGAATTGAGAGTAAGCTGTCACAATAAGATCGCCAAGATACACCGAATTTTTAATGTCGCGGGTGGTTGGACGAACGGTATCCACAAAGCGTTTTATCTCCTGGATTGCATTCGACACCAGTACAGCCTGAAAATTGTCCCCATAATCCAGTCCGTGGCATATACCCACAGCAATTGCAAAAATATTCTTTAGCACGGCTGCATATTCAATACCATAAATATCATCTGAAATAATTGTTTTAATATAGTGAATATCAAGGAGGTTTGCAATGCTTCTGGCCAGTTTAACGTCAACCGAGGCAAAGGTAAGATACGATAGTCTTTCCATGGCAACTTCCTCAGCATGACTTGGCCCTGATAATACTACAATCGATTCGAGGGGTGTGTTGTATTTTTTATTGAAAAAATCAGCGATCACAAGATTATCCCCGGGAATGATCCCCTTAATAGCTGAAACAACTGTTTTCCCTGAGATATCCTCATTAAGCTTTTCGAGAGTTCCCTTCAGAAAAGCTGCAGGTATGACAAATATCAGAATATCGGATTTTTTAACGATAGAGTTAATATCATCAGAAATATTCAGCTTTCCCGGATCAAGCTCAACAAACCGAAGATAATATGGATTATGGTTGTGTTTCTGAATGAACTCAATATTTTCTTTTCTTCTTATGAACCAGTTGATTTGATCCAGGCTTTCCTGCAATACCTTAACAATAGCTGTGGCCCAGCTCCCTCCTCCAAACACTGCAATAACAGGCTTTTTTTTCATAAGGCGCTATTTTCAGACAAAATAAAGAAATCCTGAATGATAATTGAAAAAAAATATCAAAAGCTGTTTTAGCAGGAACAAAAAGGTGATTATGATTTACGTTAAAAGCCACTGAAAAATTTTGGTTGCGAAACTCATAAGCAGAGGGTTTATTTGGTCCCGGAAAAGATGTAATACTGACGTTTTGTACGTAGCAGGAAAATGTTCAGTTTCGCATTGATGATATAAAAGAGCTTGTAGAATTGATCCTCAAGAAAGTTTCCTTTTTTCATTTGTTTTAACCATCTCTTATAATTCCCGAATCCCTCGATTACCCTGTTAGTGATGTCCTCGTTACGGATTACAGTCAGGTTAGCAGCAGCCAGTTCATCTTCATACTTCTGCTGATCCCAGTGGTGAAGGACCATCTTCTTTTTCCATCTTTTTCCCAGCCCTCTTTTTTTCCTGCGAATAGTTAGTATATCTGCAATGAGGAAATGTCCTCCGGGCTTAAGCACACGAAAAAGCTGTTTTAAAAACAAAGGTTTATCAGGGTAATGAAAAGCGCTCTCAATATTGATTATTACATCAATTGAGTTCTCTTTGAAATTTGTTAATTGTTGTGCATCATCAACCAGAAAATGGACATTTTTTATCTCCTTGCGTGATTTCTCCTTGTTGGCGATCCTGATATTCTCCTCGTTCAGGTCAATACCTGTTATACTTTCCGGTTTGTATTTGTTAAGTATGTACATTGTCTGTACCCCGTTTCCGCAACCAATTTCCAGAATGTTTTTATTATTCAGGGAGTCGATCCTGGAGAGACAGTGATCTGTGAGATTTTTTTGCGCCTGTAAAAAAGTGTCTGTCTCATTTATGTGAAAAGGATAGTGTAACATAGTATATTCATCAGCTAACCTCTTAAGAGCGTGGTTCATAACATTATAATAGTGATCCGTTGAGATGCCTGAGCGGATCATTTTAAATGCTCTTATAATTAAATTCATTCAGGGTAAATTTTATGAATTCAGTTTAATCCTTTATTTTCTTCCGACAAAATGTTTTTCGAGTTATTTTATCAATAACCTGATATAAATCCGGTTTCCTATCTTCCAATCCCATCAGGTGAACCTGAATAATATCTGAACTGTTCTATGACTTTATCATTTTTATAAACAGTTCTCTTTTTTATTCTTTCCCTGAATTGCTTTTCTTCTTCGGCAGACATTTCAGGGCCTTCATATTTCGACCAGCCTGAGGTAAACTGACTAACATATTTCAGAAAAGCATTGATCTTTACTTCGAGGTATTTTGTTATATCAACTTCAGTATTCTGGTCTTCCGGGAAACCATCAAACAGCAGGTATTCACGCACTTCATGAGCTTCAAGGTTCTCATGAATTATTTGTCCCTCGTAAAGCAAAGGCCACATTGCTGCCCGGCATGCATCGGCAGCAAGCCAGCTGGCAGTTCTGTGATCAGCTTTATGCCACCGCATTTTCCCCTTTCCCGGATCATAAGCAATTAATACATCCGGCTTAAATTTCCTGATTTGCCGTACTAATCTTGTCATTATCTCTTTCTTATTCTGCAGTTCCAGCATGCCGTCATTGTAACCCAAATTAATATAATGTTCCGCAGGAATACCAAGTTCTGCCAGGGCATCGATCTCCTCTTTTTTTCGGATCCTTGCCAGATCGGTCATTGAAATTTGAGGGTCCTGTGTGCCTACATTGCCTGATGTTAATAGTATAATATGTATCTGGTTGCCGTGGTCCTGCAACATTGCTAAAGTGCCAAACGAACTGGCATCATCATCAGGATGTGCACCGATAAATAAAATAGTTTTTCCGGTCCATTCTTCTACAGGAACTTTTGGCTGTCCCTTGAGTGAAAATTGAAAAAACAATGATATTGCAAATAAAATCAGAAATTTATTCATAATATAAAATTTAAAGTTTTTAAGAAAAAATAAATATAAGTCTATTTCGGTTTATTGGCAAATCCCTGATTAATTTTCTGTTACTTTTTCTATAGAATGAATGAATTATGAATATAGAATGAGGAAGTACCTAAAGTTTAAAGTGCTATATGATGATTACTAATCTCTTTTTTCTTCCTGACTGTTGACCGGTGCAACATCTAAAGCCCAGATGCCCCTGCCGTGAGTGGCAATAATAAGGATGTTATCTCTTGAATGGATTACCAGATCGTGAACATAAACAGTGGGAAGATCGCCAAGAACACTCCAGCTTTTACCCCTGTCAGTAGATGTATAGACTCCTGTATCGGTACCCACATATAGAATTTTTTCATTTAACGGATCTTCACGGATCACATTCACCGGTCCGATGGATATGTTTGCAGCAATGCTGGTCCATGAATTCCCGAAGTCTTCTGATTTCCACACATAAGGAGCAAAATCATCATCCCGTTTACCGTTCTGCGTAAGGTAAACCCGGCTCATTTTATACTTTGACGCCACAACCCTGGATATCCATTTGTTTTTCACCAGCCCTGATGTGATCTCTTTCCAGTTCTTACCTCCGTTTTTTGTAATGTGAATACGTCCGTCATCTGTACCTGCATAGATCAATCCGAATTTCAAAGGAGATTCAGAGATGGTAAAGATGGTCTGGTACGAAATATCGCCTGACTTACCGGGATCATTATAAGTGAGGTCAGGACTGATCCGTTTCCAGGTGCTTCCCCGATCGAGAGAGAGGAAAAGGTGTTGCATGCCATGGTAGATCATATCCGGGTTATGAGGAGAAAGAATAAAAGGAGCAAGCCATTGCCCACGAAGTTTGGGTTCATTATCATATGGTTTTGGCATGATCATTTTCGATCGTTCCCGTCTTTCCTTGTTCAGGTCTGAACGGTAAAGAGTACCGTAGAATCCGGCTGAATAAACCAGGTTAGGATGCCTGGGGTCGATAGCATGATTACTGCCTTCACCACCGGGAGCATATTCAAATTCAACAGCGGGGATATTATCCCGACCACGGCTCATGTCAACCACACCCCGGCGGCTGCCATGATCCTGGATAGAGCCGTAAACATGAAAAGGTTCTTCGGTGTCAACTGCAATGTTAAAGAATTGTACTACAGGAAGCTCCTTGATAAAACATCGCCAGTTAGCCCCTTTGTCATAAGAAATACAAATACCACCATCATTGGCATTAACGAGATAATCTGAATTTTCCGGATCAATCCAAAGGGCGTGATGATCGCCGTGCATGCCTCGCAATCGTTTAAAGGTTTTGCCACCGTCAGTTGAAACATTCAGTGCAAGCCCCATGGTGTAGATAGTATTTTCATCGTTCGGATCGACACGCATCTGCCCGAATACCCAACCATAAGTTGCAGAATGACCTTCCATATACTTTTTCATTTTATCTGTCTGTCCACTTACCTGTGTCCATTCTTCACCACCATTATCTGTCCGGTAAATTACAGCGCCTTTGATCACGCCTCCTTTTGGTCTTCCGTATGAGTCTGATTCATCATCTTCGCCTTCCCTTATAATTTCATAATTATCAACAAAAGCATATAACACATCCGGGGTTGACCGGGCAATATCGATCCCGGTCCTGCCCCTGTAACGGGGTGCCGGCAGGCCATCATTTATTTGTTTCCAATCTTTACCTCCGTTGGTAGTTTTCCAGATACCGCTGCCGTCATAATCAGGCTCATTACGGGGATCATTCCATTTTTTCCTGAGACGTTGCCAGGTAGTGGCATACAGGATGTCAGGGTCTGTGGGATGCATTACAAGATCATTGGCTCCAGTTAATTCATTGATGTACAGAGCTTTTTCCCAGGTTTTGCCCCCATCGGTGGTTTTATATACTCCCCTTTCTTTATTTGAGGTCCATTCGTTACCGGAAACTGCAACATAAACCACATTGCTGTTTTGCGGGTGTATAATAATACGTGATATGGTCAGGGAATTTTCAAGTCCCATATGGCTCCAGGTTTTTCCCTTGTCGGTGGTTCTGTAAATACCCGAACCTGCCTGGGAACTGCGAAAAATATTTGCCTCACCTGTGCCTACCCATAAAATATCAGGGTTGGAAGGGTCGAGGGCAATATCACCTATAGAGGCTGAAGCAGCCCTGTCAAAAATGGGTTCCCATGAAGTGCCTTCATTTTCTGTTTTCCACACCCCACCGGAGGCAGTAGCAACATAAACAGTATAGTTTTCTCCTTTTGGAGTAACAACCTCCACATCGGTACAGCGACCACTTATATTTACAGGCCCTACAAATTGCCATGCCAGATCTTTATACGGGGAAGATTCAGCCATTTGCCTGTACAACTCAAATTGCGCCAGTCTTTCTTCCCCTTCAGTGAGAGGCTTCGGTTTTTGACAGTAGATTTGTGAAGTGAAAAGCAAGTATCCAAAAATTAACAGGATAAATGAGAATATCCTGTTACCAGGTTTTAATAACTTTTTCATTATGAATAAATATTGATTCAAAAATCATTGATGAAATTACAAATAATAAGTCATAAATCACAAAGAAATATCTCAACTGATGAGTTGCGTAGTAATAAGTAGAATAAAAAAACAGGGAGAATAATTTTAATTATTTTCCCTGTAATACATACTGTGTAATGATCAGTTTATATATGAGTCCGTGAGAATTTTCCCGGTTCTTTTTTCCTGCACGAATCAGCTTCGTTTTTACTTTTTATGAATACCACCCGCACTTGAAGAATGTGCGTCAACTTGTTGTGGATTACCCTTGTAATAAATATCACCGGCGCTACTGGCGCGGGCACGAAGTTTTTCTGTCACAGTGATTCTTGCATCACCGGCACTCGAAGTGGAAACATCAGCTATACGGGTTTTAAGGTCAAAAGCTTTCAGGTCGCCAGCGCTGCTGAGGTCAGCTTCCAGTTCATCGGCAATGCCTTCAAGATCTATATCACCCGAACTGCTGATCCTGCATTTTAGCCTGGTAACTTCAATTTTTAACTTAATATCACCGGCGCTGCTTGCTGAAAGTGACAATTCATCCGTCTTAATCAAAGTTTCACCATATACATCACCTGCACTCGAAACAGATATCTTTTCCACATCTTTTATGGTAACATGCACCTTTTTTGCTTCTGCTTTCCGGATATTCGCTTTACTATAAACCTTTAGTGTATTATTCCTCACTTCGGTTATAATATACTCGTGAAGATTATCATCAGCTTCCACTGTAATACTTTCCTTTTGTCCCTGGCTCAGGTAAACATCTATACCCGAACTTACCTCGACGGCATTAAAGTACCCGGCTTTTCGTTCTTCGGATACAACTTTTCCCGAACCGGTAACTCTGAGCCTGATCTGGCCATATGCATTTGTTGTAAATACAATTACAAGGATTAATGAGATTAATTTTGACGTTTTCATAGTTTAATAAATTTTGGTTCTTTAAACAAAGACGTTTAAAATTATATTTTGCTGCATTTGAATTGCATCTTCTAAAAAAAAGCATCATGCTTCTGCATGGTATTCTGAGGATGGTATACATTTGAAATAGTGCGCTTTAGCGTACCTTTACCATGGTATTAATTCTAATAAATCCGAATGTGACTTTTTGTTTTTAAATTTGCTTTTTGCGTAAGACCTTTCATTTCTTTTGAACGCTGAATATCAAGCTATTCAAGCAATATCTTAATGAATGCATTTATTTCATTTAATTATACAAGAGTATAGTTAACAGAAATAAAATTTGAATATATTAATTATAATTATATATTTGTATAGTTAATGGAAACAAAATGAATTTTTTAGAATTTCGAAATAAAATGGATTCATTCAAAGTTTTCTCAATTTTCGATATTGAGAAAATGTTTCCTGATTTTTTGCGTCTAAACCTTATCAACTGGCAAAAAAAAGGCTTTGTTATAAAAATTCGCAGAGAATGGTATTGTTTCACTGATCAGCAAATACATGGTAACATACCATGGTTAGCAGCAAATCTGATATACCAGCCCTCGTATATTAGTTTACATACAGCTTTGTCATTTTATAATCTGATACCGGAAGCCGTTTATACAACAACATCCATAACAACTAAAAAAACGAATCAATTCAATACTCCTGTCGGTAACTTCTCGTATAACACTGTAAAAAGCTCCCTGTTTGGATTTGGTCATACTTTGTTTGATTTTAACTATGATTCCCAAATTGGATTAAACAATATGAGACTTTTTTCCAGAAAAATCTTGTTCGCAGAAATGGAGAAGGCCATTCTCGATTTTTTTTATATCAATCACCAGTATAAAACAGAGAAAGATATAGAACATCTCCGGTTTGATAATTCTGTTCTGGAAAATAGTCTGAATAAACCTAAGTTATATACATATTTAGATCGGTTTAAAAGTAAATCGTTAGATTACAAGGTGTTTAAGATGCTAAAAGTTTATGCAATAAACTAAATCCCATGATAGATATTAATGAAATACGGCAACATTTTCCAACACAACTTCACAGTCAGCCCTATTACGGATATATGCTGAAAGAGTATTTCCAGTATAAGATACTTGATATTATATTTAATAGTCAATGGGGTGAGAAATTAAGTTTAATTGGTGGCGCCAATATTAGAATTATCCATAACATTGAACGTTTCAGCGAAGATCTGGACTTTGATCATTTCAATCTTAGCAGAGATGTGTTTATGGGATTAACCGATAATATCATTCAAAAATTACAAAATGAAGGTATTGATATAAGGGTTGATGATAAAGAAAAAGACCTGAAACTAAAAGCATTCAGACGGAATTTGATATTTCCTGAACTACTTTTTAATCAGAATTTATCAGGTCACCGGGAACAAAGATTCCTAATTAAGATAGAAGCTGAAGCTCATCGTTTTAACTATGAACCGGATAAACCTGTAATTCAGAAATTCAATATTTTTACTCAAATCAATGTTACACCGATAGATATATTATTGTCGATGAAAATTGGCGCTGTATTGGAGAGACAAAAGGGACGGGATTATTATGATTGTATCCATCTTATGGGTAAAACAGCTCCGAATTGGGACTATTTGTCTGAAAAGTTTAAAATAAGCTCAGGAGAGGAAATGAAGAAACGAATTTTAGAAAGTTGCAAAACAGTCGATTTTAATAAAAAATCCCGGGATTTTGAAAAACTGGTCTTTAACCAGGGTGAAACAAAGAAGGTACGGCTGTTTCCTGAATACATTAAACAGAAGAGCTTTGACTAGTTTGTAATTTAGCAGAACGACTTTCTGAACAAATGTCTCTTGAAGTTTGAAAAAAATGTAGTACGATGGAATAAATCACCGGTCATTTTGGTCTAAATACTATAAACCTCATTAAAAATAAATATCATGAAACAAAAACAAAGTCTCTATCCAAATTTCTTGAGAAATCCTGTGCAAGTATTGACAATTGCCTTTTTAGTTTCTTTCTTTTTAATCCCAATGGGTTTATACTCACAAGGTGAAAAAGTTAATTTTTCAGGTGAGTGGTCATTTAATGAATCAAAGAGTAATATGGGTGAAGGAAGATTTCGCGGGGCTTCTTCAAAATTGACCATAAAGCAGGAAGGGAACGATCTTACTATTGAAAGGCTTCGAACAGGCCGGGACGGTCAGGAAATGAAATCGACAGATAAACTGACCCTGGATGGTAATGAAAGTGAAAACGATACTGGTAGAGGGACAAGAAAATCAGCGGCAACCTGGTCTGATGATGGCAAGACTCTGACAATTAATTCAACAATGGTTTTTGACAGAGGCGGTGAAACCTTTGAAATGAAAAGTATTGAACTTTGGAAACTGACCGATGGAGGTAAAATTCTTTCTATTGAATCTTCTTCTTCAACGCCAATGGGGGAAAGAAAAGCCACTTTGGTTTATGATAAGAATTAGGAACTGGATAAACAGTATTTGTCTTGAATATTTTTTTTAAAAGAGCTTTTTATTAAGCAATTATCGGGCCCTTTTTAAAGATGGCGTTTCCTTTCTCAGCTAAAAGTACTGCACCATTAAAATTTTTCTTATCATAATCACTTAATTAGTTCCCTTATTCAACAGCATGATCCGGATATTTCTCCAGCGTACTTCATACGGTGTAGGATCATCACCAACATCATGTACCTGCAGGCCGATTATCCCCCTGTCATTCAATGAATCCCTGAAATCCGCACATACTATTCCATTAACCATTGTCTTGATGGAATTTCCCTTACATTCAACCCTGTATTTATTCCATTGATTGTCTTTAAAGGCCTTGCTTGCTTCAGAACCAGCTTCTGGTCTCCATGGCATAAATGCCCTGCGGGCCTCATCGTATACCCCTCCCGAGCTGCCATTTGTTTCCGTGGCAATCTCCACCTGGTAGCCATAAACCCGGTCGGCGGGAACCGTGTTTGGCTGTGGTATACCATCCCCGTTCCTGAACCAGAAGATCAGTTCCTTATCCGCTATCATACTGCGGAACTGCACTCCCGAATTCAGCTTCGGATCGGTCAACAATACCTCAAATTCAAGAATAAAATCCCCGAATTCACGATTCGTACATAAAAACGTGTTGGGGCTTTCTTTTACTGCTGTTCCTACAATTGTTCCATTCTCGACTCTGTACTTCGCAAAACCACTGTGAACAGACCAGCCGTTTAAGGTTTTCCCATCAAACAAACTGATCCATTCCTTGTCCTGACTCCAGGAACTAAGACTACTCAGCAGAAACAATGTGGAAAAGAAAATTGATCTATTTACATATCTTTTCATAAATAAAGTTTAAAAGCAACTAATATAAGAATTTATCGAATGCGAGTCAAGTAAATGGCAACCAAAACAAATAGAAGGTAAAAAAAGCTCCAAACAAAATATCATAGAGCAGAGTGCAAAGAGTTACCAGGCTTTTATCCTTTATCTTTTAAGCTGGTAAACCAACCTTTTACATCCTCCGGACTCAATCCCTTCAATCCCAGCTTATTTTTCTTGTTATGCCCATTCAAATCATTAGCAGTCGGACTCCGACTGAGGGATGGCAGGTGGGTGGGACAAAAAGCACAAAAAGACCCTAAACAAAATAGCTTAGGGCAATGGACATATTTGAATATTAATAAGCTTTGGAAAACGCTCTTGACATTAAATCTTGCTCTGTTTTCGGAATACCATATTCGATGGATATTTCTCTCCAGTGTTGTATTGATTCTTTTATTTGTTTGATAATTTCATTAGCTCTTTTATTGTTAAGTCTAAAATATTCAGCTATTTCCAAAGCCAGTTTCAAATCCAATGAGTTATCATCCTCAGTGATATTTAAACTTAGTCCTGAGCCGGTTTCGATAGGATTAATATCGTATGCAGGAGAAAGAATCCATCCATTATCAGTTAAGATAAAGCCATGGTTGCGCAGGTGATCATCAGTATTTGAAACACATATATAGAATACAATTCTTCTCCAAAGTTCTTCTAAATCTTCATTTACTCTGGCACCTTTCTGTATGAGGAATTCTGCTAACTCCAGATAACCTACTCCATCGGTATTGTCTGTCCCATCTTTATAACCCAACATAGTTAAAGCTGAAGCGAAATGAATTCTATGCCCTTTCGTATTTCTATCAAATCGTTTTGTTATGAAGGTGTGATGATTACCATAAAACTTTTGAGCTCTGGCATAAGCAACATTTAAACCGGCTTTTATTGCAAGGCGATTAATAATCATCTCCCATGCGCCAACGTTTTTATGATCATTTAAACTTGGAAATTTTGCTATCCAAAGTTCACCATTAGGGTCTACAACACTTGCTTTTGGTCGTGCTCCACCTAATGAAGAACCGGGAGCAAGAAGCATACTTAACCATGTAAAATATTCCGGATCTTCAGAAATATCATCTTTTTCAAGTTGTAAACTTGCATACTCCAGATCTCGCAATGAAGTCCATGACGGAGAAGCGAATTTTTTATTATTATTGAGAAATTCACCATTTGGGTCAGTTTTAAACCTTAATGCACCCATTCTATACTCATCAAAAACACCCAGTAGATAGTCTGATTCGTGTAATGTATTAACTTCTCTTCCTTCTTTCCTTGCAAGAGCTGCTTCTCTTCTTCTCATTAATAGCCGTCCCCACCGATCCGGAGATGAATCCATAAACAATCCGAAATTTGCTTTTTCATCCCTTAAATACTGAGGACCTGAATATAGTCCCATATCCGGATCTAAATCCTGTGCGATTCCGGATTGCAACCACTTATCATTGTATTCAAAGGAAAAAATCTCTTTTCCTCTGGTAATATTAATATTTAAAGTTCCCATTAGAAAGGGAGTATCTAAACCCAACCAATGAGCATAAACAAGTACTTCTTTTTGGTGCGTATTTTGTGTCATTTATCTTTTACGTTTTTTTTTTCGGGGCTCTTTCTTTTACTATTAATTTAGAATCCTGTAATTTTCTTCCAAGTTCATCATCCTTAGCAATATTAACCAGATCTTTATCTAAACCGAGAATAAAAAGTACTTGTAAATAAGCGCCAATACTTACTGTAGAGGATCCGTTTTCAATTGACCAGAGTGTTTTTCGGGCAATATTAGCCCGGGTTGATACCTGATCTGCACTTAATTTTCTTCTTAATCTAGCCAACTTGATGTTTTCGCCAAGCTCCCGAAGAATTCTTTGTTGTTTAGGTAATAATATAATCTTCTTTTTCATAACGTGTAATATAATATGCAAATATAATATAAAATGTATAACATATTACACATTATGGTATTTTTTTAATTTTTTTGCCCGAAAAGGCCAGAGGAAGTCGGACTCCGACTGAGGGATGGCCAGATGGATGGGAGTTTGGATTCCGACTGGGTACTGCCTCCCTTAGTCGTACCACGAACTGAAGCCTGCCCCGTGAAATAGTGTCGAAGCCACTGCTGCGGAGCAGCATTTCACAGGGCCTGCCCGGCTTTCTTGACGGGTCGGAGCACGACTTTCCAGCCTATTAAGCATGAAAAAAGCCCCAAAACTGCCTTAGTTGATCAGGAGTTATACGCTGCATTCTTCGGTGGGAATGCCTTCGGCAGGTACAATTATCCGGTGGATAAAATCATAACGAAAAACTACGC
>JADFQJ010000018.1 GCA_022561875.1 Bacteroidota bacterium | reverse complement strand
TTTCCCAGTTTGAGACCCTTGGCAACCAGGGTTATTTGAAATACGCCATCGCTCACAAGGAGATCATTGAAAAATTCAATGGTGGACAGTTTTGTGTCCAGTGTAGCAGATGCCATGGGTGCAGGTAATGATTTACCTGATATAGAAACCACAATCTACCGTAGTGTAAGCTCTCTGTGCCAAATCGTCAAGGACTTCCTCAATAAATACATCGAGCTCATCCGTATTGGCAGAATAGCGGTACTTTTAAAAGAAAGTGGTGTAAATCCTGAGACCATTCTTTATCATAACCTAACCGAAAAGTGTATTGATATGCAAAGGGATGACGGCGGTTGGACAGATGTGGTTGAGACAATGTGGTGCATCATTGTTTTGAATCATTTTAATACATAAATTTACTTAATCATTCATGTTTTAAACTAAACAGTATTAAGATGTCTGAAACAAAAATCAATCCCATTTCCCGACGCAGATTTCTAAAAGCATCGGCAATAACAGTTGCAGGTTTATCGGTTGTTCCATACATCCGTTGCAGCGGAGGGGCAATTGCCGGCCCTATGAAAAGATCGTTCGGAAAGTTAGATTTCGACGTGACTACACTTGGTCTTGGCGGACAAGCTTCCATTCAATGGACACCCGAAAATGTTGATCCCGTAAACATAATACTGAAAGCCTTTGACCTGGGAGTAAATTATTTTGACACATCCAATGTTTACGGTCCCAGTCAGTTGAATTTCGGAACAGCTTTCCGCAAGCTTAACCTGATTTCAGGCAATACAGGCTATAAAGAAAGTCTCAGAAAATCGATCTGGCTTACTTCGAAGACTCACTTACGGTGGGCAAAAGGAGCTGTGAAGAAAGAAGGTATCAGGCACGTTACCAATGGCACAGAAGGGTCACTTACAGTAGATGATCTGAAAAGATCCCTGTCCCAGATATTTGGTGATGGAGAGGGAAATTACCCGGAAGGCTCCTATCTTGATATGATATTGATCCACAACCTTAATACACTTCAGGAGGTCGATGTTCTGTATGAAGGGCTTGAAAATCCGGATCCAAAAGCCGAACATATTGGGGCTCTCGTTGCTTTGCGTGATTACCGTGACGGAACAAACCTTACCGGACTTAACCCGAAAGAGGAAAAGCTGATCCGGCATATCGGGTTTTCCGGTCATTATTCAGCTCCGGTAATGATAGAAATGATACAGAGAGATAAATTCAACCTGCTTGATGGAATGCTGGTGACCATCAATGCAAACGACAGACTTAATTTCAACATGCAGCATAACGTAATCTCTGTGGCATCCGCAAAAAACATGGGAATAATTGCCATGAAGGTTTTCGCCGACGGCGCTATGTACACAAAGGATGCCAACTGGTCATGGAAACCCGAACATGTAGTCAGAACGGTTGGGAGCAGGTCTCTGCCATCCAGGCCTCTGATTGAATATTCGCTCACTACACCCGGCATTCATACCGCCATAATCGGTATTGGTCAGATCAGCGAAGACCCTGAATTATGCCAGCTACATCAAAATTTTCAGTCTTCCCGGATTGAACCTGACGGGCTTAATGAAACAGAACGACTGGAAGTTGAACAAATGGCGAGTATGGTGAAAGGAGGTAAAACCAATTATTTCCAGATCCCTGAAGGAGGTCTTACTGCTCCGGAAAATCCTTCCATAAGCCAGCAATTAGAAGATGAGCAGCGTGTGATAAATCTCTCCTGGCATACGGCTTATGCAGGAAGCGAACCAATAAAAACTTACGAGATCCTCCGTGATAATGAAAAGATTGGCGAGATAATCCATAAACCGCAAACAACCAAAGAGCCATTTGTTTTCAAAGAAAATGTGGCTGACAGGAAGGCGCATGAATATAAGCTCGTTTCCGTTGACAAGAGCGGTGGGAAAGCAGCAACAGACATTCTTGTGCTGCCGTCAATGGAATAATAAAAAACACAAACGGGGATATGCTGACTTTCCATTAAAATAATTTTCACAATATGAAAATACCCGGTATTACAAAACCCGAATTGTTGTGTTTTTCCTTTATTCTCTTTAATTTAATCATCCGGAATGTTGGTGCTCAGACAGCCGAACAATCCATTGAAACCGTTATTCAAACAGGTCACTATGATGCTGTAACAGCCGTTGCTTATAGTCCGGATGGAAAATTCGCTATCACGGGAAGCGCCGACAAAACTATTAAACTCTGGGAAGTGTCCACCGGCAGGGAAATCCGTTCTTACCTGGGAAATTCAGGAGACATTACCTTTTTAACATTTAACCAAACCGGGAAATATGTGGCTTCCATCGATCCGGATCATTCCCTTAAAATTTGGGAGGTTGCCGGTAGTAAAGAGATCAGAACAATTTCCATACTGAAAGACAGGATTATCTCGGCAACATTTTCACCGGAGGGTAATATAATTACCGGTTCAAAAGAAAACCATGCCATTCTCTGGGATATTGAGACCGGAAAAGAAATAAGAAGGTTCAAACCTGTTCCCAGGGATATTCTCATGCAAAAGCCTTTAGTAAAATAATCGATGAGTATGGGCAAAAGCTTTTTAAGAAAGTTGAAATTCATGAATTATATGATAAACAGGCTACTAAAACCAATATCCTGGCAAAATTGGATGAACTTGCCAAGATCGTAAAACCGGAGGATGTTTTCTTATTCTTTTATGCGGGGCATGGAAGCATGGTTGAAAATAAATTTTTCTTTATTCCTACCGAAAGTATCAGTTTATACCAAATGGATAAGCTGATCAAAGAATCCATATATTCAGGTGATATCCAGGAAAAGTTTAAAAATATCCAGGCTCAAAAACAGCTAATTATTCTTGATGCGTGTCAATCCGGGGGTTCTGCGGTCCTGCTGGCACAAAGAGGGGCAATGGAAGAAAAGGCTCTTGCCCAGATGTCAAGGAGTTCCGGGGTGCATGTTCTCGCTGCAGCGGAAAGTGAACAGTTTGCTGCAGAAGTAGGAAGTTTGGGCCATGGCTTGTTTACCTACGTAATCCTGGAGGCATTGAGAGGAAAAGCCGATGGTGCACCCAGGGATGGGAAGGTGACAATCTTTGAGTTAAGAGCTTTCCTTGAAGACCAGGTTCCGGAATTATCAAAAAAGTACAAAGGCCAGGTACAATACCCCTATACATTTTCCATTGGGCACGATTTTCCCATAGTAATTAAATAGTACTTGTTTATGAAGCCGGCTTAAATGGAGCGCTCCCTTGAAATATTCCGACACGTCGAAATAGTTTTAACGAATTTAAGAAGAATTTCAAATAACCTGGCAGAAGTACCTGCTTTTAATATGTTATTACAGAATTTCTTACTTTTGTCCAAACTTATTGCATCACTCACACGTAGAGAAAATGATGATACCGGCTTATAAATAACTCGTTATAATACTGATTGAGAATGAAAATACTGATTGTTGAGGACGAGAAAGAACTGGCAAATTCAATAGTAAACTACCTGGTTAAATTTGAGGAGTTTACATGCGATATGGCATTAAACTATAATAAGGCAATGCAATTGATGGAGTCGTTCGACTATGATTGTCTGATTGTTGACATCGGCCTGCCGGATGGCAGCGGATTGGATGTGATAAGGGAAGCCAAATCAATGGATTTAAATATGGGAATAATTATTATCTCAGCAAATAATACGCTGGATGATAAAATAGAAGGGCTGAATGTCGGGGCTGATGATTATCTGATAAAACCATTTCATTTGTCAGAATTGAATGCCCGGGTTCACTCCATTCTCAGAAGAATACGATTTGAGGGCAAAAGTGTTATCAAAATTGATGAGATGCTTGTAGACACTCTAAAACGACAGGTTACGGTTAAAGATGAAAATGTAGATCTTACAAAAAGTGAGTATGATCTGCTATTATATTTCCTGTCTAACCGTAACAAGGTACTAACAAAAGTATCTATTGCAGAGCATCTTTGCGGTGAATATATTGACATTTACAGTTCTCTTGATTTTGTGTACACTCATATTAAAAATTTAAGAAAAAAACTATTGGATAAAGGATGCCCTGATTACATAAAAACTGTGTATGGTGTGGGTTATAAATTTATTACAGAATGAGACTTTTGACGCGAACCAGTTTGCTGATTACGACAATTTCACTTTTCATTCTTTTTATCGGAAGCATCGTATTCTTTCAGATTACACGAAGAATCATCGATAAACAGGTGAATATGGAGCTTCTTTCCATGATGCACAGCACCATGCAGAATTTTGATAAAAACATCGCCAACCCACCTGCTTCCTTTTCATATAATACAATAATAAAAAGAATAAGTCCCAATAAAACAATTATACCCGAATTTCAGGATACCACAATATATAGTACATTTGAGAAGAAATATATCCCTAACCGGGTACTGGTTTTTACATTGACAGCTAACCGGCAAAACTACCAGGTGGAGATATATAAATCCATGCTTGAGCCGAATACCCTGCTTGAGAGTATTACACTGGCAACATTGGTTTTAGCCATTGTTTTAATTATATCAATATATTTCATTAACCGGATAATTTTCAGAAGTATCTGGCGGGATTTTTTTACATCTCTAAAAAAAATTGAAAACTATGATATAAAAAAACTTGACAATATTACACTGAAGAATTCGGAGATTATAGAATTCAACACCCTTAACCAGGTTCTGACTACACTGATAAGCCGAATAAAAAAGGATTTCCTGAACCTCAAGGAATTGACAGCCAATACTACACATGAACTTCAAACTCCATTGGCAATTATCAGGTCCAAGGCGGAATTGCTGCTTCAATCAGATAATTTATCAGAGAACCAAACCGACTTGATTTCCGGAGTTCTACAGAGCGCTCACCGTTTATCGAAATTGAATGAATCATTGTTATTGATCACAAAGATTGAAAATAATCAGTTCGCCAGGTCAGAACCGGTTAAGATGGCGGAAACCCTTAAGACCCACATAGAAAACTTCCAGGCATTAATTGATTATTCCCATTTTCAATCCGATATTCGCCATGGAAATATTTATATCAATCCCTTACTCCTCGATGTGTTATTGATAAATCTTCTGAAAAACGCAATTTCTTATTGCAACAAAAAGGGTGAAATTTATGTCAATTATATTGATTATGAATTTCATGTTGCCAATTCAGGCAAGGCCCTTGAAATTCCCCGGGAGAGGATCTTTGATCGGTTTGTCAAGGGTTCCGAAAATAGTGAGTCCAGCGGACTGGGGCTTTGTATAGTGAAAAAAATATGTGATTACTATAAACTTCCTGTTAAATATGAGTATAAATCCAGTATGCATCACTTTACAATAGATTTCTCATCCCTTGTTGAACAACTTGAAACAGTTGTTTAAATTCAGTCTTAATAAAAACAACAGAATTTCTTCAGAATTGATATCTATTTTTGTTTCCGAACAGAACTAAAAAGATGATTGGGTTACTCGGAATTGACTATAAAACTGCACCTATAAATATTCGGGAGAAAATTTCGTTCAATTCTGAACAAATTGCGGGATTTGCTAAAATACTGAAGGCTGATAACAATTTTACCGGAATTGTTACCTTGTTTACATGCAATCGGTCAGAAATGTATTTTAGCACAGACGAACAAGATGAAACAGCAGCTTATGAATTTCTGTTAAAAGCCTTGCTGCAATTTAAAGGAATTAAAGAAGATTTAACTCCTTTTCTTTATTACCGGACAGGAGAAGAAACATATAAACATCTTTTCAGGGTCGTTTCCGGCCTTGAATCCATGGTGCTGGGCGAGGCTCAGATAACCTTTCAGGTAAAAGAAGCCTATCAGATCAGTATTTCTTTGGGATTAAACGATCCGGTACTGTCGCGTATGTTTGAAAAAGCGCTGGAAACCGGAAAGAAAGTAAGAACACAAACAAAAATCAATAATGGGGCTTTTTCTGTTAGCTATGCCGGAATAGAGAAATGCAGTGAAATCTTTCCCGACCTGAAAGACCATTCGATCTTACTGATCGGTACTGGTAAAACAGGTGAACTTACCCTGCAATATCTTGTAAAAAAAGGATGCGATAAAATATATCTTGCCAACAGAACACGTCAAAAAGCTGTTGCTCTTTCAAAAAAATACAATGCTGAAGTAATTTCATTCGAGCGCCTTGAAGAGGGGATAGCTAAATGCAACATTATTATTGTTGCCACTGCATCCCAAAAAAATATTATAAATAAAAAATTAGTTGAGAAAGCCTTGAAAACAAGAAATTCTCTCCCCTATGTATTTATTGATTATTCTGTTCCAAGAAATGTGGATCCCTCTGTTGGAGAGTTGGAAAATGTATTTGTATTTAATGTTGACCTTCTTAAGGGAGTTATAAACAGAAACAATCATAAACGTGAAAAGTTATTGACCAGCGCCGAAAAGATCATTCTTGAGAGTGCTGCGGAATTTACTGACTGGTTCGATGCCAGGAACCTAAAACCTGTTATTAATCAGATAAGAAATCATTTCAGCAAAATTAATAAAACTGAACTTGCGGGTTTCAAAAAGATAAATAAAGCAGAGGAAAATGTGTTGCTCGATCTGTATGGCAGACACATCACTGAAAAATATACCCGGCTTTTAACAAAGAATCTGAAAGATGTTACCCGGAATGGTTGTAGTAAGGAGTATGTGGAAATGTTGTATAAATTATTTGATTTGTCCCGAAAATGATGTCCGAAACTGTAAGAATAGCCACAAGAGGAAGTAAGCTGGCACTATACCAGGCCAACATGGTCAAGGCAGAGATCGCGGCTTCATTTCCTGATATCTCAATTGAAATTGTAATATTTAAAACAACCGGAGATAAAGTACTCGATGTTTCACTATCCAGGATAGGTGATAAGGGTCTGTTTACAAAAGAATTAGAGAATTCATTGCTACAAAAGGACACCGATATTGCCGTACATAGTTTAAAAGATCTTCCGACGGCGCTGCCGGAGGAATTACAGATAGGCGGTGTTTTACCCAGGGGCGACTGCAGGGATGCCCTGGTCAGTAATAAAAATATCAAGTTTAAAGATCTGACTTCCGGACATGTGGTGGCAACCTCAAGCCTTCGGAGGAAAGCCCAGCTTTTAATGTTAAATAAAGGCATGAATATTATCGATATAAGGGGAAATGTCGATACCCGGATAGGTAAAATGAAAAATGGATATTGTGATGCAATGGTGATGGCTGCAGCAGGATTGCAACGGCTTGGATTAGACAGTTATATTACTGAAATTCTTGAGCCGGAATTGCTTGTCCCGGCAGTAGGTCAGGGAGCCATTGCCATGCAGATAAGAAAGAATGATCAACGGATAGAGAGAATAGTGAAGGTCATTAATCATGATCATACATATTTATCCACCCATGCTGAGCGAATTTTCCTGCATCTTCTCGAAGGTGGGTGCCAGATTCCCGTAGGATGCTATACATCCCTTGAAAAGGATATTTTTTCCATAACCGGGTTCATTTCAAATACCGATGGTAGCGATTCACTAAAATTCAGCCGGAGCGGACCAGTAGACGAGGCATATAATCTGGCGCAAAATCTTGCCATGTCATTTATAAGGAAAGGCGCCGGTGAAATTGTGGAACGGATAAGGCAATTAAACCTGCAGTAATATGTCAACATTGCAAGACAAAATATTTATTAGCACCTGTACATCAGATAAGGTCTCGAAGTTGAGATATCATCTGAATAACAGGGGAGCTAAATTATTCGACCTGCAAATGATAGAGATAGAAAGGGCCGGGATTACCGAAAACCTGAAATATGCATTTGATAATATTAAGTTATTCGATTGGATAATTTTTACCAGCAGCCATGGAGTAAGCAACTTTTTTGAGCTTATGAAGGAGCACAATCATCCACCGGAATGGTCGCAGACTATTAAATTCGCTACTATTGGAAAGGCAACATCCTTGAAGCTAATGGATTATGGCGTTCAGGCAGACTTTGTAAGTATGAGCAACAGATCTAAAAAAATGGTCAGGGAGATGACAACGGTATTGGGTAATAAAACCATCCGCATTCTCCATCCTACAGGAAATCTTACGGGAGGTGTTCTGGCCGCCGAACTTGGTAAAACCCATAAAATATCCTCTTTAGTGGTCTATAAAACTGTCCCGGTACAAACGATGAATCATGAAATATTAAATAAGATATATGCCGGTGAATATGATCTGATTTTCTTTTTTAGTCCTTCTGCATTCAGGAATTTTATTTCAATCATTAAGCCGGAATTCCGGTCCGGTTGCCTCAGAATTGCATGCATAGGAAAAACAACAGAACGAGCAGTTCAGGATATGGGATATTACCCCCTGGTCGTTGCACAGAAATCAGATATTGAAGGGATGATAAAAGAAACTAAAATATATTACGAAAAACAATTAATTAAAACATCTAAATTATGACATTTCCAGCTACACGATTGAGAAGATTACGCAAAAATCAGATTATTAGAGATATGATCACAGAAACAAAACTTTCTGTTAATGATCTCATCATGCCATTGTTTGTATGTCCCGGTACAGGAGTCAGGAACCCAATTAAGTCTATGCCGGGAAATTACCAGTTATCAACAGATATGATTGTTGAAGAATGTAAAAAACTGGTTGAAAAAGGGATAAAATCAATCCTTTTGTTCGGAATTCCTGAACACAAGGATGAGCATGGCATTGTGGCTACCGATGATAATGCCATTGTTCAACGTGCCATCAAGGCTATAAAAAAAGAAATTGAGGATATTTATATAATTGCCGACATATGCAACTGCGAGTATACCACCCATGGACATTGCGGAACTATTGTAGACGGCGATGTTGATAATGATTTAACCCTTGAAACACTTGCCGCTCAAGCTGTTTCGTTTGCACGTGTTGGCGCTGACATGGTTGCACCCAGTGATATGATGGACGGCCGGGTGGCCAGAATACGCAAGGCCCTTGACGAAGGTGGTTATAAAAATCTTCCTATTATGGCCTATTCTGCTAAATATTCTTCAGCGTTTTACGGACCGTTTAGGGAGGCGGCAGAAAGCGCCCCGAAGTTCGGTGATCGTAAAAGCTACCAGATGAATCCGGCTAACTCAGACGAAGCCATGAGGGAAATTGCACTAGACATCGAAGAGGGTGCGGATATCGTAATGGTGAAACCCGCACTGAGTTACCTTGATGTGATCCGTCGTGCCAAGGATAATTTTAATATCCCTGTTGCTGCGTACAATGTTAGTGGCGAATTCTCGATGGTAAAGGCTGCTGCTGAAAAAGGATGGATCGATGAACAACGGATCGTCATGGAGATACTGACATCGATTAAGAGGGCAGGAGCCGATATTATCATTACATATTTTGCAGCCGATGTGGCTGAACAGTTATCAAAGTAGAAAAAGAATTAATAATGAATATTCCTAATTCAATCAGGGAGTTTCACAGGGCTGTCCGCTCTATCCCCGGTGGTGTGAATTCGCCCGTCCGGGCTTTTAAAAGTGTTAATGCCGATCCCATATTTATCAGTCACGCAAAAGGATCACAAATTACCGATATAGATGGCAATACCTATACCGATTTTGTCAGCTCCTGGGGACCTCTGATTCTGGGACATGCTTATCAGCCGGTGATAAAAGCCATTGAAGAAGCAGCATCAAAAGGCACCAGCTTCGGAGCGCCCACTGTAATAGAAAGCGATCTTGCCGAGCTGATAAAAAAAATGGTTCCCTCTATCGATACCGTGAGAATGGTGAGTTCGGGTACCGAGGCTACCATGAGTGCACTGAGGCTTGCCAGGGGCTTTACAGGCCGCGAGATGGTAGTGAAGTTTGAAGGTTGCTACCATGGACATTCCGACAGTTTCCTCATTAAAGCCGGATCGGGAGTAATTACGCTTGGATTACCTGATAGCCCGGGGGTTACAATAGGAACCGCTAAAGATACATTGCTGGCCCGGTACAACGACCTGGAATCAGTAGAGAAACTCTTCAGCAAAAACGGTGAGAATATTGCCGCTATTATAGTTGAGCCTGTAGCCGGAAATATGGGTGTTGTACTGCCCGGACCCGGTTTCCTGAAAGGACTGCGCGAGCTGTCACACAAATATGGAGCCGTTTTGATCTTTGATGAAGTTATAACAGGTTTCCGGCTGGCCAGAGGAGGGGCACAGGAATATTTTGACATCACTCCTGATCTTACCACTCTTGGAAAGATTATTGGCGGAGGATTGCCGATTGGTGCCTACGGTGGGAAAAAGGAAATAATGGAAATGCTTGCCCCAAAAGGGTCGGTTTACCAGGCCGGTACATTATCGGGAAACCCGCTTTCCATGGCCGCGGGCTTTACCATGCTTAATGAACTGAATGAAAATCCTGAAATATATGATGAATTGGAAAGAAAAGCAGCCATCCTCGAAAGAGGCATAAAAGACAACCTGGAAAAAACAGGCGTCAAAGCAGTTGTAAACCGGGCAGGTTCAATGATGACCTTGTTTTTTAATGAAATTGAGGGTGTCATCAGTTCGTTTGAAGATGCCATGCAGTCGGATACTGAAAAATATGCCGGCTATTTTAAGTTATCACTGCAAAACGGCATTTACCTTGCACCTTCACAGTTTGAATGTACTTTCATCTCACGTGCACATAGCGAGGAAAATATCAGCAAGGCAATAACTGCCAATTTAGAAGCTTTGCAACAGCTCAAATAGAAAAAAGAGAAGAATGCATAAAAGCGTGTTTATCGATACATTGAAAGGGAAACCTCACTCGAGGCCTCCTGTATGGTATATGCGACAAGCTGGAAGGGTATTGCCCTCCTATCTGGAACTTAAAAAAAATCATAGTTTTTGGGAAATGATGCAAACCCCGGAACTGGCAGCAAAAGTAACTTTGCTTCCGGTAAATGATCTGGGCGTTGATGCCGCAATTTTGTTTTCTGATATATTGGTAATACCATATGCAATGGGCATGGGTCTTGAGTTTACCGATAACGGCCCTGTATTTGAAGACCCGCTGAGAACTGTTGAATGCCCACCGGATAAACTAAATCCTCAACCTGAAAAACTGGAATTTGTTTACCGGGTTATCGATGAGATCATTAATACAAGGCCGCGGGATGTCCCCTTGATAGGATTTTGCGGGGGACCTTTGACCGTATTATGTTATATGATCCAGGGAATTGGGAGTAATTCAATGTTTCCCGATGCCATAAATTTCTTCTACAAGAATAAATCACTGACCATTAAACTCGTGGATGCGATAACTGAACTGTCAGCAGAATATATGCTCGGGCAGATAGAACACGGTATTGATGCTTTTCAGCTTTTCGAAACTCACGCCGGTCTGGTGCCTTCTGAACTTTATGCCGAAATATTCATGAGGTCGGTATCACGCCTCGGAAAACTTGCTAAAGAAAAAGGCGTGCCGTTTATATTCTTCCCGAAAGGACTGGGAACCGGACTAGCAGCTCTCAGGCCCGAAGACTGTGATTTCGTTGGGATAGACTGGCAGGTATCAATACAATATGCCCGTAAAATAGTGAATCAGGAAATAGGCTTGCAGGGAAACCTCGATCCACGCCTGCTTTTTGCTGACAAAAAGGTCATTGAAGCAGTCCTGCAAAAATTTGTGGATTTTGGAAGCAGTGAAACAAAATGGATATTTAACCTTGGCCATGGCTTCATACCGGAAACTCCTTTCGAGAATGCCCGGTTTATTACTGACTGGATCAAGAATGCTAACTGGAACAGAGATTAAGATGGATAAAAATTTAATACTAAAATATAACCGTCCCGGGCCAAGATATACCAGCTATCCGCCTGCAAACCATTTTGCCGGTGATTTTACAACCGATGATTACAAGGAATGCATTACTCTTTCGAATGCAATGAGTCCTGAGAATATTTCAATTTATATCCATGTCCCCTATTGTCCCAGACTTTGCCATTTTTGTGGCTGCAGCACTACATTGCTCACAAATGCCGATAGTACTGGTCAATACTTCGAAGCTTTGTTAAAAGAGATAGAAAATGTTACCGCATTGCTTGATAAGTCGCGTCAGGTAACACAAGTTCACTTGGGTGGAGGAACACCCAATTCCGTACCTCTGAAGTATATTGAGCGGATAATTAAAAGCCTGAAGTTAAAACTTGATTTTCACCCGGATGCTGAAATTGCTATGGAATGCAGCCCTGCATACCTCTCATTCAATGATATTGATAACTTGTCGGAAATTGGATTCAACAGGATTAGCCTCGGTATCCAGGATTTTGATATAAAGGTGCTCAGGGCTGTAAACCGTAAACCTTCCAAACATGATGTCCGGGAACTTGTAAATATCATCCGTACACGTGGGTTTAAAGGTGTGAACATTGATCTTATCTATGGCTTACCACATCAAAACAGTGAAAGTTTTGCCAAAACCATCAACAAGGTACTGGAAATAGGACCCGACAGGTTGGTGACCTTTTCATATGCTCATGTGCCATGGATAAAATCAGCACAAAAGAAACTCGAGGATATAGGCCTGCCTGAACCTGGTGAAAAGCTGGAAATGTTTGCAATAGCTTATGAAATGCTTACCGGAAGTGGTTATGTACCTATTGGAATGGACCATTATGCAAAATCGGATGATGAACTTGCTATTGCCTTAAAAAATAAAATGCTTCATCGCAATTTCCAGGGATATTGCACAAAGGAAAGTACCGGCCAGGTATATGCATTTGGTTCCACTGCCATAAGCCAGCTTTATAACTGCTATGCACAAAACGTAAAAGATAACGAGACATATATCAGGAAAATACATGAATCAGGATTTGCCACAGAACGTGGCTATATAATGAATTCTGAAGAATTGATGACAGGTAAAGTGATCAACGAGATCATGTGCAATGGCTTTGTTGATTTCGTGGAAATAGGGAAATCCTTTGGTAAAAGCGCCGGGGACGTGAAACAAGTAATTGGCTATGACCCTGTTAAGCTGCAACCATTTATAGATGATGAATTGCTTGAAGTAAAAGGGTCGAAGCTACAGGTTAGCTTAAAAGGTATGCTTGTTGTTCGCAATATAGCTATGACAATGGATCCCTTGCTGGAATTGAAAGAAAAGAAGTTTTCGAAAACAATTTGAGGACTATGGAGAAGAAAATTGATGCAGTAATCATAGGGGCAGGCTTAACTGGTTTAACCGCAGCATATTACCTTAATAAAAGAGGTAAATCGTTTCTGGTTCTCGACAAGTCAGACCGGGTTGGAGGCGTCATCAGTACCAGGCAGGTTAATGGATTTTTATATGAGGAAGGGCCAAATACAGGAATTATCGGGACCCCCGAAATAGCTGAGTTATTCGAGGCCATAAAAGATGATTGCAAGATCATTGAAGCGAATGAGCAGGTTAATAACCGTTATATTCTTAAGGATGATAACTGGGAGGTTCTGCCATCCGGACTTATCGGGGGTATAAAAACACCTTTGTTTACACTGAAAGATAAAATAAGATTGTTAAAAGAACCATTCCGGAAGCGTGGAACAGATACTAATGAAAGCCTGGCAGAAATGGTTAAAAGAAGAATGGGTCTAAGCTTCCTCGAATATGCAGTTGATCCCTTCATTCTTGGAGTGTATGCAGGCGATCCTGCCTATCTGGTAACAAAATATGCCTTACCAAAGCTTTACAAACTTGAGCAGGACTATGGAAGTTTTATTGGAGGTGCGGTTAAAAAGAAATTTCAGAAAAAAGATGAACGGAACAAAAAAGTAACACGTAGGATATTTTCTGCAGAACAAGGATTATCATCGATTACAGACACATTGTATGCCCTGGCAGGAAAAGGGAATTTTATATTAGGATCCCGGAATATTACCCTTCGATGCAATAAAGGTATCTATGAAATTAAAGTCGAGGTACCCGGGAAGGATGAATTTGTAATTAAAGCCTCTAGTGTCATATCAACGGTACCGGCTTTTGAATTAAAAGAAATAATGCATGAAATCGATACCAATCTGCTTAAAGATGCCGGAAATGTGTATTATGCCCCGGTTCTGGAAGTGGCATTGGGATTCAATAAATGGGATGGTATGCCACTCGAGGCATTTGGTGGCCTGATACCGTTTAAGGAAAACAGAGACATACTTGGGATTATGTTCATGTCATCGCTGTTCAAAGGAAGAGCGCCCAAAGAAGGTGCACTGCTATCCATATTCATTGGTGGAGCAAGGCGTTTGGAATTAACAAAACTTAATAAAAAAGAAGTGGCATATCTTCTTGAAAAAGATCTGGTACCTTTAATGAAATTGAAAGAATTTAAGCCTGAACTTTTTGAAATATTTACGCACAAACAAGCCATACCTCAATATGGCAGTGAAAGCAAAATAAGGATTATAGCAGTTGAAAAAATAAGAAAGAAATATCCTGGTTTGCTGCTGGGGGGAAATCTTTGTGACGGCATTGGAATGGCTGACAGGGTAAAACAAGGACGGCAATTAGCCGATCTTGTACGATAAATACCGGTATATCCTTAACAGGGCGTATTAGCACAATCGGGACTGTGAAAATGATTCTTCAAAATATTGTTATTATTATTATATTTGAATGATTCGAACAAACAGAAACCATGGAAAGTATCTTTGATTATTTTATTCGCATCCACGTGGTTACCAGTATCGTTTTCCTCCTGATCGGTCTGGGGGTCATTTTCCGATCATTATGGGGCTGGACAAATAATCTTTCATATGGCAAAACAGATAAAGTATTGGGTTGGACCTTTATCATTTTCCTCTATTTTGAACTATTCATGGGTATTGTCATGTATTTTTTTCTCAGACGACCAGACGAAATTCAGAATATTAATGAGGCTATGAGACAATCAGACCTGCGATTCTGGGCAGTCATTCATTTTTCGACCATGTTGTTTGTCCTGATCTTTTGCCAGATTGGCTGGATCTTTACCCTTAATTCAAAATTGTCAGAGAAGAAATTTAAGTTTTCCTTCATATATTTTGGTTTAGGTATACTTATTACTATTATTTCCTTAGGCTATTATATCCTTCAGAAAACTTGATCCGGAAAATTGAAACACAAAAAAGTAATTATACTTGTAAACCTTGGGACACCGGATATTCCCACTGTTCCTTCTGTAAGAAAGTATTTGCGGGAGTTCCTGGGCGATCCCAGGGTTATTGATATTCATCCATGGATCCGGTTCATACTTGTAAATTTCATTATAGCTCCTTTCCGGAGCTTTAAGTCGGCAAAATTGTATAAAAGACTATGGACAGAGGAAGGATCACCGCTTTTGGCAAACAGTATGAAACTATGCCGGAAACTCAACATGATTGCCGGAAATGATTATGATGTATTTCTGGCAATGCGGTATGGCAAACCGAGCCTTTCAAGGCTTTTAAACTCGCTGAAGGAAAAGAATTACCTGCAGATCATACTTGTTCCATTATTTCCCCAGTATGCATCATCAACTACAGGAAGCATTACCGCCAATGCATTAAGGACAGTGTCGGAATGGAACATGGTTCCCGATATACGGGTTATCGGTTCTTTTTACAACAAACCTCAGTATGTTCATGCTATTTCAAGCCAACTGAAGGATCATGATCCCGGACGGTATGATCATGTGCTGTTTAGCTTTCACAGCCTCCCGGTGCGTCAGGTTTACATGATGCATCAGGATATTGAATGTTCGCAGTTTAAATGTGATCGATCAATAACAGAGCAGAACAGGAATTGTTACCAGGCATCCTGTTACCATTCAGCCCGTCTTATTGCTGCAGAAGCAGGGTTGGAACAGAATAAATTCTCAGTGGCCTTTCAGTCAAGGTTTACACGAAATTGGCTGGGACCATTTACAGACGACACGATCAGGGAGCTTGCCCAAAAAGGGATTGATAGATTGTTGGTTATTTGTCCGTCATTTGTGGCCGACTGCCTTGAAACAATTATTGAAATTGGCCAGGAATACAAAAAACTGTTTTTACAAAACGGCGGTAAAGAATTCACTCTGGTAGAGAGTCTAAATGATGATGACAGGTGGTCAAAAGGCTTATTCAGCTTAATTCATTAATACTAATGAATATAATAAACAGTTAAAAGAATACTTCTGACTTTATGCCAATTTTCATTGAATCCAATCTTACACGATTAGAAAATAATTTAAAAGAAATTGAAGAAAAAGTAATAAGTTCAAGTTAAGAAAACAGCAAACGATAAGTTGCTGTTTTCTGAATTTACACCCATTGCTCTTCAAGAATTTCACCTTTCACCCCAACAATTATTTGTTTGACAGGTATTTTACGTTCTGCTTTTGCAGCAGCTGCTTCAACCATCTGAATTAAGCCACCGCAACAAGGCACTTGCATAATCATCACTGTTATTGTATTAACTTTAGCCTCATCAATCAGTTGTCTGAATTTTTCAATATAAACTTCTGTATTTGAGTCTAATTTCGGGCATGCAATACCTAAGCTTTTGCCTTTTAAATAATCTTTATGAAAATTTCCCAGTGAAAAAGCTACGCAGTCCGCTGCAATAATAACATCTGAATTTTTGAAATTCGCTGCATTGGGATTAATCAGGTGCATCTGAACCGGCCAGTGTGTTAATTCAGATCTTTGACTTGCCGATTCTCCCATATTTCCGGATTCATAACCTTCTCCAAAACTCATTTCCTGTGACCCGGGACATCCACTTGCCGAATTGTTTTCATTTTGTTCCATTTTATTTACTCCTTTTATTTCATTAATAATCTCATACACATCTATGTTGAATTCATCTTTATGACTTAATAAATATGTTAAACCTTCATTAAGATAGCTTTCTTCTCCATGATCTTTTAAATGCTTTAAATGGGCAACTACAACATTTTTACCTTTAGTTACCATATCGGTCATTACTTTTACCTCATCATAAGGTTCAGCTTCGCGTTGCTCAATTGTAATTGCGCCCTGCGGACAATGGCCGATACATGAACCTAATCCATCACACATCAGATCACTGATTAACCGTGCTTTCTCATCAATAATTTGCAGAGCACCCTCATGACAATTAGGCACGCATTCTCCACACCCATCGCATAAATCCTCGTCAATTTTTACAATATCTCTTTTCATTGTTTTTTGTTTAAAAAAAACCAGGTAATTAATCCTTTATTAAGTACTTTTAATATTCTTTTTTCACCTTAGAATATTTTTCTATGACAAAAATACTGTCATCCAAAATTAGAAATTGTAACATATGTTACATTTAGCAGAGATTTTTAATCATTTGAATTATGTATAAGATACTTTCTGACTCAATATTATTTAAAGGCCTCAGTGAATGGAATATAGAGAACTTGTTCAAAAAAATAAATTTTCAAATCAAAAGATATAAACCGAAAGATATTATTGCATTGAGTGGTGAAGAGTGTAATTATTTAATGATAGTTTTAAAAGGTTATGTTAAAGGAGAGATGATTGATTATTCAGGTAAAACAATAAAAATTGAGGATGTATATGCTCCAAAGCCTATTGCTATTGCTTTTATCTTTGGCAAGAATAATAAATTTCCTGTAACCGTTGAAGCTGTTATGGACACCGAACTATTGGTTATATATAAAAGTGAATTTTTAAAGCTGTTGCAAACGAATGTAAGAATTCTGAATAATTTCCTGAATGCTATATCGAGCCGAAGCCAGTTTTTATCGAATAAAATTAAGT
Organism: Bacteroidota bacterium; assembly: GCA_022561875.1. Classification (GTDB taxonomy): domain Bacteria; phylum Bacteroidota; class Bacteroidia; order Bacteroidales; family VadinHA17; genus JADFUQ01. The sequence continues at coordinate 32,241 of JADFQJ010000018.1, read as the reverse complement.
TCCTTTCTTTTAGTACAATAAAAAGTAAATTTGCACAATATATATTAGAGCTTGCCAAAAACGATTTTTATATTGTAGAATTAAAACAGACCCAACAACAGCTTTCCGAATTATTTGGTGTTACCCGTCCTTCGTTTGCCAGAACTATTAGAGAAATGCAAAAAGAAGGACTTATTAAAATTGAAAAGAAGCAGGTTGAGATTTTAAACAGAAAAGCACTTATTGAATTAATTAAGTAGAAGTAACTAATCAGTACTTAAAGTGAACTAAAGTTAAGAGTGCCTGAAGTTTAGAAGAAGTAATAACTTTAGGCATTTTAGGCACTCCAGGCACTTTAAGTACTTTATAAAAACCAAACTTAAGACACTGAATAGTTACAAATAACTTATTATGTATTTATTTTTTGACACAGAAACAACCGGACTACCAAAAAATCGGAAAGCCCCTATTACTGACTTGAATAATTGGCCAAGATTGGTGCAATTAGCTTATTTGTACTATGACAGTAATGGCATTAAAATTTCCGGTGGTGACTTTATCATTAAGCCGGAAGGTTTTACCATTCCAGCAGATGCCTCACGTATTCATGGTATATCAACAGAAAAAGCTATTAGAGTGGGGAAATCTTTATTGACAGTTTTGCAAACTTTTCAATCTTTTGTAAGTCAGGCAGAATTTCTTGTTGCACATAACATAAGTTTTGATGAGAAGATTGTCGGTGCAGAATTTTTGCGCATGGGAAAACAAAATCCATTACCAACAAAAAGAAAAATCTGTACGATGAAAAGCACCACAAATTTCTGTGCAATTGACGGACCTTATGGATATAAATGGCCAAAGTTGTCAGAATTACATTACAAATTATTCAAGACAGGATTGGAGGAAGCTCACAACGCTGCTGTTGATATTAATGCAACAGCAAAATGTTTCTGGGAATTGAAAAGAACAGGAAAGATATAGCACGAAACGGTAATCAAGTGGGAGTGTTCAAAAATTCTGCCAAACCATCACCGGAAACTTTCGGTATTCATTCATTGCAAAGACAAATATTTTAACTTTGTAACATGAGCAGAACTACTTTATACATAAAAAACATGGTTTGTCCAAGATGTATTAAAACTGTGGAAGAAGAAATTAGAAAAATCGGGCTTATGGTGGAGCACATTGAATTGGGTAAAGTGGAAATAGAAGGACAAATTGAGGATGAGATAATTAAAAAGATTGATAAAGCATTAAACGACAATGGATTTGAACTTATTGATGATAAAAAAAGTAAAATAATTGAAAAAATCAAGAATACAATTATTGAAATTATCCATTACAAAAAAGAAATTCCTGACAATGTGAATATATCGGATTTCATTGCAAGAGAATTGGGTTACGATTATTCTTATTTGAGCAAACTGTTTTCTTCAATTGGAGATACGACTATTGAAAAATATATAATCAATCAGAAAATAGAGAGAGTAAAAGAACTTTTAACTTATGATGAGCTTTCTTTAACCGAAATATCATATCAAGTTGGGTATAGCTCCGTTCAGCATCTGTCTAACCAGTTTAAAAAAAATACAGGTTTTTCACCTTCTCAATTCAAAAAATCGAAGAAAAAAAAACGAAATCCTTTAGATAAAGTCTAATCTGCATTATTCATAAAATCTCTCGCAAAGCCGCTAAACCGCAAAGAATAAACAAATTAGCAATAGGAGTTTTAAACATTCAATTTCAACATAAAAAAAATATTGCAGGCGTTAAATTGTTTCAATTCAAATCTTTGCGTCTTTGCGTGATGAATTATTCAAGCTAAATCCAAAAAAGATATAAGTCTTTTCCGTAATTATATAAAACGATTCTAAAATAAGTCATTATCTTTGTTGCATGTTTAGAAAAACAGCAAATATCATATTAGTTCTCTTATTGTTAACTGCAACGATTGGCTTTTCTGTGTCTAAACATTACTGTGGTTCACGTTTAGTTGAAGTATCAATAAATTCGGAAGAAGAGCCATGTTGTGACGATATGGAAAATTCCAATTGTTGTCGCTATGAAACGGAGTATTTTCAGCTTATAGAAGATTTAGTTACACCTGTTTCTTTCGAAAATACACGGATTGCAGACTTTGATATTCTTTTCCAGGTGGTGTTTGTTTATTTTTTTAATACACCAGGCAACATTGAAACAGGAGTTTTAAACTACGCTGAATCTCCGCCTCCACCTTCCATACAAGCCAAATTATCTTTATTACAGACATACCTCTGTTAGTCTTTTTGTTTAAGTAACATCAATCATTCCCGTGTGCATTCCACAACGGCTGAATTGATATAGATAATTTTTTTATCTTTAATAAAACTTAAACAATATCATGACATTCAAAAACATTCGGAGATATGTTAAATAAAATCATAAGATTTTTCTTAGAAAACAAATTAGTAACCGCACTTATCGTGCTGGTCTTTATCGGCTGGGGCATTAATACCGCTCCGTTCAGCTGGGAGTTGGAATGGTTCCCGAGAGACCCTGTGCCTGTTGATGCCATTCCCGACATCGGTGAAAACCAACAAATTGTTTTTACAGAATGGATGGGCAGGTCGCCGCAGGACATTGAGGACCAGATTACCTATCCTTTGACAGTTTCTTTACTCGGGGTTCCCGGAGTTAAAACCATTCGCAGCAGCTCCATTTTCGGGCTTTCCAGCATATACATCATTTTTGAAGATGATATAGAATTTTACTGGAGCAGGACAAGGATACTGGAAAAGCTGAATTCCCTGCCTTCAGGGATACTTCCTGTTGGTATTAAGCCTGCCCTGGGTCCTGATGCCACTGCCTTAGGGCAAATATTCTGGTACACATTAGAAGGTAGAAATCCCGAAACAGGGGAACCGACAGGTGGATGGGACCCACATGAGCTCAGAACCCTTCAGGATTTTTATGTGGGTTACGCCTTAACTTCCGCCAAAGGTGTTTCTGAAGTAGCGCCTATAGGCGGTTTCGTCAAGGAATACCAGGTGGATATAGACCCCGATGCAATGAAGGCGCATAATGTTAACGTTGCCCAGATAATGCAGGCAGTAATGAAAAGCAACCTTGATGTTGGCGCCCGCACAATAGAGTTTAACCGGGTAGAATACCTCGTGAGGGGCTTAGGATACATTAAGAATATAAATGATCTGGAAGAAGCGGTGGTTGCTGTTAATGACAACACCCCCATCCGTATTAAGGATGTTGCCAGAGTGAATTTCGGTCCTGAGACAAGAAGAGGCGGATTAGATAAAGGCGGGGCAGAAGCAACCGGGGCAGTGGTAGTATCCCGCTATGGCGCTAATCCTCTTGAAGTTATTAATAATGTAAAGAAAAAAATAGAGGAAATCTCTCCGGGATTACCAAGCAAAACCCTGCCAGACGGAACCGTGTCTAAAGTAACAATAGTTCCTTTTTATGACAGGACCGGACTGATAAAGGAAACACTTGGAACACTTGAGGAAGCATTAACCCTTGAAATATTGATAAGCATACTTGTTGTGATTGTTCTTGTAATGAACCTCCGTGCATCTGTGATTATATCAAGCATATTGCCTCTTGGTGTTTTAATGACCTTTATTGTAATGAGAAATTTCGAAGTTGATGCCAATATTGTGGCACTTTCAGGAATTGCTATCGCAATTGGCGTGATGATAGATGTAGGAGTTATTATTACTGAAAATATTATACGGAACCTTGAGTTGCCGGAAAACAAGGAAGTTAAGGGAAAGGCATTGCTTGAAGTGATTTACACTGCTACAGTTGAAGTTGCTTCAGCCGTCGTAACCGCCCTTGCCACTACTATCGTTAGCTTTTTGCCTATTTTTGCTATGCAGGCGGCTGAAGGCAAGCTATTCAAACCACTGGCTTTTACAAAAACGTCTGCAATTCTATCAGCATTGTTAATTGGCATTGTAGTCATTCCTGCATTAGCGCATTCCCTTTTCTCATTAAAAATTGATAAAAAACGAATTAAAAGAATTTGGAACATCACTTTAATAACTCTTGGGGTTATATTGGCAATTAGTTTCCATAATTTAATCGTATTGGCTTTAATTGCCTATGGTGTTAACAATTTATTGGAAAACTACTGGCCGGAAAAGAAAAAGAAATATACCAACATCATCAATATTGCGATCACAAGTGTTATCATTATTTATTTCTTGACTATCGAATGGTTGCCACTGGGCACTCAAAACAGCAACTTTACTAACTTTTTATTCATTACGGGAACAGTAGGGGTAATTTTAGGAATACTAATAACCATTGTTTATTTTTATCCCTTTATTCTGAAATGGTGTTTGGAAAATAAGTGGAGGTTTTTAGTTATTCCCATTACTATTTTTATTTTTGGTATGATGGGATGGCTGGGATTTGACAGTATCTTTGGCTTAGTTGCCGATGGTTCTAAAAAAATTGGCATAAATCTTCGTCAAACCAATGGCTGGCAGGCAATGAACAAGCTGTTTCCCGGAGTAGGAAAGGAGTTTATGCCTTCTTTGGATGAGGGTTCATTCCTGCTGATGCCAACCACGATGCCTCATTCAGGAATAGAAGAAAATATTAATGTTATCCGGATATTGGACCAGCGTGTGGGCTCTATCCCCGAGGTAGAAATGACCGTAGGCAAATGGGGACGTGTGAAATCAGCCCTTGACCCAGCACCTATTTCCATGTTTGAAAATATAATCAACTATTTTCCTGAATATATTGTTGATGAAGATGGGCACAGGATGCGTTTCAAGGTGGATAAAGAAGGGAATTATCTGTTGAAAGACGGAAGCAAATACAGCCTGGGGAAAAATGGTTTCAGGAAATTGTCTGCTGAAGATTTAATACCTGATAACAAAGGAAAATATTTCAGGCAATGGCGCGAACATATCAAATCCCCTGACGATATCTGGAAAGAAATTTTAAAAGTTATTAAAATTCCGGGAATGACTTCTGCTCCGAAACTACAGCCCATCCAAGCCAGGTTGATTATGTTAGCTACAGGAATGAGGGCGCCGATGGGAATTAAAGTATTCGGACCCGACCTGGAAACCATTGAAAAGGTAGGGCTTGAGCTCGAAAAAATTCTCCAGCAGGTACCAAGCATTGAACGCTCTTCCGTATTTGCGGACAGGATAGTTGGGAAACCGTATTTGGAATTTGATGTTGACAGAAAAGCAATTGCCCGCTACGGATTAACTATGAAAGATATCCAGAATTATATAGAAGTAGCTATCGGTGGCATTAAGCTAACCACTACAGTGGAAGGCAGAGAACGGTTCCCTGTAAGAGTACGCTATGCCCGTGAATTCAGAGATACTCCTTTTGAGGTTGGAAATATTTTGATTCCAACACCTACCGGTGCTCAGGTGCCACTGGAAGAGTTGGCTGAAATTACATACAGAAGAGGTCCGCAAGTCATTAAAAGTGAAGATACTTTTCTTAATGGATATGTAATCTTTGATAAAAAAGAGGGCTATGCCGAAGTGGATGTTGTGGAAGAAGCTAAACGCTTTATCCAGGCTAAAATAGAGTCAGGAGAATTTGTAATACCTCCAGGGGTAAATTACAGGTTTACGGGCAATTATGAAAACCAAATAAGAGCAACCAAGCGACTATTAATCGTAGTACCAATCTGTTTGATGGTTATCTTTCTGATATTGTATTTTCAGTTCAAATCTGTAGTCATTGTTTTTATGGTCTTTTCCGGCATATTTGTTGCTTTTTCAGGTGGTTTTATAATGATATGGCTTTATGGTCAGGGTTGGTTTATGAATTTCGGAATTGCCGGTATGAACATACGCGACTTATTCAATATGCACACCATCAACCTGAGCATTGCCGTTTGGGTGGGCTTTATTGCTCTCTTTGGTACTGCTACAGATGACGGTGTACTTATGGGCACTTACATGATGCAGATATTTCAAAAAGAAAAACCCACAACTATTGTGAAAGTAAGGGAAGCTGTTTTACGTGCCGGTATAAAAAGAGCAAGACCTGCAGTAATGACTACCGCCACTACAATTATTGCATTACTGCCCATATTCACCTCAACCGGTAAGGGCGCCGATATTATGGTGCCAATGGCTATTCCGATTTTTGGAGGAATGACCATTCAGGTAATGACAATGTTTATAGTGCCTGTGCTTTACAGTATGTGGCAGGAAAGGAAAGTAAAGAAACTTAATAGGATTAAAAATTAATACTGATGAAATCAAACATGGAATGTAGAATAAACAAATATTTTCTGTCTGCGGTTTTCCTTATCATTTTTCTGTCGCCTGTTTTCGGGCAGGTGCAGTTAGAAAATTATTTGAAAACAGCTGCAGAGAATAATCCACATCTAAAATCATTGTTCAAGCAATATATGGCTGCTTTAGAAAAGGTTCCGCAAGTAGGTACATTACCCGATCCGCAATTGGCTTTCGGATATTTTGTCCAGCCGGTTGAAACACGATTAGGAGCTCAGCAAGCAACTATCTCCGGATCGCAAATGTTTCCCTGGTTCGGAACATTAAGCGCACAGGAACGGGTTGCCACTGAACGGGCTAAAGCCCGCTTTAAAGCATTTGAAGATGCAAAGTACAAATTGTTTTTTGATGTAAAAAGCACTTATTTCAACTTGTATGTTTTAGAGGAGGCAATCCGGATTACAGACGAAACGCTTGACCTGTTGTCATCCTTTAAGAATCTGGCAACAATCAAATTTGAAGCCGGTAAGAAAGATGGAATGATTGATGTTTTGAGAGTTGAGATGGACATTGAAGAATTAAAGGAGCAACTGGCTTATTTAATAGACACTGAACTTCCATTGGTGGCTCAATTTGAACAATTGCTAAATACCAAGCTTGAACAGGAAGTAACTTTTCCTGATGTATTGTGGCTTGATAATGTAAACATAGATAAAAAGGCGATTTATGATTCCATCATTGCACAAAACCCGATATTGCAAAAATTAGAGCATGAAGCCTTGTCATGGAATGAACAGATAGATGTAGCACGCAGATTAGGGATGCCTTCTTTTGTGATAGGTATGAGCTATATTAATATCAGCGAACGAACGGATATAGAATTGCCTGATAATGGGAAAGATGCTATAATGCTGCCTCAGGTGGGTATTAAAATACCATTATACCGTAATAAATACAATGCTATGATAAATGAGGCATCATTGCAGAAGGAAGCAGTTCAATTTGAAAAAGAAAATACTTCTAATGTATTGGAAACATATTTTGAAAAGGGCTACAGAGATTATCTGGACGGTATCAGAAGGGTTAAATTATACTTGCAACTGCTCACTTTTGCAAATCAGGCATTGGATATATTAATTACTGACTATACTTCTGCAGGAAAGGATTTTGAGGAGGTTTTGAGAATGGAAAAAAAGGTTTTAAAATATGAACTGGAACTGGAAAAAGCACGCGCTGACCAAAACACGGCCGTGGCGTATATTAATTATTTAATGGGTAAATAAAAAAATAAAAACTATGAAGACATCAATAAAAATCAACAAAAAAAACATCGTGTATGGAACCATTCTTTTCGTAATCGGATTGTTTTTCGGATGGCTGTTCTTTGGAGGCAATGATAATGTAAAAACAACTGAAACGATGGAACATATGCACGAAGATGCTGAAAAAGAAACTATATGGACTTGCTCCATGCACCCGCAGATAAAACAGAATAAACCTGGGAAATGTCCATTCTGTGGAATGGATTTAATCCCGCTGGAAGGCGTTTCTGAAAATGATTCTCCTATCCATATTCAAATGTCTGAATCTGCTATTCGGATAGCGGAGGTACAAACAACAAAAGTGGTAAAAACTACTCCTTTCAAGGAGGTGTATTTCCCTGGCAAAGTAAAAGCAGACGAGCGGAACATAATGAAACTGACGGCTCGCTTTCCTGGAAGGATTGAAAAGCTAAACATAAACTTTACAGGGCAGGAAGTAAGCAAGGGAGAGTTGCTTGCTAAAATTTATTCGCCTGAACTGGTTACTGCACAAAAAGAACTTTTTGAGGCGATGAAATACAAGGACTCCAACCCTCAGTTTTACCAGGCATCAAGAAATAAGCTAAAATTGTGGGACCTTACCGATGCTCAGATTGATAAGATTGTCAGCAGCGGTGATCCGGAGTTTTATTTCGATATCCTGTCCCCAATAACCGGCACCGTTACAATGCGGCATGTCGCGTTAGGAGATTATGTAAAAGAAGGCACCCCCCTGTTTGAAGTCATTAATCTAAGCCACGTATGGGTCATGTTCGACGCTTACGAAAGTGATATTCCCTGGGTGAAGATGGGCGATAAAATCCAGTTCACAATCAAATCACTGCCAGGCAAAACCTTCACTGGGAAAGTTACCTTTATTGATCCGGTGGTCAACACGAAAACAAGAGTGGCTTACGTAAGGACGGAATTAGATAATCCCCGGGGTTTATTAAAACCCGGTATGTTTACAAGCGGAATATTAAAAACAATGTTACCCGGTGGTGAAAACGCGTTGGTTATTCCCAAATCATCCATTCTATGGACAGGCAAACGGTCAGTGGTTTATGTAAAAGACCCTGATAAATACAAACCGACATTTGAATATAGAGAAATAACGCTGGGGGAGGATGCAGGCAATTACTACGTAGTGAAAGAAGGACTGGAAGAAGGCGAGGAAATTGTAACTAATGGCGTATTCAGCATTGATGCCGCAGCCCAGTTGCAAGGTAAATCAAGCATGATGAGCCCGAAAGGTGGAATGGTGTCGACCGGGCACAACCACGGTGGGCAGTCAATGAGCAAAGAGGAAATGGCCCAAATGGGAAAGAGCGAAAAAATGGAACAACGTTCCGAAGTAAGCACCTCTTTCAAAAAACAATTGACAAAAGTGTATGAAAAATACCTGATAATGAAAGATGCTTTCGTGGCTTCCGATGCAAAAAAAGTGAGCGATGCTGCCAAAAAAGTAAGCAACGCTATTAAAGCTGTGAATATGGGATTATTGAAAGGCGATGCCCACATGACCTGGATGGAACAGTTGGAAACCCTGGAAAAATCGATCAAATCAATCGGTCAACTATCGAATATTGAACAACAGAGAAATGAATTTGCCAACTTCAATTTAACTTTTTACAAAAGTTTGAAGGCATTTGGCTTGAAGGATGCAACTGCTTATTACCAATACTGCCCCATGGCATACCGCGACCAGGGAGCCTATTGGTTTAGCGACTCTGAAGAAATAAGGAACCCGTATTTTGGTGAAGCGATGCTGGGATGCGGAGAGAACAGGGAAATCCTGAAGTAAGAGGCAATAACCGGCCAGCACAAAAAAATAATACGAAAAATGTTTATTAAACTTGAAATACTTGTTGCTGTCAGGATGAGTTGTATTTTTGAATAAACATTAAATGCTTTGAAACGAACATTAAAATTATTTTATTATCAATAAATTAAGAATATAACTTCGCATATTAATTTAAAAATTTACTATTATGAAAACACTTGTAATTATTTTTTCTATGGTAGCATTTATAGCTTTCAGTGGCTATAGTCAAAGTGCAGATATCAAAGGGCTTTTGGATAAGCCGGAAACACGTGCTGAAATTTTCAATACCATTTTAGAAAATCATGAACTCATGATGGAATTCATGAAAAACATGAAAGGTAACGAACATGCCATGATGATGATGGAAGAAGACAGTAAAATGACGGGGCATGATGGTGAAACGGAGATGAAAGAAGGTCATCAAATGATGGATCATGCTAAAATGATGGAAATGTGCAAACAAGATTCTGTAATGTGCTGTAATATGGCAAACATGATGACCGGAAATCCTGAAATGATGCAAATGAAAATGCAAAAAATGAAACTAAAAGGAATGATGCGTATGAAGGGCTGTATGCAAATGATGCACAAAAAGGATGATAATAAACAAGAACATAAACAATAAAAAATGAAGTTGTGAAATATTATATCAGTAAGAAACTAAACACAAGTTTTGAGCAAGCCGTACAACTGGTAACAGAATCATTAAAAAAAGAAGGATTTGGGGTTCTCACTGAAATAGATATTCAGGATAAATTGAAAGAAAAATTGAATGTCAATTTCCGAAAGTACAAAATCCTTGGAGCATGCAATCCGTCTTATGCATATAAAGCATTACAGTTGGAAGATAAGGTTGGCATTATGCTCCCCTGTAACGTAATTGTACAGGAACTGGACAGTAATAAAGTAGAAATTGCGGCTGTCGATCCTGTTGCTTCAATGATGGCTATTGAAAATCCGAATCTTGCCGGCATTGCCGGAGAAATAAAAGAAAAACTCGAAAAAGCGATTGCATCCGTTTAAAAAAAAGGAGTAAACAGCCTTCTGGTTTATAAAGAACCAATATGGATAAAAAACAAAACGAAAAGTTTGCATGCCCCATGCACTGCGAGGGTGATAAGACCTACAATGCCACGGGTGATTGCCCGGTTTGCGGGATGCACCTTAAACCGGTGGAGGACCCGGGTAATGAACATCATCACCATAAAGAGGAAAATAGGCAAATGCACCAACCCGGGTACCATGGAGTACATATAAAAACAAATGATTCTGCAGTAGATGGAAAATATTACTGCCCCATGCGCTGCGAAGGTGATGAGACTTACGATATCCCCGGTGATTGCCCGGTTTGCGGGATGCACCTGCAAAAAGCGGAAATTAATAAAACTTCTACGGTAACGTACACCTGCCCCATGCATCCTGAAATCAAGCAAAAAAAACCCGGGAGCTGTCCTAAATGTGGAATGGATCTGATTCCGGAAAAGGGAGAAATTACCAGTGAGGAAGAAAAAGCCTATAATAAAATAACTAAAAAATTCCGGATTGCGTTAGCATTGAGTATTCCGGTTTTCCTAATAGCCATGTCTGAGCTTCTAAGCTTTCTGCATCTCGAATCTATTGCATCTGAAAAAGTCTGGGGCTGGGTTCAGTTTGTTCTTACAACCCCAGTTGTTTTTTATTCAAGTTGGGTTTTTTTTAAGCGGGGATGGGCTTCCATCCGCCGGTGGTCTCCAAATATGTGGACATTAATATCGATCGGTGTAGGAGCGGCATACCTGTTTAGTGTGTTTGCTTTAGTGCTACCAGATATTTTTCCTGCCCAGTTCAAAGATGAACAAGGAAATGTTCACCTGTATTTTGAGGCTGCAGCAGTAATATTAACGCTGGTACTTCTGGGACAAGTATTGGAATTACGCGCCCACAGCAAAACCAATTCGGCTATCAAAGCCTTACTGGGGCTGGTTCCACCCGTTGCCCGGATTATCCGCAACGGCGTGGAGGAAGAAATTCCTTTAGAAGAAGTAAAAGTTGGTGATCTTCTAAAAGTTAAACCCGGAGAAAAAATTCCCGTCGATGGCATCATTTATAAGGGCTATGCGGTAATTGACGAAAGCATGATTACCGGTGAACCCATTCCGGCTGATAAAACAGAAGGAGATAAGATTACCGGAGGAACAATCAATAGTCAAACAGCATTTGAGATGAAGGCTGAAAAAGTGGGCAACGATACCCTTTTGGCTCAAATCATCGAAATGGTGAACCAGGCCAGCCGTTCCAGGGCGCCTATCCAAAAACTGGCAGACAAAGTTGCCAAATACTTTGTCCAGGTTGTGATTTCCTGTGCAATCATTACGTTTGCCGTTTGGTCCATCTGGGGACCCGAGCCGGCTTATGTCTATGCTTTTGTAAATGCCATTGCAGTGTTAATTATTGCCTGCCCCTGTGCATTGGGACTGGCAACCCCCATGTCAATAATGGTGGGAACAGGGAAGGGAGCCCAATTAGGCGTGCTGGTAAAAGACGCCCGCGCCATTGAGGAAATGAATAAAATCGATACGCTCATTATTGATAAAACAGGCACCATTACTGAAGGAAAACCAAGCCTGAATAGTTTTAAATCCTTTGGGAAACTGAGCGACCGGGAAATCCTGCAACTGGCAGCTTCTGTCGATGTAAACAGCGAACATCCGCTTGCTGATGCCATTGTTGCCGGCGCAAAAGCCAACCACCTGAAGCTTTTTAAACTTGACGAATTTGAATCAGTAACCGGAAAAGGAGTACAAGCTGTTTACAAAAGGAAAAAAATCGGATTAGGTAACCATCGACTGATCGAAGATTTTCAGGCAATCCTTGACGATGACAAGAAAAACCTGGTTCAAAAGTGGCAACTTACCGGACAAACGGTGATGTATTTAATCATCGATAGCCAGGTTGAAGGGATTGTGAGTGTATCGGATAAGATTAAAGAAACTTCAGCCAAAGCCATAAAAACACTTCAAAAAATGGGATTAAAAGTATACATGCTTACCGGCGACAATAAATTTACGGCCAAAGCGGTAGCAGATGAGCTGGATTTAGATGGTTTTATAGCCGATTGCCTGCCCGACGACAAATATAAAAAAGTGAAAGAGCTGCAGGAACAAGGGCATATTGTTGCCATGGCCGGCGATGGTATTAATGATGCACCTGCCCTGGCACAGGCAAATATCGGAATTGCCATGGGTACCGGTACCGACATTGCCATACAAAGCGCAGAAATCACCCTGGTGAAAGGCGACCTGAATGGTATTGTAAGGGCCAGGGATTTAAGTTCCAAGGTGATGAAAAACATCAGGCAAAACCTCTTCTTCGCTTTTGTCTACAATGCACTTGGAGTACCTGTTGCCGCCGGAATACTTTTTCCTTTTTTCGGACTGTTATTAAGTCCGGTAATTGCCGCTGCAGCTATGAGTTTTAGCTCTGTGTCGGTAATTACCAATGCTTTACGATTACGAAAAAAATAAAATTGTTAAAATGACTTACTATTCGTATTATTGCGAACAGGAAAAATACAACTATGGAAAAAGCAAAAAACACTTTTACAGAAAAACAAAAACGTACTGCCCGGTTTGCAAAAGCTATGGGACATCCGGTCAGAATATATATAATAGAATTACTTTCAAAACAATCATGTTGTTACAGCGGTGATTTATCCAAAATATTACCAATCGCCAAATCAACACTGTCGCAACACCTAAAAGAATTAAAAAAGTCAGGTTTAATTCAAGGAGTAATTGAACCACCAAAAATAAAATATTGCCTTAATAAAGAAAACTGGAAATTAAATCAAAAACTTTTTAAAAAAATCTTACAAATATAATTTTTTATTAAGAATAATGTTCGTTGTTTTACGAACTACGAACTTATAATTAAAACTTATGAAAATGAAAATTTTAATTCTTTGCACCGGCAATAGTTGCCGCAGCCAAATGGCAGAGGGTTTTTTAAAATCTTTCGACAGTAAATTAAAAGTAGTTTCGGCAGGAACCAAGCCAGGCAGGAAAGTTCACCCGAAAGCCATACAAGTAATGCAAGAATCAGGCATTGGCATAAGTAAAAAACACCCGAAATCCATAAACGAATTTCTTGACAAAAGTTTCGATTATGTAATAACCGTTTGCGGCGGTGCAAAAGAAACTTGTCCAATGTTTACGGGTAAAGTAAACCATCGTTTGCACATTGGTTTTGACGACCCGGCAGAAGCAACCGGAACAGAAGAATTTATTCTGTCGGAGTTTCGCAGGATACGCGATCAAATTCAAAGAGATTTTCAACAATTTTATAAAAAACATATAAGCAGTTAATAATATGCCTTCGCAAAAAAGACTTTCATTTCTCGACCGCTATCTAACAGTATGGATCTTCCTTATTATGTTCATTGGCATTGGTTCAGGTTGGCTATTCCCGTCAATTGTTAATTTTTGGAACAGTATGAGCCGCGGAACCACTAATATTCCAATAGCAATCGGACTTATAATAATGATGTATCCACCATTGGCAAAAGTTAAATACGAAGAATTAAAAGATGTATTTCGTGATCGGAAAGTATTATTGCTTTCATTAGTTCAAAACTGGATAATCGGACCGGTTTTAATGTTTGTATTGGCGATTGTATTTCTGAAAGATTATCCGCATTACATGACCGGTTTAATACTTATAGGACTTGCACGTTGTATTGCAATGGTTATTGTCTGGAACGATTTGGCAAAAGGCGATACCGAATACGCTGCCGGCCTGGTAGCTTTTAACAGTATTTTTCAGGTGCTTTTCTTTTCAATTTATGCATATGTTTTTATAACCATCTTACCGGGTAAATTTGGATTACAAGGAACTGAAGTAGATATTACAATAGGACGCATTGCCGAAAGTGTTTTTATTTATTTGGGAATTCCGTTTATTGCAGGAATGCTTACCAGATATTTTCTGATTAAAATTAAAAATAAAGTCTGGTATCAAACTAAATTTATCCCCAAAATAAGCCCTTTAACATTGCTTGCTTTATTGTTTACTATTTTTGTAATGTTTTCGTTAAAAGGCGATCACATAGTGAAACTCCCGTTTGATGTAGTTCGTATTGCCATACCGCTTGTGATTTATTTTGTGGTTATGTTTTTTGTGTCATTTTTCATCAGTAAAAAAATGGGGACAGATTACGAAAAAACAATAACACTTTCATTTACGGCAGCAAGCAACAATTTTGAATTGGCAATTGCTGTTACAATTGCAGTTTTCGGTATCAATTCCGGCGAAGCATTTGCTGCTGTTATCGGTCCATTGGTAGAAGTTCCGGTATTAATAGCACTTGTTAATGTTTCATTGAAAATGAAATCAAAATATTTTTAGTGGCTAACGCAGTTTATAAGCACATTTGCAATCATTAATTTTTTTCACCAGCAAGCTCGATATTATTGCTGTTAACATTAGCTTTTTCATTAAGATATTTAACATGATCGGCAACAAAATTAATTTCTTCTTTTCGAAAGGTTTTTCCCCATGGTGGGCAAAGGTTTGATTTGCCGATACTGATCGATCCTTCACTAATGGTTAACAAAAGTAATGTGTCTGATCTTTTTATTAAAAAATCCGGAGATGTAAAATCCGGTGGTTTTGGTTCCAGTCCATAAGCTAAATATTGTCCGAAACCATCTCCACTTTCCCCATGACAGGGTGAGCAATAGTGAATAAAAAGTCTTTTGCCCTCTCTGACAGAAAAATTTTCTTTTCGGACATGATTATTTTCGTGACTCTCTGATCTTTCCTGACAACCAGCAAAATTCAGAGATAATAAAAGAATTATGATAAAACTTAAAATTCGCATTCTTCTATTCATTTTTCAAAGACATTAAATATCTGGTTAAACTGATTCTTTCATCTTCATTAAACCCGTAGTTAGGTTCAACAATATCCGGAATGAATGTTCGTGGATTCTCAAGATGTTTAAAAATATAACCTTCGGTTAACCGGTTGCCGACATTACTCAGGTTGGGCCCTACAGCACCACCTTCAATACCTATTTGATGACAAGCCTGACACCCTTTATCAAAATATAGTGTCTTTCCGGCTTCTTTCTGTTCTTGAAAACTCAATCCGTTATCCGGTATATTTTCAGGAATTTCATTTGAAACCAATACGTGATTGAAATATTGAATAATTGTTTCAATTTCAGAATATGACAAATTACCTTGAATCATTGTTTGATCGTGATCCAGATTAAAAAGTGGCATTTGTTTGAGCATAGGACGAATGATATCGGGCTGTTTAAGGAACTCTCTTAACCATTGCTCCTGAACTTTGCTGCCTTCGATGGACAGATCAGGCGCAAACTCCTCGCCTTTACCGTTAATCATATGACAATTTAAACATTTCACATCATCATCGATTTGAGCAAATTTACCGGTCAGTTCAAAAGAGCTTTGCGCTTTTGGTACTTTAAATCGTGTTGGTACATTGGCATCGGTGAATCCTAGAAGAAGGGCTGTTAATGCCTCGATATCTTCTTCATTGAATTGAAAATCAGGCATTATGAGGTCATCTCTAAAACTCCGGGGGGCTTTCATTTTTTGTTGGAGATAACTCATTCGATCATTTGGGATCAGCTTTTCCAATACTCCAAAATCAAAACGTTCAATAGGCTGATTGCCAATCGATGAAATTTCAGCTCCTACTTTACTTTCTATTTCACCAACCTTCAAATAGCTTACTTCATCATGACGCAGGAAAGGACCTATCGGTTTCATTTCTTCTAAACCTTTCACCTCGTGGCAACCAAAACAACCATATTTTTGAATAAGTTCTTTCCCCTTCTGAATAGATTTAATGTTTAATTGTACCGGTTTATTATATTGTGGGTTAAAATCCCAATCAATATATTCACTCATTATAAATTCCACTAATGCCCAAATTTGATCATCTGTAAAACGAAAACGAGGCATCTTTGTTTGCGGGAGATAGCTCTTGGGATCTTTAAGCCAATTATATAACCAGTCTCGATTTATTTTACTGCCTGCAATCCCTAAATCAGGAGCATAAATTTCTTTGAATGATCCACCGATACTATTTGTTGGATGGCAAATACTACATCGTGACTGTCCCCATAAAGCTTTGCCTTTGTCAGCTAAATTCCAGTTAATTTCACCAGGCGAGTAATCAATCCGATGTTCAATTGTCATACTGAAAAGATAATCGGCAATTGCACTTGCCTCTTCTTCTGAAAAGTCAAATTTAGGCATCCGCGCTGTTTCAATATAATCTTTTGGATCCAGCAACCAATTAACCAAATAGGTATAATTGACTTTTAATCCTATTTCTGTTAACTCCGGTCCGGTTTTTCTGAGATTTTCATAACCGGCGATTTTATGACAATCGTAACAACCATATTTTTCAATCAGACTGGAACCTTTCTTTAATAAGTCTGCGCCCCGTAAGTGCTGTACATCGCCATGACAGGTTTGACAGGTAGCTTGAACCATATTGCCTTTTAGCATTGGTTCTGTCCAGAATTCAACCCATCCATGTGCCTTATCTGCAGAAGAGACAGCTCTTCCTTGTCCTCTATGACACATTGTGCATCCAAAAACTTCCGGTGGATGATTTTCAATGTATACTGATTTTCCAGGATGTATAGTAAAAGGATGCAGTTCAGAAATATTATCCGAGCTATTAATACCCATATGACAGGATTCACAGCGATCTGCTTTATTTATGTCATTAATATAAATCTGTTTTATTTCAAACGGAACTTCGCTTAACTTTTCAAATTTTTCTTTCGCTTCTTCCACTCTCTTTTCAATTTCTCTTATTTCTGCCGTATATTTTTCTTCCTCTGCAGTAAATTCATTCAATTCTTCTGATATCACGCTCTTTTTTTTCTGTAATTCCTTCCTTTCATCCTCTAATATTACAACTTCTTTTTCCAGCTCTGCCATCTTAACTTTATCTTCTTCCTTCTGATGTTTGTGATAAAGGTATTCCAACTCAAGGTATATTCCCCGTGCTTTTTGAAATTCAGCTTTATTAATCTTTATTTTCTCATTAATTAAATCTAATTCTCTTTTAACCACTTTATATTTTTCTTGAACTCCAGGCTGCTGAAAATTCTCTGTGGCTTTTTTAAGTTGCATTTTAAGTTCTTCATATCTTTTCTGTGTTTCCTGGCTTTGAAATTCATACCTGGCTTTTTCATATTCACTTTTTAATTTTTGGCTTTTCAATTCAATATATTGTTTTTGATAAGCCTTCCATGGGCGTAATTTAACCGTTTCAACCCATAAAGCCCAAGCTGACAAAGCGATAATAACTACAGCTAATAGGAAAAAATATAGTGCATATGGTGGCTCTTTTTTTATTTTTTCTATCATCAGGATTATATATTAAACCATGGAGTCACCCAAATGTATTTCATATTCAATGTTAATGTTAAAATAATCTTTATAGGCAGTCCAATCATTGCACAGAATAAAAAACTAAGAATAATGTATCTCGTCATTCCCAATTTCTTTAAGAAATCGCTATTCCTTTTTTTCCAAATATAATAAGGCAGTATCATTCCTAATCCGAAATAAAGAATCACAACACTACCGCCTATTAAAAATCCAAAGAGAGAGCGTGAATCTATTCCAAAGTATTGAGTCAGGTCAACATTGACCTTATAGATAACACGATTATGGTCCCATTCTTCCCATGGCCAATACCAAAGCCAGCCAGGCCCTCTCATAAAAACACCAATTACTATTAATAATATCCAAAGAACCAGAAATCCGAAACAAAAAATAAGGATAGCATTTTTCCTTTCAGAAAAAGTATAATATCCATTCCCCTTAGGATTAATATCGAGATAAGGAATTGCCATTAAACCGAAAATGATCAGAATAGGAAAGATAACTCCGGCAATCCAGGGATCAAAATAGACTAACATTTCCTGCAATCCTAAGAAATACCAGGGAGCTTTTGCGGGATTTGGTGTTAAACTAGGATTTGAATGCTCTTCTAAAGGAGCATCTAAAACAATTGACCAAACAATTAAACCTGCAATAACAACCATTGCAACCAACATTTCGATCCGTACAAGATTTGGCCATGTATCCAATTTTTTGTCATCTGATCCTTCTACATGTTTCCCCAGGCGTTTTCTTCGATCATTTGCAATAGCCTGACGAAAAGCCCACACTGTATAAACAGTAATCAAAATAAGCATTATGACAATTGCTACATTATCCGGTTTTGAGATTAATTTTAGTAAATTATCCATCTGGTAATTTCATGACTTAATATTAATTTATTCCGGTATTGTTAATATTAGGCCCGGATATACCCCCATCTTTTCTGACTCTCCAGAAATGATAGAACATAAAAATCAGGGCTATCAGAGGAAGTCCGATACAATGCCAGACATATGCTCTTAGCAACGCACTTTGTCCAACAGTTGAACCACCTAACAATGCAAAACGTATATCATTGTAAACAGTAATACCGATCTGTTCACTAAACGGACCTTCAAAACCTATAAATGGTGCTGCGGCTGCCATATTAGTTCCTACAGTAATTGCCCAAAAACCGAGCTGGTCCCATGGAGTCAAATATCCTGTAAAACTCAGCAGCAAGGTTAAAAGTAAAAGAACAACTCCTATTACCCAGTTGAATTGCCGGGGAGGTTTATATGATCCGGTCATGAAAACACGAAACATATGAATCATTACAGTAATTACCATCAAATGAGCTGACCAGCGATGAAGATTCCTGAGAAACATTCCGAAAGGTACCTGATATTCCAAATCTTTTACGTCCCAATATGCCTGATCTGCTGATGGGGTATAATAAAACATTAGAAAAACTCCTGTAACGAATAAAATAATAAACAAAAGAAAAGTAATTCCCCCCATTCCCCAGGTAAATTTGTATTTTATAGCGCTCTCCCGAATTTTTACCGGATGGAAATGAAGGAAAACATTACCGGATATAGCCCTTGCCCGATTTCTCTGGGTGTCTTTATTATCTCGTCTGAAAATGGATTTCCAGACTATTGATTTCCTGAACTGGGTGAACGGGTTTTTCATCTGTTTTTATCCTTTATTAAATATTATTAAACATAACCTCGTACTCTGAATAGTTGTTTACTATATTCCTTGATTGAACCATCAGGATTTATCATTGATATGGCTTCCCATGGGCAATCAATCGCACACAGATTACATCCTGTACAAATTTCCAGACTTACTTTTGCTTCCCCGGTAAAATTGAAGGACGATTCGACGATCTCAATACATTTAACAGGACAAATGGCAGCACATATTGCGCATCCGGTACAATAAGCAGAATCTACAAATGCTACCGCTCTTTTTTTTTTAACATTATTATTTGCAGAATTCATTTACTAAGTCTTTAATAAACTTTGAGGATAAATTTCTCCGGAATTCATACCGGCTATACCTTTAAACACAACACTTTTATCAACAATTAATTGTCCATCTCCCGACAGGGTAATTTTAAATCTGTCTAATGGTCTTGGAGCCGGCCCTTCAAAATTCTCTCCGTCTTTATAAAATCCGCTTCCATGACAGGGACATTTAAATTTTTTCTGTGCATCAAGCCAATTAGGTGTACACCCGAGGTGTGTGCATCTTACACTCAGGCAAAAAAACAGTCCGTCTTTATCTCTGATAATCCATATTCCATACTTCTCTTTGTATTCAGTATTCACCATATCTCTTGGATATTCAGAAGGCTTACCTACCTTGAATCTTTTAGGTGGCTCAAACAACACTCTCGGGTAAAAAAAACGAAGTGACATTATCATCCCTCCAAGCAGTAAAGCATTAATTCCTCCCCATCCTAAACGTTTAAAAAATTTTCGCCGGGATTCTAACGCATCCAACCGTGATTTTATAGTGTTCTTTTCATTATTATCTTCGTTTTGTTCCAAAGATTTCATATTTATAACATTTTAATATTTTCAATTAGCGTGTAAGTGTAAAGTTGATTGTCTTGCTTTCATCCTGGTTAAGCGTGATTTCCTGTTTTTGTTCTTTCAGTTTCTCATGCCATGTTTTAACTGTGTAGGTCCCGGAAGGAATATTATTTATTGTAAATTCACCCTTCGGACCGGTTAATGTGAAATAAGGATTTTCAAGAATTACAATAAAAGCGGACATCTCAGTATGAACATTACAAAGAATAGTAACAATACCTGGCTTATCAAATGTCATTTCCCGTACAATACCACTACCATATGTGCCCAGGTTGAATTTTTTTGTTTTTGACGGAGAAAAAACGTTGTGCATAACATTATCACTATTTGGGTATTCAACTGTAGTTCCCACAAGCACAGGAAGTACATGAGGAATGAAAATAAGATTCCTCTGATCAATAATAGGTTTTTCTGCCGGAGGCTTAAAATCCCCCTTTACATTTTCTAAAAATACAACAACATTTCTCGCGTCTCTCACTCCTCTTACTTCAATTTTACCCGTGATGATAGATCCATTTGTTGTTATATCTTGTGCAAATATGAAGTTTGTAAAAAGTAAACACATAGGTGCAAGGATAAAATATCCTTTTATATTGTTTATCAACCATAATCTCCTTTTCACAGTAAAGAAAAAACTAGTAGATAAACAAAAGCAATTTAGATTTGGTATTTTTTTCATTTTATTAATTATTTTATTAATTTAAAATTTATCTGAATAGTCCCGGATT
Source organism: Bacteroidota bacterium (assembly GCA_022561875.1). Lineage (GTDB taxonomy): Bacteria > Bacteroidota > Bacteroidia > Bacteroidales > VadinHA17 > JADFUQ01. The sequence continues at coordinate 11,185 of JADFQJ010000018.1, read as the reverse complement.
CAGGAATAGTAATTTGCTCTACTTTTGCCTTTAGCTTTTCATTCCACACCTTCAGTGTATAATCACCCGGAGGCACATTTTCGATATTGAAGTTCCCTTCTTTATCAGTTACTGCAAAATATGGATTCTGTAACACGATTACATATGCTTCCATCTCAGGATGGACATTACATAACAAAACTGATTCACATCCAAAGTTGTCATATTTATGAGATCTTACTTCTCCTCTCGGCCAATTACCGAGATTAAATTTATTCGCACATTTATCTGGTGAAAATACATTGTGAAGCACATTATCGCTATTTAAGAAATCAACGGTACTGCCCTTTAGTACCGGAAGTGTATGAGGTACAAATTTTAATCCTATTTGGTTTATTACAGGGTTCTTTTCCGGAGGAGAAAATTCTCCATTGATATGCTCGATATATACAACTGTATTAGCTTTATACTTTATTTTGCCGGCATCTGTTTCAATTTTACCGGTGATTTGCCCTATTCCAGTTGAAATAATAATAAAATTAATAATCAGCAAGGTTGTCATATATTTCATATATATCAGAATTATGTTATTTATTAGTTTATAAATAAATAATACTTATTCCACATTATGGATAGTGTTATTAGACAATACTCCCTTTGTTTTAATCCAGGGAATATTAAACTAATTGGCAACAACCACTACTTCAAATTCTTTTTCAAACATTTCACTTTCATACATGTATCCAAAGTGAAGTTCATAAGTCCCCGCTTCTGTGAATGTCCATTCACCTTCATAGTGACCTTCAGCTTCATGATGCGTAAGTGTAATCTCCTCTTCAAGAGTTCCACCATGGACTTCACAACTAACCATGGATAATTCAAAATGATGATCATCTCCATTGTCATCATGTGCAGCACCAGCTTCAACTACTTCAAATGTAATAGTGATTACAGAATCTACAACAGCCGGATTAGGTGAATAACTCATTTCTATGTCTATTAAGGTGTCCATTGCATCTGTTTTTTTCTCACAGGATGTGCTTACAACTAACACTAAATATGCTAGTAAACCTACAAATAATAAATTTTTTGTTTTCATTTTTCTTCTCCAATTTTTATAATTAATTTAAAATGCAAAGTCCAATCCGAAATAAAGATTGTTAAATTTAATATCACTTATATCTAAACGGGTTTCCAATTTCAACCTGACATTTGCAACAGTCAAAGCACTAATATGCGGCACTAATTGCTTGGCTGATTCTTTGCCTTTTGGATTAGCTTGTTCATACCTGAGTAGTCCTGTTAACCAGGGATAAAAAGCGTAATTTGCTTCAGTAAAAAACAGGTTGTATTTATCCTTATCCTGATTCCCGTCAGAACCGGTAATAAATCCACCAACAAGGTTTAGTTTATTTAAGTATATATTGGCATCAAATCCCAGGCGGTGAAAGTCAATATCATAAGAATTAATCGTTTTTATTCCTTTGTAAGCAAATACCCCCAGAGTAATAGATGTTTCAATATCAGTTACCCCGTCTCTAAATGTGCCATCAAAGGCCATTCCTCCTAATTTAAAACTTAATCTGCCATATAAATCCCTGAATGAGTTGTCATCATCCTCCGTTCCGTTTCCGTTCACCAAACCTGCTACATATCGGAACCTGCTTTTTACAATACCACTTGCTTCTGCTCCTAACTGGAAATTTTCTATTCCAAACGGGCCGCCTCCATGAACATGCCCGGCAACAAAACCGGTACCCAACTCAGGAGCATAGGTGTTAAAAGCATAAGCCGAATTTGTAATTCCCCTGTGATTAGAGGCAAAAGGAACAATATCAGGAATAAACTGTCCAACTCTAATATTTAATGATTTTTCAGGTAAAAAATTCTTGAATAAATTATTAAATCTAATGAAAAACCGGTCTATATTCCCCATTTTACCCTCTTCATATAAATGTGCCCCGATAAAAAACGAAATTCCTTCACTTAAAACTCCGGAAGCCATTAATTGAAGGGTCGGTTTCCCGAATTCTGAAAATAACAGGCTGTCTCCTTCATTGCCTATGGTAAACCCAGTTCTACCCCGAAAAGCAATTGGCGTTGTGCCAGGTAGACTGCCAGGCCATACAGCTTTAGGCCAAACCATTTTATATGCCTCCGCACCCAGAATTATAGGTTCTTCCTTTACATTATCTTCATCATTTACCGGAAATTTGTATCCATTGTATCTAAAAGCTTCTCCAAACGGATTTAATTTAGGGAATGAAGAATGACAAGTAACACAACTTGTTTTGTATTTTCTAGAGAATGCCGGAATAGAAAATAATTCGTTAATTCCCGAAAATAAAAATATAAATACTAATACTTCTGTTGCTATCTTTTTTTTCATAGTACCACCTAAATTATTGATGTTATTAAAAAACTAAAATGCGAAATCCATGCCAGCAAACATGTTCATTTCATATGGAATATCTGTAGTCACAATAGTTTCCACGAAAAACTTAAAATTCGCTGTATAAAGAGCGGTAGCATGAAAGATATACCTGGATACCGAATTAAAAGATTCCTGGTCTACGAGTCCACTATGAATTTCCTGAGGTTTCACTCTTTCGTAACGAAATACACCGACCAGCCAGGGATAGATCATATAATTTGCTTCACCGAAGAAGAGATTATATTTCCGGTTAAATCTCACATTTCCTGTTGTTCCTGATGGAATGTAATAATCTTCATCCATTCCGGTAATAAAACCACCGATAACATTCAAATTACGATAAAAAACATTTATATCGCTTCCGAATCTAAAGAGTGAAACGTCCTTTTCACTATCGTTAAGTCTGGATGCGGAGTAAGCGAAGAAAGAGACAATTATCGACTTTTCAGTTAAATTGTTATCAGAAGTACCGGAGTTATCACCCGCATAGGATCCGTCAAATGCCATTCCTCCAAGTTTGTAGGCAACTTTTCCATAAAAGTCTTTTGCCTTGTTATCTTCTCCGAATAATGCGTTTCCGTTCGTCAAACCCAGTGCATAACGAAAGCGTTTGTTGATCAGTCCATTCGCTTCCACCCCAATGACTTGTCCCATTATTCCGAAATTTCGATGACTAAGTTTCAAGGAGCTTCCATTAGAAGGAACATATGTGTTCAATGCATATAGCGCTCGTGTAAGGCTGTAGTGTTTGTTTTTATACGTTGTAATATCTGGAATGAATTGACCTATGTGTAAATTAAGTGCATTTTCGGAAAGGATATTACTGAAAAGATCATTTAATCTAATGTAGGCCATTTGGAGAGCATTGGTATTGTGGCCTTTGGCAAGCAATAAACTGCCAAAAAAAGAAATTCCCTCAGTGAATGTGCCGCCCATAAATATCTGTGCTGAAGGAACTGAAAATTCAGCAGGAGTATTAGATTTTGCTTTGTCATAGGCAAAGCCTCCATTAATTCGAAATGCGATAGGCGACGAGCCCGGTATACTGCCGGGCCAAATCGCCTCAGGCCAAACCCTCTTGTAAGCTTCAGCTCCTAATATAAGTGGTTTTTCTTTAATTTGTTCTTCATCTCCTTCTGGAAATTGATAACCATTCAGCTTAAAAGCAACCCCAAATGAATTTAATTTAGGATAAACTGAATGACAAGTCACACAGCTTGTTTGATATTTTCTTGCAAATGCAGGTATTGCATTTGTTTTGATTAATAAAGTAAATAAGATCAATCCTGTAAAAAAAACCCCCCTTATCATATATAGTTGAATTTGTTGTCTCTTTCCATTTTTGTCCGGATATTGGGAAAATAAAATAACGGTCGATCTGTACTGTATTCTGATTATTGCACAATAATGGTTCCTACCATTCCAGCGGCTGCATGTCCTGTAATTGTACACTCCAAAGCATAAGTACCAGGCACCGTTGGCACGATAAACAGTTCGGTGTAGCTGCCAATAAGTATCTCAACAGCTTTGAAATAAGGAACTTTTATTTCTGCCCTTGGGTCTTCTGCTTTACGGGTTACAACTGACTGAAAGAATTCAGGAGCAGTAAAGTAATGTTTCGACGAATTGGTTGCCGGATTTTTAATCTTTAATACGTAAGCCTGATCAGCGCTAAGAATTATTGTGTCCGGGCTAAAAGCATAATCGTCCTGACTATTCTCGACCAGGGTAACTTCAATTTCCTGCTTTGTATCCCATACTGCATGGCCACCGGATCGGCGAGCATCGGATCCCAAAGCTGTGTTGAAATTCGGATCGACTTCCAAATCCAACGATAGTCCATCCCCACATGCGATTTCGAGTGTCATTTCCATTCCTGCTGCCTGATGCCCGGTAATCGTACACCAGAGATCGTAGGTACCTGCTATGACCGGAACAAAAAACAGTTCAGCTTCACCATTGAGTACCAGCTCAATATCGTCAAAATATGGAGCTTTGTATTCGGCACTTGTGGTTTGCACTTTACGTGTTGCAATAGCTTTGAAGAAGTCAGGCGAATGGAAATAATGTTTTTCCTGATTACTTGCTAATACCTTTAAAGTCAATATGTATGGCATTCCTGCAATTAACTGGATGTTCGAAGGTGTGTAATGCATATTACTTTCATCTACTTCTTCAGCTATTATTTCTATTTTAGTAGCTGCGTCCCAATTAACGAAAGACACCCAGGCGGAATTCAATGTTGGAGCTCCTGTAAGGTCCGGGCAATCCGGTCCAGTTGTTTCCTCATCAGAGCAACTACTCATTACAGTAACCACACTAATAATTAGGAAAATGTTTAATAAAAGTCTTAAACTTCTTTTCTTTTTCATTTTGGAATAATTTAAGTTAACAATTAATAATTATTTTTTTGTAATACAACTATAATCAATTAGTATGCCACAAAAAAACAATAACATTAAATAACTTATAATGAATTGAAAATAAAAGGTTAAACTTTTTACAAGTTGAAACAGAAAGAAATAAAATTCATTAATTGCGACATTCTTTGTCGCATACTAGCGACATTTTATGTCGAATTAGCTAAACTTTAAATTCCCTGGTAATCAGATTGTGTTTTTTAATAAGACGATGAATGGTCCTTCTATCTACTTTGGCTATATCAGCTGCTACCTTTACTTTACCTTTTGAAGCATTCATTAATTCATTAATGAATTTTTTTTCAAACATATTATTGAATTGCCCTCTTGCTTCTTCTAATATTAATGAAGAAAAATTAAAATAATTACTATCAGTTGTTCTATTTTCTTTTATTGGGAAATCCGATAATCGAAGTACATTATCTTTACTTACGATAAAGGCATGTTCAACAAAATTTTCAAGCTCACGTACATTACCAGGGAATTTATATTCATTAATAAATTTAATTACCTCAGGATGTATTAAATCAATTTTTTTACCAAGATTTTTACTATATTTTTGAATGAAATGATGTAATAGTAAGGAAATATCTTCTCCTCTCTCTCTTAACGGAGGAATTTCAATAGGAAAAACATTAACTCTGTAAAAAAGATCTTGCCTGAATTCCTTGTTTTTAATACTTTTTTCCAGATCCTTATTCGTTGCAGCAATGAATCTCGCTTTAAGCTTAATCAGATTGTTGCCACCTAATCTGTAAAACTCCCTTTCCTGAAAAACACGTAACAATTTTTTCTGTAAATTTAAAGGCATATCACCAATTTCATCTAAAAAGATCGTGCCATCATCGGCTAATTCAAATTTTCCAATTCTTTTTTCTTTTGCATCTGTAAATGCGCCTTTTTCATACCCAAATAATTCACTTTCCAAAAGACTGTCCGGAAATACAGAACAATTCAAAGCAATAAATGGCCTTTCTGAATTTTTGCTATTTTTATGAATTGCCTTTGCTACCAATTCTTTTCCTGTACCACTTTCACCCGTTATTAAAATATTTGTAGTATTTGATGTATTAACTACAGCGCCTATCAATTTATATACCTTCTGAATTTTTGGATGGTTACCTATAATTTCATCTTTCGAAGTTTTTCTTGAAAGCTCAATATTTAAATTATCAATTTTATTCCTTAACCTTACCATCTCAAGTGCTCGTTCAGCAACAAAATAAATCTGATCAATATCCAGAGGTTTTACAATGTAATCATATGCACCAAGTTGTACTGCTTTTATTGCAGTGTTCATCGTACCAAACCCTGTTATTATAATAACTGGTATCTCTACTTTTCTTTCATTTAGCTCTTCCAATACATCTAAACCATTTTTTCCCGGCATAGCCACATCCATAAATATCACATTTGGCTTTTCAATACCTATTATTCTTAAAACTTCATTACCATTATCTGCTGAAACGACATCAATGTTTTTACTCTCAAAAGCTTTTCTAAAAGCAAATTGGATATTTTTATCATCATCGGCAATCAGTAATTTTTCTCTTCTCATAAAGCTTTCTTATAATTCAATTAATTGGCAGATAAATCGTGAATTTACTACCCTTCTGAACCTGGCTTTGTACCTGAATAATGCCACCATGTTTATTTATTACATTTTTTACAAACGATAACCCTAAACCGGTACCATTTATTTTATCTGTAAAAAACGGATCAAATATTTGGTCAATAATGTTGGAGTTAATACCTCGACCTGTATCACTTATCTCTAATTCAATAACTTTACTTCCTTTTTTTAACAATATTTCCTGTATATTGACCTGTGGATAATCTGATTCTATAATTTCTATTTTAGCCATATCGCTTATAGCTTTAACCAATTTAATGAGCTTTGTGGAAATAGTTATCTTTCCAGTACCATCAATAGCTTGAATTCCATTTAAGATAATATTAATAAATACTTCTATAATACGGTTCTTGTCTATCAATATTTTTGGCAGATCGTTTTCAAGATTCAATTCTATCTCAATATTCTTTTCTTCCATGTGTGACAGGTAGTATTCAACTCCAGATTCAAGAACATTGTTTATATTTTCATATTTTCTTTCTAGTTTTGAAGGTCTGGCTAATTGTAATAAATCATTTACAACTCTTTCCATTCTGTTCACTGAATCCAGAGCTACATGAAAAGAATCAATATCAGGCTTTACATTTTCTTCTCTCCTTGAAAAAAGCTGCAATATCATTCTTACAGATGTTAATGAATTGCGGATTTCATGCGCTATAACAGCTGCCAGTTCACCTGTAGCAGCTAATCTTTCAGAATGGATTAATAAATCTTGCAATCGTTTCCTTTCAGTAATGTCAGTAATTATTTCTAATATAGATTCAATTTGATTATTGTTTTTTATTGGAATAAGCAGGTGTTCAAGGAATTGTTTTGATCCATCCTTATTTATAAGGGAAGTGTAATCTGTTAATGTTTCTCCGGTATGTTTAATCTTTTTTATTAATTCTTTTTTCTCATCATTTTTCCACTTTATTATTTCAAAATAATTTTTACCTGTAATTTCTTCTATTTTATTCCCCAAAATTCTTTCTATTGCCACACTTGCTGAAATTATCTTGTTTTCCATATCGAATAGAAGAAATCCAATTGGAACATTATTAAAAATAGTATTAAGCTTGTTCTTTTCGTTTTCCAAATCCCTGGTTCTGTCCTTCACTTTTTGTTCTAATAAAACTTGATGTTGGTTAATTTCAATTTCACGTTGCTGTAATGATGAGGCCATTATATTAAACTGATTTGCAAGCTCTTCAATTTCATCATTAGTATCAATCTTAACCCTGACATCATAATTTCCAGTGGATATTATCCGGGCTTTATTTATTAATTTCCTGATTGGTCCAATAAATTGATTTGTAGCAATTAGTGCCAGTACGAGTGATAATAAGAGAAAGAACAAAAATAAAATCCCAAAAACTAATTTGTATTTTTTAACTGCTTTAAAAATATCTTTTTTCAGAACACTTATTAATAAAGTATTTTGATTATCTAAACCAACATCAGATGTAAAGACCTTGGTCTGAGCAATAATATAATCACCTAATTCATAATTAAGATTAGAAGGGTCAGATAATATTTTATCAGCTAATTCATTTCCAAAGTCAACTTGTAAATTCAAAGTTTGCCTTGAGGCGGATAGTTTATTCCAATCAGTTTCTTTTTCTGAATGATAAAGATAATACCCAACTTTATTAACTAACATTACTTTCGTTCCTTGTATTTTGGAACTTTCTTGTTTTAGTATTTTAAAAAAACTATCCGCATAAATTTGAAATACCAAAGCTCCGAAAAAATTAGAATTTCGTACATTAAAAATACAGCTTACAGTAGATATCAACTCATTATTTTCATCTTTTAATATCTCGGTTGGCAAGAATGCAGCGGTGTTTGGGGGAATGTTATTAGCAACGTGAAGATAAAATTGTGTACCCCTTTGATTTAATTTATCTTTATTAAGGAAATGGTAGCTATTCCCCCGTTTTTCCAAACAAAAAAGTTCATCTCCATACCCGTTTATTAATTTGATCTGATGAAAGTATTCTTTGTTACGCGTGAAACTCATAATTTCCGGCATAATATCTAATGTCGTGTTTTTGACTTCAGGGCTATCCTCCTTATTTATTGCATTTACATATCTATTAAAAGTAGTGGATGATATAAAAAAGTTAACATTTTCTTCAATAGAATGAAAAAACATATCTAACTTGTTTTGCGTCATAGACAAAGAAAAATTAAGGCTTTCAATTGATATTTTTTGTAAAGATTTCAAATTTGAAGAAATTCCAACCAATCCTGCAATTAGCCAAGGTATAGTAGATAAAGCAATAAATGCAATAATCATTTTGCTTTTAATCCTTAGCTTAAGTACTTTGTTTATGTCGTACATATTAATTTGAAAATTACAAAAATAATAAAATAAGTAATGAAAAATATTAATATGAAAAATGAATAAAATATCCGGAGAAATATTGGCTGTTATTTCCGGTCAATGGTCTTTGCAAAACCTATAGCTATAGTCCTGTATAACAGATGCCCGAATTTGGCGTATGGTAGATAAAAAACCACAAACCATACACAGACGAGATGAAAAAAGTACCAATGATATGCATAATACCAATTCTGGAAACGGGCAAGTTCTACTATCCCACCTGAAATGACTAACAGAAAAAATGAAATAATTAATAGCCAGTCAGAATAGTTATTATTACCATAATTTTTTTTATTGAAAATCCTGTTAATTATCATTATTCCCAATCCGGTTACCAGCATCAAACCGGCAACATTCCCCATGATTTTTACCGGATTAGTAAATTTAAAAGGGTAATTGTGAGTTAATGTCGCAATAATAGCAAACCCCGTAACAAAAAGCAATAGTATAAATCCATAGAATACCAGTAAATGCGATATCTTCCTTGATTTCTGTGCTGAACAGCTACTGAATTTTGAGTGTAAAACAATCTCTTTTGAAGTGGTCATGAAACGTCTGAAAAAACCTTTTTGAGTTTTTACATCATGATACCTGGCTTGCAAATCATTACGGAATCTTATTAATCCTGATATTGCAAAACAATATATAATTACAGTAATGATACCAAAAGAACCATTTAACCAGGCATGGGGGAAAAACTTTGAATAATTCACAGCTCCTTCCGGAATTTGTAAAGTGCCTGCTAAAAATAATATTGAAAGAATTACAATAACCGGGATCATTACTGCAACCGGAAGCCAAATGGACTTACTTAATATTTTATTTAGGAATTTTGGTCTTGCATAATGACGGTAGCATATTTGCCTGATTGCAGAAAACACATCCGCAGGTTTTACACCACGCGGGCAAAAAGTACTGCAATCGCCACACTGATGACATAGCCAGATATCAGTATTAACAATTAACCTCTCTTTCATTCCCCACCCTGCCCAGATCATTTCCTTCCTCGGGAAAGGATTCTCGTCAGGAGCCAGCGAGCACACAACCGAGCATGTACCACATTGCATACACTCATTTAATGAAGAGTTGCTTAATCTTTTAACCTCCTTCTTAAACTCTATATCAGGATGAATATCTATCATCTTTTTCTCGTTTTCTCATCTTCTCTTCTTCTCTTCTTCTCTTCATCGCCCCCTCGCCTTTTCGCCCCCTTCGCCCCTTCGCTCTTCATTTACATTTCCTTAAAAGGATTCGGTCCTATCTCTTCTATCGTCTCAGCGTACTCATTGATAATTTCCGTTATCTTATAATAACCGGTAATTTCAACAAACTCAGTTTTTATTCGTTCCGGTTCCAGCATCATTGTTTCGAGGGTTTCCTGTAAATTTTCACTCCTGGTCTCAGTCAATTCACTTCCATGAATATAATGGCATTGGTAATCGTCTCCGGGTTTACAACCAATTTGTAATATCCCATCGAAACCTTTGGCAAGTGCATCAGATATCCACACATTATTTATTGAACCGATACATCTGACAGGTATTATCCTCACATACGGACTATATTTCAGTCCTTTTCTTCCAGCCAAATCTAATGCCGGACAGGCATCATTTTCACAAACAAATACCAATATTCTTGACTTTTCCTCAAACTCGTCAGGAACCTCAATTGATTTGATCATAGCCGAGATACTATTAATAGAAAAGTCAGAAAAACCGATTATTCTTTCAGGGCATGATCCGAGGCATATTCCGCAACGTCTGCAACGGTTCGGGTTAAGAAGTGGCGTTCCTTTTTCTGTTTCATCGTATGCGCCAAAAGGGCATTCTTCCGTACATCTTTTACAATCGGTACATCTTTCAAGATACAGATCGGGGTATGTCTTGTCTCCCGAACGTGGATGCACCGCCTCTCCCCTCTTAGTTGCTTCAATACATTGAATAGCTTTCAGCATTGCTCCTCTTGCGTCCTCCATTGAAGCGGTAATATCCATAGGAGCTCTTAAACAACCTGCAGCATAAATTCCTGTCCGCCTTGTTTCGTAGGGGAAACAAATAAAATGAGAATCGGCAAAATTATATTTCAATTCAGGTAATCCTCTTCCCAGTCGGTAAGCAAGATTTAAATCTTCAGTCCCTGCAGGGGTCATGCCGGTAGCAAGAACCACCATATCTGCAGTAATCTCAATATCATCGCCAAGAAAGGTGTTCTTTACACTTCTTTGCAATCTGTTATCTTTTTCTTTAATCTCATTAATCTCCCCTTTAGTCATGAACAGGCGGTCATCTTTCTGTACCTCTTTATAAAACTCTTCTGACAAACCAGGTGTCCGGATATCTTTATAAATAATA
>JADFQJ010000096.1 GCA_022561875.1 Bacteroidota bacterium | reverse complement strand
GGGGCCAAATATCATTCATTGGTATTTGAAGTTTTTGTATTAGGAGGTTAAAAACGTGGCTATTCAAAAAAAGAGACTCGATGAAATGCTAATTGATTCTGGAAAAATTGATCAGAAACAGTTAGAAAATGCTCTACAATATGGTCACCTGCACAATACTTATTTGGGTAGCGCGGTTGTGGCAATGGGTCTTCTTACGGAAGATGAACTCATGGATTCCTTAGGCGGCCAAATGGATTAGGTTCTTTCATCGGGAATTCGATAGGTGTGCTGGAAATATATAAGCAAATCATTAAGGTTGCTCAGACGGATTTCACGGTTTTGATTTTTGGGGAGAGTGGAAGCGGGAAGAAATTGGTCGCAAGAACCATTCATGAGCTTTCTTTCAGAAAAGATCACCGGTTTATTTCCCTGAACTGTGCAGCAATACCGTTTAATTCCTCTGCCTGAATGGAAGAAGGGATATTCAAAAAACGATGGCGCCAACGAAACGCTGTGTTACGATGAACACCACATCGCTCAGCAGATTTGCAACACACTTTCTCCATCTTCTATGGACGTGGCAAACTCCATCCAGCGATCTTTGTGACGTAATCTGTGGGGGCGTCCCAGTAAGAAAATTGAATGTACGCCTGCATTCTGCACATTGGTAACGTGGTAGACCGTGACTCTTTGCCCCAATGGATTACATGATCATCTCCACAATGAGGACAAATCAGATTAGTCTCCTTGGCTTCCCTCAGCATTTCGCTTACTCCGCTCTCGTCATCCAATGCCTTGATACTATACTTCAGCTTTGCACGCTGAGTAGGAGTCAACCTCGGAAGTGAAAATAAGAGCCTTGAAGAATTCTAATGTAGTTTATACTTTATGCTGAAGATGTAGTTGTCTTTTATTTCCGGAATAGTTCAATCCTACTACGACCGAGTTTCTTTGCCAAGTATACGGCTTTATCAGCTGCGTCTATTAATTGATTTGCAGTCTTCCCGTGGGTTGGGTACTCAGAAACTCCTGCACTAAAAGATATTTTTATTTTATTACCTTCGTAATTGAGAAGTATCTGATTCTTTAATTTGCTTAATATATTTTCTAATGTTTTCTTTACGCCTTCAATCTGGGCACGTTCCATTATTAAAACGAACTCTTCACCCCCCCAACGCGCAAAAATATCAGTGCTTCTTATTTGAGAACGAATGTATTCTGTAAAGGCAATGAGACTTAGATCCCCGCAGTTGTGACCATATGTGTCATTGATGGCTTTGAAATGATCTAAGTCCAATAAAGTAAGGATGAATTTGTCTCCATGCCTATCATGAAGTTTCATCTGTCTATGTAACTCTCGCTGAAAAAAGCGACGATTGTAAATTTTTGTAAGTGGATCGAGATATATTACTGCTTCTACATTTTGTTGTCTTAAAATAACAGAATTAACTTTGGCTAATAATTCATCTTTTTTAATTGGTTTGGTTATATAATTATCTACTCCCCCCCTGTATGCTTTCACTTTATCAGGTAAATTTTCCATGACTGAAACAAATATAAACGGGATTAAACGGAGTTGCGGATTATTCTTCAATGCTTCTAGAGTTTTAAATCCGTTGGGTTCCATTATGATATCACAAAGAATCACATTTGGAGGATCTTTCAAAATAAACTCTTCAACCTCTTCTATATTCTCGAACTTATTTTGAACTGAAACTTTGTACCCCTCTTCTATTAAGTAATGTCCCATTAATCCTGCTACCTTTGGTTCATCTTCAAGGATTAATATTTTTATCTCTTTTTTATCCATTTATGTTATCTCATGATTGCATTATTAAAATGATATAATAAAAAATTGGGAGTTAATTAAAATATTCAGCACGCTTTTTCATGATTAGGTCCTCTAATTCTTTTACAAGAGAATCTAATTTATTAGCATCCTTCCTCATTGCTGTCGAAGAAATATCATTCCCAAGTTGTGTAAGATCGTCAAACCCGTAACCACCACCGCTACCTTTAAGATTATGGGCGAATTTCCGGATTTCAGAGTAATTTCTTTCAACACAATTCACTTTAAACGTTACTAGAGAATCCATCAGATAATCCAAGTAACTTCGAATCAAATCCTGGAATTCAGGATCATTAAAGTAATCCATAGATTTTCTTGCCTTATTTATCTTAATGGAAAATGGTTAATATTTATTATATAATCTAAAGATATTGCAACTATAGTAAAAGGATTGTTATTTTAATCATAACAAATATTCCTGCTGTTGAAGAAGTTAGGGATCATAATACCAAGTCTATTCCTAATACGTTATGTAGGGATATTCAGATTGAGTCGAATGAAATTCATTGATATTATTAAAATATTTGCGAGACAAATATAGTATTGTGGTTTCCTACTGATAGGAATGAGGGAATGAAACTCACATATTTTTTATTTATAAAGCGTTCAAATAAAACTCATCTTGGAACTCCGGAAGTAATTTTTTAATCATATCCTTATATGTGATTTACCACACTTATATTTCCTCTTTTTTGCATTATATTCTTGTGTTAATATTGAAATGAGATTTCCTTTCAATTAATTGAGGAAAAGAATTTCTAATGAATCAAATGTGTTTAGTTGTGTGAGGTTGAAATGACTATGAAAAAAAAATGGGTTCTATTACATGTTTATTTACTGGCTACCTTTATTTCTGCTCAAAATGTGACTATCGAGGGTACCTTTAATCGGTTTATCACATATTACATCAGTTCGGTTGATATAAATACGGGTGGCTCCGACGTACAACTTTTTACAGGTAGATTGAGTAGTGATAGTTATCCTGTAACAGTCAAAATCAATTTTAGTATTCAAGTGCAATCTCCTGCGTTAGGAATACCAGACAATACTACTTTAATTGAGGTTGAAACCAATTCGTTTGAGATGGTAGCAGATATACAATTAGATAACAGAGATCTGTCTACTGATAATTTAGTGATATACGATGTATTGGGAAATGAAGTTAATGTGTCTCCGATCGAGGTGATAAGTTCACTTGAACTTAGTGATTTTGAAGATATGTTCGGGGTTATTGTTCAAACAGGCAGGTTGCCCGATGGTGTTTACACATTCAAATTTAGTGTATTATCTCCTGAGGGTGTTTTATTAGATGATGAGGAGCAGATAATAAATGTCACCACTCCAACAACACTTCAATTGACCAACCCAGGTGGACCATCTTTAGATAATTTAGAGCAAAATGAAATATATACTACGTATCCGGTTTTACAGTGGGAATCTGAGACATTTTCTTCCGGAGTGATTGATAATTGTGATGAGTGTGGGTTTTTTGTGAGGATAGCGGAATTTCGGTGTGAAGATCATGCAACTCTCGAAGAAGCAATAGAAGCATTAACCGTATACCCTCTGGATCAGGCAAAAGGCTGGCAGTTAATAGGAGATGTGAATGGAGATGATTTATGGCAGAGTTCGGAAGTAACGGGTAGTCAACTGACTTTTATCTACCCAACGACAGGTGCTGTGGATTTGATGCCGGGAAGCATTTATGTCTGGCAAATCCAGAAACGAATTTCTACTACCGCCGGTATCAATGAAATCAATAGCCCTATCTATGTATTTCAAATTAAGGATTTAGGTGCAAATCCGGTTATGCAGGCACTTCAGGAAATTCTACCGGAAGAAATTTTTAACAATTTTTTCAAACCGTGTGGTCCCCTGACTGGTTACTCTTCAAATGGGATATTTAAAATTGACGGCATTGAAGGAGATTTTTCCACTTTAAATGCGTTGGTGGAAGAATTTAATCAGGGGACTCGAACATTAATTACCGCGGAGGTTCAGTACTGGTTTTTCGAGTAC
>JADFQJ010000017.1 GCA_022561875.1 Bacteroidota bacterium | reverse complement strand
ATGGTGTTAATCATTTTAGATTTAGATTTTTACAATTTACAAATAATTTGGTGAATAAAGGAAAACTGTACTCAACGGGTGACTCGGAGTCACCCGGTTAGTAGGCGGGCCTCTTTCACCGGATTTTTCAGTAAATAATGTTTAAAGAAATAGGTATTTAAATAGGTATTTTTTGTTATGGAATCTGAAATGGAAAATAAGTTAAAGAACTGCATCACTGTTACTTAGTCGCTTAACATGCGTAACTGTTCTACGCTCAACATTGCCTTACCGGGACACTACCTCACTGCAATACCGCAACACCACAACACAACTTCTTTTGTTTGCAATAGCGCCGGATGCAACGTTTGTGGTTTTGATTGAAACCGGCAGTTCCGGCGCGTTCTGCATATATACTGATCCCCCGGGTTTCGCTTCGCTTCACCCGGGGCTAATGATTGCGCACCTTTGGCGCTTATAGATTGGGATATATCTTAAACCGCGCGCTACGCACAGCCTGTCCCGCTTATCGGGAGGGCTAATGATTTACACACCTTTGCTTAAAAACTTCATCATTCAATATTCGTTAATCGATATTCATTATTCTCCTCATTACCTCATCTCCTCTTCCCAACCTTTACTCCAGTGGTCCGATAAGCTCAATAATGGTACCATCCGGACCGCTGATCAGGACGAAGTGATTGTCAGGCCCCAGGGGAACAGGTGTATCTCCCAGAAGTTCGATATGATGTTTCTTTATCCTCTCCAGGAAGGGTTTCAGGCTGTTCACATTGATGGTGATATACTGCACACCGGTATCATCCTGGATATATTTTGAGAAGGGATGAGCGGCATCCTTTTCGAAACTCATCAGTTTCCACTGCGTGGCGCCGGGTTTATCCTCCAGCTTCAGTACATCCACATGGAACGGGAGACCACCCGTAAGACCTGATATTTTCCCGAATTCTTCGTTGACGTCGAATTCTCCCACCTTGCTCATACCGATAACATTGGTGTAAAAGTCAAGTGATTTTTCGATATCACTCACAACAACACCAAACTCGATAGTGGCGCTGGAAAACTCATTCTGTGCCGTGACCTGATAACTACTGATCAGGAACAATAAAATAAGAAAGTAAAAAGTAATCTGTTTCATAGTTTTTGTGATTATTGATAAATACTATTCAGCTTTTATACTGGCATAAGTAGTTTACTGATGCAAAATAAAAGTACTTCAAATTATTTTATTTTGCAAAGAAGGTCGTGATACTCATTACCTCATCACTGTAACACTCCATCACCGCATCACTGCGACACATCTCTTCAGTAAAAACCTGCTATCTTTGCCCTGTTAATGAATAAAAAATGACGAAAAGGGAAAGATATCAGAAAGTCATTGAATATTTCATGGAGCATATGCCTGTTGCTGAAACTGAACTTATTTATACCGATCCTTTTCAATTGCTGGTGGCAGTTATTTTATCAGCCCAATGTACCGACAAAAGGGTGAATATTATCACCCCTCCCCTCCTTGCAAAATACCCCACCGCTGAAACCATGGCTAAAGCATCACCTGAAAAAATTTTCGAATATATTAAAAGCTGTTCATACCCGAATAATAAAGCGAAACATCTGCATGGTATGGCAAAAATGTTAACAGATGATTTTAACGGGGTTGTTCCACAGAATATTGATGAACTCCGGAAATTGCCGGGAGTAGGAAGAAAAACAGCTAATGTTATTGCAGCAGTAGTTTTTAAACAACCGGTTATGCCTGTTGATACTCATGTCTTCAGGGTATCGGCAAGGATCGGGCTCTCGACAAATGCCAAAACACCTCTGGAAACGGAAAAACAACTCGTACATTATATCCCTGAGGATATTATTCCTCTTGCACACCACTGGCTTATACTGCATGGTCGTTATATATGCACCGCACGGTCGCCCAAATGCCGGGAATGCGGTATCCGTGAATATTGCAGGTATTATAAGAAGGCAAAAGGCAAAAGGCAGAAGGCAAAAGCGTACTCGTAACTCGTAACCCGTAACTCGTAACACTTTAGGCATTTTAGGCGCTTTTAACTTTAGGCACTGAATAGTTACAAGAATAGAATCATTAACAATTTTTTCAGTAATGGAAAAAATTTACCTTGATTATAATGCAACCACCCCGCTTCATAAAGAGGTAATTGAAGCAATGCAACCATTTATCAGTGAGTATTTTGGGAATCCAAGCAGTTTGCACTGGTATGGTATGCAGACAAAAATGGCAATTGCGAAGGCAAGAGAACAGGTTGCAGCCCTGCTGGAATGCCAGCCGGATGAGATTATCTTTACCAGTGGGGGGACCGAATCCAACAATTTTGCCATCCAGGGAATTGCCTTTGCAAATCAATCAAAGGGAAACCATATTATAACCTCAGCTATCGAGCACCCTGCTGTGACAGAGGTTTGTAAATACCTTGAGAAAAAAGGCTTCAGAATTACATATGTTCCTGTGGATGAAAATGGGTTAATAAGCTTAAAGGAGGTTGTTTCGGCAATAACCCCTGAAACCATTTTGATCACTGTAATGCATGCAAATAATGAGGTGGGAACTATCCAGCCCATTGAAGAGATATCAAAAATAGCCAAGAAAAACAAGATCCCTTTTCATACTGATGCAGCCCAGTCATTGGGAAAAATACCTGTATCCGTAAAAAAAACAGGGGTCGATCTTCTCTCCGTTGCAGGACATAAACTATATGCCCCAAAAGGTATCGGTGCGTTATATATAAAACATGGGATAAAACTGGAAAAGATCATACATGGCGCCGATCATGAAAGAAATATGCGTCCGGGAACTGAAAATGTCATTGAGATTGCCGGTTTAGGCAAAGCTTGTGAAATTGCGGGAAGAGACCTTGAGAAGAACCACCCGCATATGAAAAAGATGAGGGATATCCTGGCAAATAGATTAACAAATGAATTAAAACAAACCCGAATAAACGGAGATCTCAAAAACTGTCTGCCCAACACTTTGAGTATAGGATTTCATAATACGGAAGCCAATACCCTGATATCCGGGCTTGACCATGTAGCAGCATCAGCAGGAGCAGCCTGTCACACAGATAATATTGACATATCTTATGTATTAACGGCAATGAAAGTCCCTGTTGAATTTGCTATGGGAACCATTCGTTTTTCTACCGGCAGGTTTACAACTGAAGAAGAAATCAACCGGGCAGCAGACGAGATCATTCAAACGGTAAAAAACCTCAGCAGAGATCAGGAAACAGGTGATCGACCTCACGTAGAATCAGGCGAAATCAAGCTCACACATTTCACCCAGGGACTCGGCTGCGCATGTAAACTCCGTCCACAGGCCCTTGAAGAAGCGCTTAAGGATTTTAAATTACCAACCGACCCTAACATTCTTGTAGGACTCGATACATCTGATGATGCTGCTGTTTATAAACTAAACAAGGAGACAGCATTGGTAAAAACAGTCGACTTCTTTACACCTGTGGTGGATGATCCATTCCAATTTGGAGAAATTGCAGCAGCCAATGCTTTAAGCGATATCTACGCTATGGGAGCAGAACCTTTGTTCGCACTTAATATTGCCGGTTTTCCATCAAACAGACTGCCACTGAGCGTTCTCAGGAAGATATTTGAAGGAGCAAATAAAAAAGCTGCCGAAGCAGGTATATCTATAATCGGAGGGCATACAATTGATGATACCGAACCAAAATTCGGGATGGTGGTAACCGGGAAAGTTCACCCTGACAGGATATTGACCAATTCCGCTGCAAAACCCGGTGATCATATTATAATCACCAAATCAATTGGCACAGGAATACTGGCAACGGCACTTAAACGGGGTCTGCTGGAAGATGATTCCCGGGAAAAATTAATATCATTAATGGCTTATCTGAACAAAACTGCCGCGGAAGTCATGAAGAACTATAATGTTAATGCCTGCACTGATGTTTCTGGTTTTGGATTATTAGGTCATCTTTTTGAAATGGCGAGGGCAAGCAAAGTTGAGATTAACCTGTTTTCGGAAAAAGTACCCGTAATTCATGGAGTAAAGAAATTTGTTACAGCTAATATCATTCCCGGCGGTACCGTAAATAACCTGGATTATGTTTCGGAATTTGTTGAATGGCCCGAGGATTTTCCTGAAACTGATAAAATAATTCTGGCTGATGCCCAAACTTCCGGCGGTCTGTTAATATCCGTTCCCCGTGAACATGCAGAAAAACTGGTAAATGAATTAACAGCAAAAGGAGTACATGATGCATCTGTTATTGGTGAAGTGATCAATAAAAATAAAGGAAGGATTTTTGTTTATTGAAGTTAACTCTTGATTTTTTAATAAAAAATATTTATCTTAAATTTTATTAAAATGGATAAATAATTTATGGGAAAACAACAGGACAATAAAAAGACTAAAACAGTGAAGAATGGATCAAAAGGAATTATTTCCTGGAGAGATGAAGTGTTTTACCAGGTATTCCAGTCAAATCCTACACCTATGGCAATCAGCAGGTTTGAGGATGCAAAATATATTGATGTCAATAAAGCTTTTCTTGATTTCCTTGAATACAAACCTGAAGAAGTAATTGATCATACTTCAAATGAACTGCAACTGTTTATCGATATAATCCAGAGTGATAAATTTCTCTCAAAACTTGCAAAACTCAATAAAGTAAGGGATTTTGAAGTCAGGATGAACACCAGTTCAGGAACTCCAAGGGATGTACTTTTTTCTGCAGAGACCATAAAAATCAAAGATGAAATATTTCTTCTAACCATATATAATGATGTTACCGACCAGAAAAAGTCTGAACAGGAACTGGAACTAAAGTCTGCTTATTTGGAGCAATTCATTGAAGAAGCACCCGAAGCTATTGCCCTTTGTGAGAAAGATGGGAAAGTAAAGACTATCAATAAAGAATTTACCAAACTGTTTGGCTACAGCAGTAAAGAAAGCATAGGAAAACAAATTGATGATCTGATAGCCCCGGGAAAAAGAAAAAAAGAAGCCGGTGAGATAACCAATAAAGTTCAAAAAGGTCAGACAGCTTCTCTGGAAACCAAAAGGAGACATAAAGATGGGCATGAAATTAATGTATCCCTTCTTGCAACACCTATCATGTTAGATAATAAACCATTTGGCTTATACGCAATTTATCGTGATATCTCTAAAAGAAAAAAGTCTGAAGCTGTTGAGAAACTGGCACAAAATATTTCAAATGCCGTATTAACAACTGACAATCTACAGGAATTATTTGTTATTATCAGGAATGAAATAGGTGCATGGATCGATACAAAGAATTTCTACATAGCTCTTTATAATAAAGAAAAGGATACTCTTTCATTGCCCTTTTTTGAAGATGAAAAGGACAAATTCGAAGAATTTCCTGCAGGAAAAACTCTAACCGGATTTGTAATTAGAACAAACAAACCATTACTTGCGAAAGAGGCAGATATGAAGAAACTTGAGAAGGAAGGGGAAATTGAATTAGTTGGAACCTCCTCGAAAGTATGGCTTGGTGTTCCTTTGAAAACTGATGGTGAAACTATTGGAGCAATATGTCTGCAGAGCTATGTATCAGAAGATACCTATACTAAAGAAGACTTTGGAATACTTAAATTTATTGCCAGTCAGGCAGCACTGGCTATAAACAAATTGAAAAATGAAGAAGATCTGAAGAAAGCCAGGCAGGTAGCAGAAGAAGCAACTCTGGCAAAACAACAGTTCCTTTCAATAATGAGTCATGAGATCCGGACTCCTCTGAATGCTATATTGGGTATGACGTATCTCCTGCTCCAGGAAGATCCTAAAAAAGAGCAACTCGAGTTTTTAAATTCCCTGAAATTTTCAGGAGATAATTTAATGACACTGATCAACGATGTTCTTGACTTCAATAAAATTGAAAGCGGTAATATATTCTTTGAAAAGGCTGATTTTAATCTCAAGGATCTAATACATGGTATCAGGCAATCTTTCCGCTTCCGTGCCGAAGAAAAGGGGATCAAATTGAAAGTGCTGACAGATTCTGAATTGCCCGAAATCATCGTTGGTGATGCCGCCCGCCTGAACCAGGTGCTTACCAACCTGATTGGAAATGCGGTTAAGTTTACTGAAAAGGGATCAATTACAATTGAAGTAATAGTTGTGAATACCGGAAAGAAAAAGATGGATTTGAAATTCTCCGTTACCGATACCGGCATTGGAATACCGGAAGATAAACAAAAAATTATTTTTGAGAGCTTCAAACAGGCAAGTGCAGATACAACCAGAAAATTTGGTGGTACCGGACTGGGATTGGCTATTTGTAAACGGTTGATCGAACTTCAGGGCAGGAAACTGGAGCTTGAAAGTAAAGTTGGTAAAGGATCAAAATTTTTCTTCACACTTGAATTTAAGAAAAGTGAACAGAAATCATTGATACAGGAACATGCCGGAGATAAAGAATTTGATCAGCTTGCAGGAAAGAAAGTCCTTTTAGCTGAAGATAACGAGATGAGCGCCATTGTGGTAAAAAAAATTCTTGCCAGGTGGGGAATTGATGTGGAAATTGTAAAAAACGGTCTGGAGGCAATCGAAAAAGTAAATAAACATGATTTTGATGTGATCTTAATGGACCTGCACATGCCTGAAATGAATGGTTTTGAGGCAACAAAAATTATACGTAAATCAGATCACGCTAAGATCAGGAACATTCCTATTATCGCCCTGACTGCTAGCGCGATGTCAGATGTGCAAAACGAAATACAAAAAGCAGGTTTAAATGATTATATACTGAAACCTTTCAACCCCAAGGAATTATATAATAAAATATTTATGCAGGTGAATAAGTAGGTGAGAGGTGAGAGGTGAGTAAAGAAGTAGGAAGTAAATAGTAAGTAGTAAGAAGAAGTTTTAGAGAAACTTACTTATAACGTATAACTTTATAATCTAATCACTTCAGACATTTTAGTAAAATAAGACACTGATATGAGAAAATACCTGGTCTACGGGACTTTGTTCCTTCATATTTTTTCTCTTCCGGTTACTCAGGCAATCGCCCAGGAAAACATTCCTGAATTAAACCAGAGGATAATTGAATATGTACAATCAGTTATTGGTAAAAAGGTAGATAGAGGAGAATGCTGGGATCTGGCTTACCAGGCATTGAACAGGATCAATGCTGAATGGGACGGAAAATTTCAATATGGAAAACTAATTAATCCAAAACGGGTACCTGTGCTTCCCGGTGATATTATCCAGTTTAAAAATGTTATGATCAGGTACCGGATAGGAAACACAACATATACAGAGTCTATGGACCAGCATACCGCTATTGTGTATAAAGTTAAGAGTGAAAAAGTATTTACAATAGCTCACCAGAACACTGAATTTTCAGGACGCAAAGTAGGGCTAAGTGATCTGAACCTGGAAGATGTGGTAAAAGGGACTGTTAGAATTTACCGTCCAATATCGAAAAGCAACAAATAATAATTATCCTGAGTTGCCGGTTGATAGTTGAAAGCTCACGAAAAATAAATTCAGATACAATGGAAAATTCTAAGAAATGGACACTGAAAGGAAAACAGTGTTTGGTTACCGGCGGTACTAAAGGGATCGGTGCAGCCATAGTTAAAGAATTCCTCAGCCAGGGTGCACATGTGACTATTGTCGCCAGGACAAAAAGAGATATTGAACGGTTCATACAAACATATAACCGTAGCGGTGAAATTAAAGGGATCGATGCTGATCTGAGCAAAAGAAATGGATGTAAAAAGGTAATTGATTATATTGAAAAAAACTGCTCAAAGCTGGATATCCTTGTTAATAATGTTGGAATGAATATCAGGAAGAAAACAGATGAATATACCGAAGCTGAGTTCAATACGATAATGGATACCAATCTTGTTTCTACTTTTGAATTGAGTAAGCTGGCGTTTCCCATGTTAAAAAAATCTGATCAGGGAAATATAATCAATATTGCATCCACTGCAGGACAAGTTCATATCCGCACCGGTTCTGTTTACGGAATGACCAAGGCTGCACTTATCCAACTCACACGTAATCTCGCCGGAGAATGGGCAGAATTTAACATCCGTGTTAATGCAATTGCACCATGGTATATCCGTACTCCCATGTCAGAACAGGTGCTTCAGGACAAGAAATATTACAATGAAGTTATAAGCAGGACCCCCATGAAACGGATAGGTGAACCTGATGAAGTTGCTTCACTCGCTGCTTTCCTGTGTATGCCCGCTGCCGGGTATATTACAGGACAATGCATAAGTGTGGATGGGGGGTTTACAATATATGGATTTTGAGTTTATCTCCTAAAACAAAATACTTATATATAGTTGAAATACACGAAGTTACAATTTATCGAATTACCAGGATGAGACCATCACAAGCCAGAAATGTCTGGAAATATTTACTCACAATATTCTTTATACAACCTTCCTCCTTCCCGGCTGTTCAGGCGTGCAGCCCTGATAAAGTTATAACAGGCATTTTTATGGTCTCCTGTTTTTATATAGGCTAACCCGCGATTTAACCAGGTTTCCGGATCTGCCGGTTCAAGGTCGAGGGCCATACCATAATCCCTTATGGCATATTTATATGTACCTGTCAGAACATATGCGTCAGCACGGTCGATGAAACTCTCCGGGTTCTCAGGATGGTTCTCAACATTTATTGAGAAACACTCCAGGGCAGAATAATATTTTTCCTGATCAATGTATATTTTACCACATAAGCGAAGCGCCTCATCATCAGCAGGAAAATAATCCAGATAACGGGTCAGATCATCAAGCGCCTTGTCTGCTGCATCCATTTGGTGATATAATCCGGCTCTTGTAATATAAAGATCAAACATTGATGGATCATACCCCAGGGCATTTGAAATGTCTTTTACCGCCATGATCAAATTACCCGCCTTCATGTAAACCTCTGCCCTGCTTTTCTGAAAACCCGGATTCCCCGGATCTAAAAAAATCGCTTCAGTAAAATTATTAATTGCTTCCTGCATTTTGCCGCGGTTATAGCTTATTCTGCCTTTTATGGCATAAGCTTCCGCCTTCTCAGGATATTTAGAAATATAAACCTCAATTAAATCCTGGGCTTCCGGATACTGCCCGGTTTTTATCAAGAAATCAACTTCCTGTTCAAGCTCTTCAAAGGAATTGTACCATCTTTTTTTCCATAGCTCCACCCATTTCCTTGAGTTCTCGATACTCTCAAATGCTTTATTCAGCTTAATTTTTTTCTCAGAAACCCTGAAGGGAGATCCCAGATGATCTTCCAGATGTCTTAAAGCCGGATCTTTATCGCCAATTTTAGCATAAGTCATTGCCAGTCCCAGACTACCGGAATATCTTTCAAGCCGGGAGGCTTCATTGAAATCATTTTTGGCTTTCAAATATTCCCCGAGCCAGAAATATGCCTCTCCTCTTTTCAGATAAAAATGGTATCTGTTACTCTCCAGTTCAATTGCCTTATTAAACTCAGAAACAGCCTGTTTAAATTCTTTCCTGTGCAAACCGGCAAGGCCTGCCAGGTAATGATCATTTTCGAGTTGAGCATTAGCCGGAAAGTATATCAAAATTAGTAAAGTGATAATTAAAAATTGTCTCATAACCATTGGTTAAACGTTATACGTTTACTATGTTAGCACCTAACTCCTTTCTCTTTCGCATACAACTCACCGCTCTATTCTCCTATTCTCATCTTCTCATCTTCTCATCTTCTCATTTTCGTTCCATCGTTCCATCGTTCCATCGTTCCATCGTTCTATGTCCCTATCATTTTCTTCCTCTTGCCAACTGCCAACTGCCTTTTGCCCTTTTTCTTCTTACTTCTTCCCCCCTTCACCGGGCAACCTGGCGCCTTTTTCTGTTATTACATGAATAAAGCCTGAATAATGCCTTATTTCGACTCCTGTAATCCTGTTCTCATATACATCGCAATGATAATAGTAAATACCGGGAGCAACATATTTACCATTATACATCCCATCCCAGTTAATATACGGATCAGCAGTCTCGTAAACCAGGGTCCCTGAACGACTGTAAATTTTCATATCAATTCTTACAACAAAATCAGTGGTCCTTGCGCGCAGAATATCATTATAACCATCATTATTGGGTGTAAAAACATTTGGTATCTCATAATAATTACAAGTATCCACACATATGACCGGTGAAGAAAGCTCACTTTCATTTCCTGTTGAATCTACTGCTGATACTGCATAACAACCTGCCATAGAAAAATCAGGATAGTGCCTGTAGAGAGTATCTCCGGGTAATTCAACCGTATGAATATGTTCCAGATCCGTTTCGAGACTTGGCTTGTAAAATATCTTATAATAAGCCACATCATCCGGGCATCCCGGAACCGGTAAATTCCAGATCAACCGGTTATAAAGGCTGTCACAATTGGAAGATACAGTCAAATCAGGCGGACAGGGAGGTTCATTATCAACAGGGATACCACAACTCTCATAAGAGTAATTGATCAAAGGATCCAGGATACCGGGACGATTATAGGTCCCGATACTTTTCACCACGTAACAGTAGGTTGTCCCGTTTTCCAACCCATAGTCAACAAACAGAGAATCAGTAGTAACCCCAATCGAATCGAAACTCATACCTGCCGGATCCTGCCTGTAAACCACATACTCCAGGTTAATCCACGGAACATTCTTTATTAAGTGCAGGATAAGCTTATCATCAGCCGGTTCAATATGTATGCCGAGAGAAGATGCTTCACCGGACCCGATAAGAAACGTGTTCCCTCCCTCATCATTATACAACTCTATTTTGTAAGAATATTCTTTTTCAGCTGTATTAACAGGTTCATCTACAAATGTAGTATCATCCAGATCAACTGTATTGATCATCCCTATCAACGAATAATTCTCACCCCAGATTCCCGGCGATCTGTATATTTTGTATTCATACGGACCATTCGCCGGTATAGTATCCAGATTCTTTGGTTTGGCCCATGCAATATAAATGGAACCATTACTCTCATCTGTTTCAGTGATACTTACATTAGTGATCAGGGGGGTTCCATGGATAAGAACAGAACAATACTCTCCGGATGCAATACTTTCAGTCCCGTCGGGGAATAACGCTACAACAATATAACAATATTCGGTCCCCTTCATCAATCCTATACCGTTGTTATTATCCAGAAACATAGTATCCTCCACTGACTCAGTTTCTCCAATAGCTTCATAACCAATATCCGGAGGTATCCCTATCTCGCATGAATCAGCTATAAATCCTGAAACCCCGTTTTTCCTGTATACCCGGTATCCGGTAATATTTGTGCAGACACTTTTATTCCAAAACAGACTGATTGAGTTACTGGAAGGATAAGCTGACAAACCCTCAGGAGCAGGACCAATGATCCTTATCTTCATGTTGTCAATATCCACCAGGCTCAACTGCCGGTCTGTATCTTCCGCCTTGAAAACAATCTGGTATGCCCGTTCCCTGACATGGTCACAGCTGGTTTGCCACCTGAACCTCGAAACACTTAAACCTGTGTCAGAAGATATATATAAGAGCTTATCAGCCGGACTGTTTTCAACAATGAATGGTCCACCGTTGGCTGTCTGAATAATACTGTCACCATCAATATCAATGCTTATAAAATCAAATTCAACAACAGTTCCTGCCACAACACAATAGTCTGTTAATTCCTGGTTTTCAGGTGGTATATTCGTTGTGTTAAATACTTCCACCTGGATATCGCGTACAATATTCCCAATTTTAATACCGTTTCTCCATTCTTCAATATTCATGGCAATATTGAACTTACCTGAATCTACCGGTGCATCCCATACATAATCACCGGTTACCGGATCCACGTAAAGTGTGTCACTTGCCGGCGGAAAAGTATAACCTTCTATTGGTTCGCCATTCTCCTGCAGGTTTATTGCAATACTGTATGAGATACTATCACCATCAGGATCGTAGGCTGCGGGATTATGAATAAAGACCTTACCTACCGCTGCATTATCTATAGGCGGATTTAACAATACAGGTGTGTTATTGTATCCGACTGAAGGGTTGATCATCATCGTTGTCTTCATACAAAAAATCACATTTACCGAATTAGGAATATTCAGCACGCCAAAATTCCTGTTTGGGTCCTCAACAATAATTTCATACACTCCGGGGCCCGGAAATGTATGTTCCTTAATGTACTTATTGCGTTTGTAAAAATTAGGAAGCAAAACCTCTTCAACCCTTGGTGCAACCGAAGTCGTATTATCTCCCCAATCTACTGTCAGTTCATCACGGTCGGCAGCACTAAGTGTATAGGTAAAAGTAGTAATCGTAAATTCAAAAGTCAAATCAGATATCTGCCTGTAGGTAATCTCTCCTGCCCTGTTGTGGGTTGTAAAACCTTTAACAGAAACAAGAAAGACTATCAGTAATATTGTTGAAATTCTCCTTAATTCTAACATCTTCAGCATTCTATTATATTAAAAACATCTGAATTTTAGTCTTTTTTTTGTCAAATATGAAACCTTTCTCAAAATCATCTGTAAAAACCTTAAATGATACAAGGAAAACCTGCTCTGCTTTATTATATTCCATGCTCGTTACAGAAACATGGACAGGGTGAAATGACAGTAAAAAAAACAAGAGCATCTGACAGGTTATCATCATTCCGTTTTTCTTTAATTATTTTTGTTTAAAAAATCCAAAAACTAACAATTGATCAATTTACTACAAAAATCAGACAAAGTTTAAGGAAAATTTCATCTTTCAAGATTTTTTTAAGAACTTTGCTTCAAACCAATACATTATTTATTATGTTAGACCCTGCATTTTATCTAAATGAAATTCATTACCTGGCAGTAGTTGTTGCAACTCTTGCCGGATTTTTCCTGGGAATGCTCTGGTATGCAACGCCGGTATTCGGTAGTGCATGGATGAAAGAACTGGGGCTGAAGAAAGAGGACACTGCCAGTTCTTTAGTACCATTGATCGTAACCTTTATCGTAACTCTGATCCTCGCATTTTCATTAGAAGTGCTGATTATCGGACTCGACATTACCTCGGTTCAGGGAGCTGCCTTTTTAGGACTATTTGTGGGAATTTTTCTCCTGGCTACCAACATGCTGTCTGATTACCTGTACAGTGGCTGGTCAAAAAAACTATTCCTGATCCAGGCAGGATACCGGGTTGTAATGCTCATTATTATGGCTGCAATCCTGAACTTGTGGCGGTAAAGAAGGTTTCCTGTTTTGTGCAATGTGACGTCCAAAAAGAAAAGTAAGTAAGTGAAAAAACTATACTGTTTTTCATAAGATGGTTTTTCAGGCTGATTGTTTGTTGATCCGGTAGATTTACTAAAATTCACCTTACAGGGATCCATACCTTTATCAGGAATTAGAACATTTAGCCGATCGGGCGCTTGAACATTTCAGGAAAATTTATATTTTTACGCCCGAATCAAATCTCAATTGTACTATGTCGTTCAAAATATCACTCCTGGCAGTTCTTATCTTTATTATGGTTTCATGTTCAGGCAGAAAAGAGCTGTCTCAATGGCGCGGTCCGGACCGCGATGGCAAATACCCTCAAACAGGTTTATTGAATCAATGGCCGGATGATGGTCCCCGGATGCTCTGGTCATTCGAAGGACTGGGTGCCGGACACGGAAGTGTCAGCATCGCTGAGGATCAATTATTTGTTCTGGGAATGCCGGATACCATAGGTGTCATATACTCCTTCGATATTGAGGGTAATCTTTTATGGCAGAAGGAATACGGACTGGAGTGGTATGCCAATTATACTGGCTCGCGCTCAACCCCTACCATCGCCGACGGACTGCTTTATTTTGTAAGCGGACAGGGAGTGGCATTCTGCATGGATACAGAAACCGGCGAGGTCTTCTGGAGCGTTGATATGTTCGAGAGATTCGGCGCCCAGGAAACAACCTGGGGCATTGCGGAATCTCCCCTGCTTGACGGGGACCGGATCATCCTTACCCCCGGGGGTAAGGAACATAATGTAGTGGCCCTTAACCGTTTTACCGGGGAGACATTATGGACCAGTAAAGGAAACGGCGAACCATCTGCCTACTGTTCGCCCATCCTGGTGCAGCATAACAATACACGGCTGATAGTTACAATGACGGCCGAATCTGTCATCGGTATTGATGCGGATAATGGCCATACCCTCTGGAGAATAGAACATAGACAGAAACATAATATACAAGCAAACAGCCCTGTATATAATAATGGCAGGGTGTTTTGTGCCAATGCAGAAGCTGATACTACAGTAGATGGCCACATAATGATAAGGCTTTCGGAAGACGGGAAAACTGCTGAGGTTGGGTGGCGTAACAACAAATGGTTCAACCTGCTGGGTGGAATTATCCTGCATGAGGGATGTATCTATAGTTCGACTTTCAATAAAAAGAAATGGTATTGTATTGATGCCGAGACAGGTAATCTCAATTATGTTTCGGACCAGGTGTCTGGGGGAGCAATTATTTTTGCCGAGGGACTCTTTTATTGTTACGGGACTGACGGAGTTATGGCCCTTGTTGAGGCTGATGAAACTGATTGTACTGTGATCAGTAGTTTCGAGGTGCACCTGGGAACCGGTCAGCACTGGGCCCATCCGGTCATTAATGATAAGAGGATGTATGTGCGTCACGGGGATGCCCTGATGTGTTATGATATAGCGGCTGAATAAGGCAGGAACGGTTGCAAATCCAGCAACCCTATACAATTATGTGTCAGGAAACAACTGCTGAATGATGCAGAGGCGGCCGCAGATCCACCATATTTTCCTGTTTTGTGCTTATTTTTTATCGAATTATACTATCTGCTGATCTCAGATTCTCTGCGGTGGTGATCTCAATATAGGAAGCACCCGGTCCCGGACCAAAGTTACCTGCCAGAACAACGACCAGGTCTTTTTCGGTGATTATTCCGCTACTGATCAATGAATCCAGTGCATTATAAATGAATAACTCATGTGAAGTATCTTCCAGCTCCATATAGTGAGGCTCCACACCATATGACAAGGCAAGCTCACGCATGGTCTTTTTTAAATAACACTGAGCAAATATAGTTTTGATGCCTCTGAAACCGGAGAGGTTTCTTATGGTATTCCCTTTTACAGTATCTGCGATAATAGCGCCGGCATTGAGTCTGATAGAAGCTTTTACGGCAGACTTGGAAAGATACCCGGTAATTTCAGTGCTTAAAGGAATAGTTGGCGCTTCATAAAATTCCTCTTTATCCAGCTCAGCCTGAATAGCAACCCTGGTAATGGTTTCAACTGACCGGACAGGATATTTTCCATAGGCTGTTTCGCCACTTAGCATAACAGCATCTGTCTGACTATAAATAGAATTTGCCACATCACTGATCTCAGCGCGGGTAGGCCTGGGATTATGGATCATAGAATGAAGCATTTGGGTTGCAATAATCACCGGTTTTCGAAGGGCAATACATTTCCGGATGATCATGTTTTGGATACCCGGTATCTTCTCATAGGGAATCTCAATAGCCAGGTCACCCCTGGCCACCATAATTCCGTAAACATTGTCAAGTATCTCATCAATATTATCCACCCCATCCTTGTTTTCGATCTTGGCAATGATCTTGACCGGGCTTTTGTATTTATCAAGAATTTCCTGTATCTCCCTGACATCTTCTTTGCTCCTGACGAACGAATGGGCAATAAAATCCAGGTTGTTTTCAACAGCGAAATGTACATATATCCTGTCCTTGTCGCTAAGAGACGGGAGGTTCATAGATACTTTCGGGACATTGACACTTTTCCGGCTTTGAATAACTCCGCTGTAACAGACCTCGCACAATAAAGCATCCTTGTTTTTTTCCACTACCTTTAACTCAATATCACCATCATCAATAAGTATATTACTTCCCTCAGGAACGTCATTCACAAACCGGTCATATGAAACATACAAACACTCCCTGTTCGATTCCTTAGCAGGATTACCTTTAATCATAATTCTCTGACCCTGCGTTACCTTAATTTCCAGTTCAGATTTGTTTGTTCGCACCTCAGGTCCTTTGGTATCCAGGAGAATGGCAATCTTTTCCGACACTTCTCTCACATTTTTTATCACCCTGAGTGAATCTTCAGGTGACTGATGTGCTGTATTGATCCTTACAACATTCATTCCGGCTTCATAGAGTTCCCTGAGCAATTCAACTTCACACATACGATCAGAAATAGTTGCTACGATTTTCGTCTTCTTACGGTTCATGAGATATTTCTATTATTTTATCCGGTTACTTTTTCCTTCTCACAATTTCAATCAATCCTTCCAGGCCTAACCTGTACGAATCAAGTCCGAATCCCATAATGGTACCATGGCAGGCAGGGGCTATGAGAGAGGTATGACGGTATTCTTCCCGTGCAAGGATATTGGTAATATGTACCTCAATGGCAGGGGTTTCAACCGCGGCAAGTGCATCAGCAATAGAAACGGAAGTGTGAGTATATCCGCCGGCATTAATTATGATACCATCGTATGAAAACCCCACCTCCTGGATTTTATTTACAATTTCACCTTCAACATTTGATTGGTAATGGTCAATTTGTATCCCGGGATATTTCTCCTGCAGTTTCTTCAGGAAGGATTTAAAATCACTTACACCATAAATATCAGTTTGTCTTCTTCCAAGCAGGTTAAGATTGGGACCATTGATAATTTTAACTTTCATATGTTCTGTTTTTTTGACATTATATTAATTAACTCAAGTTATCAATCAAGTATTGCTTTTTTAGTTAATTTGCATAACTATGTTCTTACAGATTTTACAGCAATATGATACAAAATTAATCGGATTATTCTTAGAATTGAATTAAATTGTATAATGTCTTCAATGTGGAATAAAAACATTCACGATTTTGAAGTCTTTCTTAAACTGGAAAAGTCTTTGTCGCCTAATTCCATTTTGGCTTATATTCATGATATCCACAAGCTGATCCAGTACCTTGAAGCTGCAAATATTGAGAAAAAGGTTTCAGAGATTGAATTATCGGATCTTCAGAAGTTTGTTCAATGGATCAGCGAATTAGGAATAACTCCCCGTACTCAGGCCAGGGTTATTTCAGGCATTAAAGCCTTTTTCACATATTTATTGCTTGAGGAGATCATTGAAACTGATCCAACTGCCCTGCTAGAAACACCAAAGATCGGGAAGAAACTGCCGGTAGTATTATCGGTAGTAGAGATCGACAGGCTACTTGCTGCAATTGATCTGAGTAAACCTGAAGGGCAGAGAAACAAAGCCATGCTGGAAACATTGTACAGTTGCGGGTTAAGAGTTACCGAGCTT
Source organism: Bacteroidota bacterium (assembly GCA_022561875.1). Taxonomy (GTDB): domain Bacteria; phylum Bacteroidota; class Bacteroidia; order Bacteroidales; family VadinHA17; genus JADFUQ01. The sequence continues at coordinate 32,964 of JADFQJ010000017.1, read as the reverse complement.
GTTAACCTTAAAATCTCTAATATGTATCCTGACCTGGGGTTTGTACGGGTTGTGGGAAAAGGAAATAAAGAACGGCTTATACCCATCAGTGCGAAAGCACTAAAAGAGATAGATCTTTATTACCAGGACAGACGAAGATTATCCAACATCAATAAAGAAGATGAAAATGTAGTTTTTTTAAACAGACGCGGCAAGCGGCTGACAAGAGTCATGGTGTTTACCATCATCAAAGATCTGGCAAATAACATCCAGTTAAAAAAGAAAATCAGTCCGCATACATTTCGCCACTCTTTTGCAACACACCTGGTTGAAGGAGGAGCTGACCTGAGATCTGTTCAGGAAATGCTGGGGCATGAATCAATCCTTACCACCGAGATATACACACACCTTGACAGTGAATACCTGCGGGATACTATTATCCGGTTTCATCCGAGGTCATAGGATTCAAGGCGAAGAGGCGACGGGGAGATGGAGAAATAAGGTTATGATGTTGTTTTAAAATGACAACCTTGAACTTTGAACTTTGAAACCAGCAACTTTTACAACAATGGCAATTGAAAATAGTGCAAATAATAAAATTATTATTAATTTTGGCTCAATTTGCAAAAATTGAAAAAAAATATATACTAACACATTAAAATAGAGATAATTATGTCAGAAATCAAAAGAGTTTATTCATTTGGTAATAAAGAGGCTGAAGGTAAAACTGAATTAAAGAACCTGTTAGGCGGGAAAGGTTCAAATCTTGCCGAAATGAGCCGTATTGGTGTAGCAGTACCTCCGGGATTTACTATTACCACCGAGGTATGTGCTGAATATAATGAAAAGGGCGTTGATTTTGTAGTAAAAGTCCTGAAGGAAGAGGTAGAAAAGGCAGTGGCGAATATTGAAAATATCATGGGCACAAAATTCGGCAGCAAAGAAAATCCTTGTCTTATTTCAGTTCGTTCAGGCGCCCGGGTTTCCATGCCCGGAATGATGGATACAGTCCTTAACCTGGGAATGAATGACGATGCCGTTGAGGGATTATCAAAAAAAACCGGGAATCCCCGGTTTGCATGGGATTCATATCGCCGTTTTGTTCAGATGTTTGGAAATGTGGTTCTGGGAATGAAACCCGCCTCAAAAGAAGATACAGACCCATTTGAGGAGATTCTCGAAAGTATTAAAGAAGCCAAAGGGTTCAAGAATGACACGGAACTTACAGTGGAGGATCTGAAAGAACTGGTGACAAAATTTAAAAAAGCTGTTAAAGAGAATACCGGAAAAGATTTTCCTGTTGATCCGTGGGAACAGCTCTGGGGTTCAGTTATGGCTGTGTTTGACAGTTGGAACACCAAGCGGGCAATTTATTACCGAAAGATAAACCAGATCCCAGGTGACTGGGGCACTGCAATTAATGTCCAGGCAATGGTATTCGGCAATATGGGTGAAGATTCCGGTACCGGAGTGGCTTTCACAAGGGATGCAGCAACCGGAGAAAATATTTTCAATGGTGAATACCTGATGAATGCTCAGGGTGAAGATGTTGTTGCGGGTATAAGGACACCGGGACAAATTACCAAAGAAGGAGCACAACGCTGGGCCAAACTGGCTGATGTATCAGAAGAAGAAAGAAAAAAGAACTTTCCGTCACTTGAAGAAGTGGCTCCTGAAGTATATAAAGAGTTGTTTGAGACCCAGGAAAAACTTGAAAAGCATTATTGTAACATGCAAGACCTTGAGTTCACAATCCAGGAAGGAAAGCTATGGTTACTGCAAACACGTGGCGGGAAACGTACCGGCGCTGCAATGATTAAAATTGCCAATGATATGCTACGTGAAGGACTAATTGATGAAAAAACAGCCCTTCTCCGGATTGAACCCAATAGACTGGATGAGTTACTGCATCCTGTATTTGACAATGACTCCTTAGAACAAGGTGAAGAAATCACAAAGGGACTTGCTGCATCACCGGGCGCCGCCAGCGGACAGATAGTATTCTTTGCCGATGAAGCTGATAAATTTTCTAAAACAATACTTGTCAGGATCGAAACTTCGCCTGAAGACCTTGAAGGGATGAACATTGCCAGAGGTATCCTCACTGCAAGAGGGGGAATGACCTCACACGCTGCTGTTGTAGCTCGCGGTATGGGTAAATGCTGTGTTTCAGGTGCAGGAAGCATTAAAATTAACTACAAGAAGCGCACTTTAACTGTCGGTAATTTTACCCTGTCTGAAGGTGACTGGATATCGCTTAACGGTTCAACCGGTAAAGTATACAAAGGAATGATTAAAACAGTAGATCCTGAACTTAGCGGTGATTTTGGTGAAATTATGGATCTGGCTAACAAGTATGCCACGATGAAAGTGAGAACAAACGCTGACACACCAAAAGATGCAAAAATAGCAAGGGATTTCGGCGCTGTCGGAATCGGACTGACCAGAACAGAACACATGTTTTTCGAAGGAAACCGGATTAAAGCCATGCGTGAAATGATACTTTCTGAGGATGAAACCGGTAGGCGGAAAGCGCTGAAAAAATTATTACCAATCCAGAGAGAAGACTTTGAAGGAATTTTCGAAGCTATGCATGACCTTCCTGTTACTATTCGTTTACTTGATCCTCCTCTGCACGAGTTTGTTCCCCACGAAGAAGAAAACCAGAAGGAAATGGCTGCAGAAATGGGAATTACGGTTGAAGAGATAAAAGCCAAGGTGGAATCATTGCATGAGTTTAATCCCATGCTGGGACACAGGGGATGCAGGTTGGGTAACACGTATCCGGAAATAACCGAAATGCAGGCAAGAGCAATTATTGAAGCTGCATTAAACCTTAAATCTAAAGGTATTAAGGCTATACCTGAAATTATGGTTCCCCTGACAGCCACTTTGCAAGAAATGGAATTGCAGGAAAAAATCATCAGGGACACTATTGAAAAAGTATTCGCAGAAAGAAATGATACGATCGAATACCTGGTTGGCACTATGATTGAAATCCCAAGAGCAGCGCTGACCGCTGATGAAATTGCCAAATCAGCAGAATTCTTCTCTTTCGGTACAAATGACCTGACGCAAATGGGATTTGGTTTTTCACGCGATGATGCAGGAACATTTCTGCCAATTTACATTGAGAAGGGTTTACTGAAAAACGATCCGTTCCAGATTCTCGATCAGGAAGGCATAGGCCAGTTGATTGAAATGGGAACCAGGAAAGGAAGAGAAACAAGACCTGATTTGAAAGTAGGAATTTGTGGCGAACACGGAGGTGAACCCAGTTCTATAGAATTCTGCTACAAGGTGGGCATGGACTATGTGAGTTGTTCACCCTACAGGGTGCCAATAGCCCGTATTGCCGCTGCACAAGCTGAGCTAAAAAACAAATAAATTTGTTTTGGTGATAAATTATTATATAATTTGCAATTCAATTATAGTAGCAACAGATGCAATTAATTGTATTAATTATTTTAATAATATCAGCATATCTGCTGGGATCAATACCTACAGCCGTTTGGGTTGGAAAGGGTTTCTACGGAATTGATATTCGTGAGCATGGCAGTAAAAATGCCGGCGCTACAAATACAATCAGGGTATTAGGATGGAAAGCCGGTCTTCCGGTTATGATTGTTGATGTACTAAAAGGGTTTGCAGCCGTTGCACTGATACGTTTTGTCCAATCGCCACCACCTGGAACCGATCAGTTTGTAAACTGCCAGCTTATTCTTGGAGGCGCTGCTGTTATCGGGCATATTTTCCCTGTATTCGCAGGGTTCAGGGGAGGGAAAGGAGTTGCGACTCTGTTTGGGATGGTACTTGCTATCAGCCCGTATTCTACACTGGTTTGTGCAGGTGTATTCCTCATAACATTATTTCTTACAAAATATGTTTCGTTAAGTTCAATTCTTGCCGGATTTACATTTCCCATTGCTGTTATTGTAATATTCCATACATCAATTACGTCTATGGTAATATTTTCAATAGCTGTATTTGTTTTGCTGATTCTCACTCACCAGAAGAATATAGGGCGTTTACTGAGAAAGGAAGAATCAAAGGCAACTTTTCTTTTTGCCAGAAGAGAGAAAAAGAATTAATCCAAGACCCGGCGGGTTATGATTTTATATGTACATCTGTCTGTGGGAACGGGATAGTGATATTTTCTTTTCGAAATTCAGCATCAATTGCAAACCTGAGGTCACTTTTCAGGTTTTCAACTCTAAATGACTTTGTAGTCCAGAAATAAAGCTGAAAATCAAGGGAAGAATTGCCGAAATCATTAAACCGCACAAATGCCTTGGGATACGGGGAAATATCCTTATGATTCTCAGCGCATTGTATCAAGACCTGTTCAACCTTCTGAACATCTGATCCATAAGCAACGCCCACATTAACATGAAACCGGGTTTTAACATCTGTGGTAGTCCAGTTAATAACATTATCCTCAATAAATCTTGAATTTGGAATGGTCATAGTAATATTGTCGCGTGTAACGATCTTTGATGTCCTTATGCCTATCTCTTTAACCTGACCAATTATCTCGTCAAGTTCTACAACATCCGATACTGAAATACTTCTTTCGAACAAGATAATAAATCCGGAGAGTATATCTCTAAAGAACTGTTGCAAACCAATTCCGACGCCAACCAATAAAGCGGCAGAACCCGCGAGAAGTAAAGTCAGTTTAATACCAACCGATTCGAGGACAAGAGTAATTGCAATAATCCAGGCTAAATATTTTATTATTGAATACACCGTATAACCAACTCCCTTATCCCATTTCTCTGACAATCCTTTTCGGAGAAAAATCTTTTTGACAAGCCATAACAAGAACCATGTTACGGAAATGATAGTTAATACCATAAAAAGGGAATAGGGAGTAAGATTCAACTTACCGGTTTGTACCATGGGAAATTCCAGAAATTCTTTAAAGTTCATCTTTTAACCATTAAATTTCACTATCAAGTATTTTTTTTAAGTCATCAGGTTTAATTTCCGATTTAATTTCACCAGCATCAGCCACGGATATTTCTCCTGTTTCTTCTGATACCACAATTACCAGGGAGTCGTTTCTTTCTGTCATACCTATTGCAGCACGATGCCGCATACCATATCTTGCCGGCAAATAGATATTTTCGGATGTTGGCAAAACACATCTTGCTGCAACGATTTTTTTCCCTTCAATAATCACTGCTCCATCATGCAGGGGATTATTCTTAAAGAAAATTGACTCAAGCATCCGGGATGAGCAATCAGCATTTAGAATATCTCCGCTTTCAATTATTGCACTGAGAACCGACCTGCGTTTCAGAACGATAAGCGCCCCGGTTTTTGTCACAGACATCCGGCGGCAAGCCTTCGCTAAAGTATTGGTATCCAATTTAGGTTTGGAGGTTAGTGTAACGGTTGAAAAAATATTATCGAACGAAAACCGTTCGTTGGAAACATATTTTGAGCCTAATATCAACAGAAATCTGCGAATCTCCTGCTGAAAAACAATGATAAGCGCTATCACTCCAACACCAATAACCTGTCCGAATATGGTACTGATAAGCTCCATATTCAGCGCTTTCACAACAAGCCAGAAAAGATAAACAATGAATATCCCTGTAAAAATATTTATAGCAACCGTTCCCCGTATAAGTCTGTATAACTGGTACAACAGGACAGCTACCAGGATAATATCAAGAATATCAAGAATTCGTATTGTGATAAACAGTGGGTACATAAAATATTAATGTTGTTTTATTTGTTTCATGTTTCGTGCTTGACATGTTTACTCCGTTGGATAAAAATCCTACGGGGTGAAATGCGACACTTTTGTCATTTAAAAATACTTAATTGCCAGTATTTATTCAACTCCAAACTTATTCAATTTCTCAATAATCCTGATTGCTTCAACAGCTTCTTTTACATCATGAACTCTAAGAATATCAACGCCTTCCAACAGAGCAACCGTATTTAGCACGATTGTACCGTTTAGCGCCTCGTCAGGCGTACATCCAAGCAATTTTCCTATCATTGATTTCCTTGAAACCCCTATCATAACCGGTTTATTAAAAATTGCAAATAAGCTCAATCCATTCATTATCTCATAATTATGATCGAGGGTTTTACCAAATCCTAGTCCCGGATCGAGAATAACATCATTCACTCCGAGAAGTTTCAATTTCTCAACTTTCCTGGAAAAAAAAGTTATGATATCCTTTACAACATGTTCATATTTCGGGTCTTTCTGCATAGTTTGGGGTATTCCCTGCATATGCATCATTATATACGGAACCCGAAGATCTGCAATTGTGCGGAACATTTCCCTGTCCATACTACCTGCAGAAATATCATTGATCATATTGGCACCATATTCTTCAACCATTTTCCGTGCAATTCCAGATCGAAATGTATCAATTGAAATTATTATTGCAGGAAACCTGGATCTCAACACTTTCATTGTTGCAGACAACCGTTTGGTTTCTTCACCGTAAGAGATATCGGTCGCTCCCGGTCGCGAAGAGTAAGCGCCAACATCAATAAAATCAACTCCTTCAGAGATCATTTGCTCAACTTTACTTACCATCTTTTTCTCCTCAAGAAACCTGCCGCCATCATAAAAAGAATCCGGAGTTACATTCAGGATCCCCATTACTTTAGGTTCTGAAAAATCAATCGATTGTCCGTTAATATTAATAGTTCGTTTTCTCGAAAATAATGTATCTTTAGGAATCATTTTTTAAAACAGGGCTATAGTTACTTAGCAAAAGTAACTATTTTAATTTACATTCAAATCTATGCATTTTGTTGTTATTGAAGGATTAGACGGTGCGGGTAAATCAACACAGATTAACCTGCTGCAAGATTATCTGGAACAGGTAAAAATACCATATAAATACCTTCATTTCCCGCGTACTGATTCGCAATTTTTCGGAGAAATGATCGCCCGGTTCCTGCGCGGAGAATTTGGTGATATCAATATGGTTGATCCATACATTGTTGCTATGCTTTATGCCGGAGACCGTATGGATGCAACATCAATGATAAGAACCTGGATTAAAAGCGGGAACCTGGTTGTGGTTGACAGGTATGTATTTTCAAATATCGCCTTTCAATGCGCCAAACTCAGGAATCCTGATAACAGGGAACGGCTCAGGAAATGGATCATTCAACTGGAATATGAATATTACAAGATTCCTAAACCGGATATCAATCTTTTCCTCGATGTTCCTTTCAAATTTACCACTCAACGACTTAGTCAGACCAGGGAAGGCTCAGGACGAAAATACCTGAACGGCAAACAGGATATTCATGAGGCAAGTCTGGATTTTCAAAACCGGGTGAGAGATATCTATCTCCATGAAATTAATACAGATAACAGTTTCAGAATTATTAACTGCAGTAAAAAGAATGACGGGATCCTTCCTCCTGAAAAAATTTTTGAAAAGATACTCAAAACGCTAAAAGGCAATAATATCATAAAATAATATTTTCTATGACATATAATCAAAAACTCAGTGTAAGTGTAAAGATTCTAATCATTTCATTCCGGATCTTACTTGGAATTGTTTTTATTTTCTCAGGCTTTGTAAAAGGGATCGACCTGATGGGTTCAGCCATAAAATTTGATGATTATTTTATAGCTTTCGGGTTGGATTTTCTGTTGCCGGTCTCCCTGCCCCTGGCTATCTTTCTTGTATCAACCGAATTTATTATAGGAATTTCTCTGCTTTTTGGGTTCAGAACCTATTATGGCATTTTGGGGATATTAATTTTCATGGCTGCTTTCACCCCCATTACTCTTGGACTTGCCCTGTTTAACCCTGTATCTGATTGTGGTTGTTTTGGTGATGCAATTGTACTTACTAACTGGCAAACTTTCTGGAAAAATGTCATCCTGACAGTTATGGTATTGATTATCTTTTTAAACAGAAAGAAATTTATACCGGCATATCCGGTCAGAACGGAATGGTTTATTCTGGCTGTTATTTTTATTCTTTTCGTTGGTTTTTCAATTCATAATTACCGCCACCTGCCAATGCTCGATTTCAGGCCTTATAATGCCGGAACCAATATCCCTGAGAAAATGTATCTGCCTGAAAATGCACCTGTAGATGAATATAAAACAATTCTAATCTATGAGAAAAACGGGGTTAGAAAAGAGTTTAGTTTGGAAAACTTCCCTTGGCAGGATTCAACCTGGACCTTCGTGGAACAAAAGTCCATATTAATAAAAGAGGGTTATCAACCACCAATACATGATTTTTCCATTACAACTCCGGATGGTAATGAAATAACAGATATTGTACTTTCAGATAATGGATATTCTTTTATTCTGGTCTCATCAAACCTGGCCAAAGCCAACAAGAAAGCGCTTCAAAAACTTGATAAAATATCTTTGTATTGTGACCAGAGAGGTATAAAATTCTATTGCCTTACATCCTCGATACACTCTGAGACAGAACAGATTAAGACCTCTCAGCAATTATCTTTCAATGTTTTTTATACTGATGAAACAACCCTGAAAACAATTATCCGTTCAAATCCGGGATTGTTACTTTTAAAGGAAGGAACTATCCTGGCTAAATGGCATTATAATGATCTGCCCGGTATTGAAGAGCTCGGAAAACCTGTTCTTTCAATGGTTATCAACACAGCACGACAAGAACATGAACGTGCATTGGTAATAATTTTAATTATTGTTTTATTACTTGGAGTTTCAGTATTTGAGATAACCAGGAATTTATCAGTGAAATGGAGTGGTGGAGTGGTTGAATAGTTGAGTAGTTGAATAGAACATAGCTTCGCAAAGTAATTAAAAAGATTAATACAACAACATATTTTGTTTCACTATATAATAAAACGGCTTCTATACAGCATACTCATATTATGGGGGGTTGTATCACTTGTATTCTTTCTTTTCACAGTTTTGCCAGGGGACCCGGCCAGGATGATGCTTGGCCAGAGAGCTGACGAGAAATCGATCGAAGTGATCCGGAAGGATCTGGGACTTGACAAGTCGATAAGTATGCAGTATATTAAATATCTGAATGACCTCTCCCCTGTTTCCGTTCATGTCACTAACGACCCCTCAGATTATTTTTTCATCGATTCCATAAGATATTCCACCTACCTGAAGATTGTTAATATTTCTGACAAAAGAATTCTGGTTTTCAAGCGACCATATTTACGCAGGTCGTATCAGAGCAAAAAAAATGTATCAGCCATCATTTCAGAGACTCTGCCTAATACCTTTATACTTGCTTTGGTATCCATTGTTTTCGCGACAATTCTGGGATTATCTCTTGGAATACTTGCTGCTATTAAAAAGGATAAGTTAATAGACAGAGTACTTATATTCCTTTCAGCAACAGGTATGTCTGTGCCATCTTTCTTTGCTGCAATAATTATCGGGTGGTTATTTGCATTTGTTCTCGGGGATTTTACAGGACTTAACCTGACCGGGAATTTATATGAAATTGATGATTTTGGTGAGGGAAGGTATCTGGAGTTAAAAAACCTGATCCTTCCTGCATTTACTCTTGGTATAAGACCCCTTGCCATTGTCACGCAGTTGACACGCAATTCGATGCTCGAAGTATTGTCACAGGATTACATCAGGACGGCAAAAGCTAAAGGATTAAGTTTCAGCCGCATTATTTTCAAACATGCATTACAAAACTCACTTAATCCTGTGATTACAGCGGTATCCGGGTGGTTCGCATCGCTTATGGCCGGTGTGGTTTTTGTTGAATATATATTTGGATGGAAAGGTTTGGGATATGTAATTGTAGATGCATTGAATAAATATGATATGCCTGTAGTCCTTGGATGCATTTTAACAATATCATTGATTTTTATTGTAGTAAATATCCTGGTAGACATAATTTATACTCTTCTCGATCCCAGGGTTCGGTTAACCTGAATGTAAAAGTCTGATTAAATGAATATTTCTTACTTTTGCAATTCCTGTTATTCATAAAAAAAATATAAAATAATAATACCATGAGAAAACGAATTGTTGCAGGTAACTGGAAAATGAACAAAACATTAAAAGAAGGCATTGAGCTTGCCAGAGAGATTGAACTACAGGTTGAAAAGCAAGAAGACAAAAGTGCCGGGGTTATAATCGGGTTACCTTTTATTCATCTGTCAGAAGTATCTAAGATCGTGAACCATAAGCTTATTTCCATTGCAGCACAAAATTGTTCTTCAGAACCCAGGGGGGCATTTACCGGTGAAGTATCAGCTGAAATGATCAAATCCACAGGTATTGAATATGTAATCATAGGACATTCTGAAAGGAGGTCATATTTTAATGAAGATAATGAAACCCTGAACAAAAAGGTAAAACTTGCACTGGAAAACTCTCTGAAACCAATTTTCTGTATTGGTGAGCAACTTGAGGAGAGGAAGCAGGAAAAACAATTTGAGGCTGTGAACAAGCAGCTTCGTGAAGGCCTGTTCGATCTGGATGATGAAGAGTTTAGCAAAATAATAATTGCATACGAGCCGGTTTGGGCAATCGGCACAGGAGAAACTGCTACTCCACAGCAAGCTCAGGAAATGCATAAATATATACGAAAACTGGTAACTGAAACTTACAATCAGGAAATTGCTGATAATACTACAATTCTTTATGGAGGCAGTTGCAAACCAACCAATGCGAAAGAATTATTTTCAAATCCGGACGTTGACGGCGGGCTTATTGGAGGGGCATCACTCAAAGCAGATGATTTTTTTGAGATAATAAACTCATTCTAGTGTTCTGTGAATAAAAATATTTTGTACGTCAGGCATAGGTTTATATCTTTATAAAAATATGTCTTATGAAAAAACGTATCGAAGTAGTACTTCTTTTCTTACTTTGTTTGTTAAGTGCATCTTTCCCCGTATCAGGGCAGTCAATAAAAGAATTTCCATCCGAACAGGATACGTTTCTTCCTGAACTAAATAAATTCATGGGGCCAAACCTGAATGAAAGTCAACAGGCTATCTTAACAAGCTTTGGTTCTCTTTGGCTATCAGGCGCTTATAATCTTGAAGAAAAAAACAAAATTATAAGCTTATCTAATCTTTTACTTAAACGAAGAGCACGGGCAAATCCAAATTTTCTTGAATTTTTGGCTTCTCTATCCGCGTTCAAGCTAACTGAAGGAAACCAGGAAAACTTTACTCCCTGGTATAACGGACTTGTCGAACTCCTGAATAACAAAAATTTCATTTTGAAAAATATTGGTCGCTATTTTAATATTACGAAAGGAGTTATGGAAGCCAGGGTGTTATACACCTCATCAGCCAACGAATGGAAAATACGTTCAGGGAAATACCAATTTCTTTTTGACAGCACTCTGAAAATAATTTTCAACAAATCGGATCTGGTCTGTTATGCACAGAGAGACAGTGGTATCATTTACAAAACACAGGGAACACTATATCCTGACCGGGCAATCTGGATTGGGAAAGGAGGAATTGTTAGCTGGGAAAGGGCTGGATTTGACAGAACCCGGGTTTATGCTGAGCTTAAAGATTACCAGATTGATCTAAGCCATTCATATTACTCAGCTGATTCGGTGCTTTTTTATCACCATATTTATCTGGACAAACCGCTTACAGGGAACCTTGAAGAGAGGGTTAGAGCAATTTCCTCACCCAACATGGCTACATTTCCAAAGTTCAACTCTTATGCCAAACGTATTCTGATTGAGAATATGTTTGAGAATATCAACTTTGAGGGTGGTGTTTCAATGCATGGCAGCAAGCTAAACGGAACAGGTGAGAAATACAAAAATGCCAGTCTTTCAATTTATAAGAACGACACATTGCTGATGAATATTAAGTCAGAATATATTGTGTTTTCAAAAGAACGCATTGCCAGCAGAAAAGCCATAGCAACAATTTACCTTGAAGAAGATTCTATTTTCCATCCCGGAATTGCTTTCAATTATCAAGTTTCAAATAAAGAAATAACGTTGTACCGCACGAATGACAAACTTACTCACAGCCCGTATTTTAATTCCTACCACAATCTTGATATGGAATTTGAAATGCTCTCCTGGAAGATTGAGGATCCCAAAATAAAAATGACAATGTCAAGAGGGGCAAGTCTTGGGCACGCACGATTTGAATCAATCAGTTATTATAACGAAATTGAATTCCACAGAATGCAGGGAATTGATGAATATCATCCTCTTTTTACACTAAAGAAATTTGCCAAATGGTATTACTCCGAAACTTTTCCTGTTGATGAACTGGCAAAATGGATGAATAAACCACCCTACCAGATAAAACAACTCTGTGTAAGATTATCAATAGATGGTTTTATTTATTATGATCAGAATACAGGTGAAGTTTCAATTAAAAAACGGTTATACGATTTTATTGATGCATTTACCGGGGAGATTGATTTTGATGTGATTGATTTTGTTTCTACTACCAGGGCTCCACTTGAGAATGCCACGCTGGACCTGACTACTAAGGACCTGACTATAAATGGTGTATCACAAATATTTCTTAGTGATTCTCAAAATGTTATCATATGGCCAAAAAGAGAACAGATTATTCTGAAAAAGAACAGAAATTTTAGTTTTGACGGGAATGTAAAGGCCGGTCTTTTTACTTTTTTTGGCGAAAATTTTGAATTCCGGTACGATTCTTTCAAGATTGACCTCCATAATATTGATTCATTACACCTTGCAATACAGAAAGACACATCCGATATTTATGGACGTGCTTTTCATTCAGATATCAAGAACAACATAGAGATGATAACCGGTGAACTACTCATAGATCATCCATCCAATAAATCAGGGTATTATCAATTCCCTGAATATCCAATACTCCGCAGTAAGGCTAATTCTTATGTCTATTACGAAAATATTCCCGGTTTGGATAGTACATACTCCCGCGATGAATTTTATTTTGAACTGGAACCCTACACAATCAAGAACCTGGACAAATTCAATAAAGAGGATGTCCAGTTTAAAGGTAAATTCAGTAGTGGCATATTTCCGGAAATCTCACAAACCCTTACAGTGCAGGAAGATCATTCACTCGGATTTTCGTATACTACACCCGATGAAGGGCTTCCTGTATATGGAGGAAAAGGAACCTATTACAATAACATCAAGCTAAGTAACAAGGGACTTGAGGGTAAGGGAAGACTGGAATATCTTTCTTCCATTGTTGAATCTGATGATTTTATTTTCTTCCCCGATTCAATGTTTGCTGAAGCTCAAACTTTTAATATCATGCAGCAGGAAACCGGTGTGAAATTTCCTGAATTGAATGCGAATAATGTTCAGATAGGTTGGTACCCAATTAAAAATGAGTTAACTGCCCGGAGCAGTGAAAATGATTTTGCATTGTTTAATGACAAAATAAAGCTTAAAGGATCAGTCAGGCTAAAACCGGACGGCCTTACCGGGTCAGGAAAGATTGATATGCCTGATGCCATTATCAGGTCGGATAATTTGCTTTTTACAGAACAAGCTTTTGATGCCGATACTGCTTCTTTCCGTCTCAAATCGCGCAAAACAGACGGATATGCTTTCATTGCTGACAATGTAAGCACACATGTTGATTTCAGTAAAGGTAAAAGCATAGTCGCTTCAAATTCTGACACGACCTATGTAAGATTACCTGATAACCAGATCACCAGCAGTCTGAACTATTTTGTATGGGATATGAATGTTAAAGAACTGGCCATGGGCAAAAAAGAGAGAAGGAAAAAACCCCTTCCTGAATCTTCTGACTCCCCCTATTTTGCTGATGCCAGAATTGAAATACCAACATTGATATCAATCAATCCTAAAAAGGATTCATTAGGATTTGTTACTGACTCAGCGGTTTACAACCTGGAAGAAAACCTTATTACTGCTTATGAAGTAAATTTCATTGAAATAGCCGATGCACTGATCTTTCCTCATGGAGGAATTGTTAAAATTGAAAACAAATCGAGAATAAGAACTCTTGAAGATGCAAAAATCCTTGCAAATAACCGGTTTACCATTAATCCGGCCAGTGTGAATATCCAGGATAAAAACAGTTATACCGCTTCAGGACTGTATAATTATGTTGACCAAAAAGGAGATTCTCAACCAATCAGGTTTGACGATATCAGCGTAAACGAAGAAAAAGTAACCACCGGGTCAGGAACCATTGAAGAAAATGATGAATTCAAACTTAATCCGTATTTCACGTTTGTCGGACAGGTAGTACTGGATGCCGGAAAAGAGCTACTGACTTTTACCGGAGGAGTACAAATTGAACACCAGTGTGCCGGCACAGCTCAGAATTATTTGCAATTTACATCTGAGATCGATCCTGAGAATGTATTGATTCCTGTTTCAGCTAACCTAAGGAATATCGATGGCAGAAGAATTTTCAGTGGTCTTTATATCACTGAAGACTCCACTCATATATATCAGACATTTATGGGTAGGCGAAAAGACTATAGCGATAACCTTATAACTCAAGCCGAGGGTTATTTGTATTATGATGAAGGTTCGGATAATTACAAAATAGGTAGTTTGGAAAAATTAACTGATGAAAGTTTACCAGGTAATCTACTAAGCTTTGACAAAAATTATTGCAATCTTTATGGTGAAGGGTCACTTGATCTGGCAGTGGATTATGGACAAGTTAAGATGACTGTTGTTGGAAATACACTTTATGAAGAGGAATCAGGACAAACAACAATGAACATTATGCTGGGATTAGATTTCTACTTTTCTGATGAAGCCATGATGGCAATGGCCAACGATATATTTGTAAAACCAACACTTGAACCGGTTGATCTGACCACTGAGCAATATAAAAAAGGGATGCGTGAACTGCTCGGAGTTGATCAGGCTAATATATTAACACAGGAATCCAGTCTTTTCGGGATTATGGCTGAGCTCCCGGAAGGCATTAGAAAATATAAAATACTGTTAACAGACGTAAAGCTAAAATGGAACCAGGAAACCAGTTCATACCACTCGGTGGGAAAGATAGGGATTGGGAACATCATGAATAAACAATTAAATGTAAAAACTGAAGGATACCTGGAGATGCAGAAAAAGAGAAGCGGTGATATGTTTGATCTGTATCTTAAGATTGATGATGAAACCTGGTACTATTTCGGATATACAAGAGGCGTGATGCAGGCTCTTTCACGCAACCAGAATTTCATAGATCCGATTCAAGCACTTAAGCCCGGACAAAGAAAGCTGAATGTTAAAAGTGGTGATACATCGTATATTTATATGCTTTCAGTCGACAGGAAACTGCAGATGTTCCTGAGAAGGTTCAGATTATATCATGAAAAAAGTGAAGGGGATGAAATGTAGCTCTTAATCAACTTTTTTCTTTTCCCCGAGCCTGATTACTTCGAAGTTCATTATTTCATTGCAATCAATATTAAATCTGACTACAGTTAGGTATTTATGGATTCCAAACTTCCCGGAAGCTCCCGGGTTTATATGCAATAAATCCAGTTCCTTGTCATACATAACCTTAAGAATATGTGAATGCCCGGAAATGAACAATCCCGGAGGATTCCTGTTTATTTCATCCCTGACCGACCGGTCATACTTTCCCGGATAACCACCAATATGAGTTATCCACACTGATTTATCTTCGCAAATAAACCGGAGGTTTTCACAGAAACCGGAACGGATCTCATGCCCGTCAACATTTCCATAAACTGCTCTTAAAGGTTTAAATTGTTTTAACCTGTGTGCAATTTCAATATCACCTATATCACCAGAGTGCCAGATTTCATCACATTTCCCGAAATATTCAAATATATCAGGGTGAAGATATCCATGGGTGTCAGATAATAACCCAATTCTTGTCATTCGCAGGTTTCTTTTAAAAGCGTAAATTTAATGCAAATAACAGCATGTTACAGGTAGTTTACAGGTAATTTCTTCAATTAGTCTTTCCACATAACCCTACAAAACCTTCTCATTATTGAATTTTACTGAAGGTATTCAATCTTTGGCCACAGTTTTCGTCTTAGCTTTTTGACTTAATTTATTAAATTTGCTTTCATATAATAACACTAAAATGCATATTTTTTATACTCCTGACATTCACGGGAAGCATTATAAGTTGAATAAGGAAGAATCACAACACTGCATAAATGTACTCCGTTTAAAAGAGGGTGGCAAAATTATCCTTGTTGACGGAAAAGGTGGATATCATAAGGCAAATATAAAAGTTGCCGATCGGAAGAATTGTATTATTGAGACAACAGAGATCAGATACGATTGGGGGAAAAGGAGTTTCAGGTTGCATATTGCAATAGCTCCAACAAAAAACATCAGCCGTTTCGAATGGTTTCTTGAAAAAGCCACTGAAATTGGCATTGATGAGATCACTCCCCTGCTTTGTGAAAGGTCTGAAAGGAAAACAATCCGAAAGGAACGGCTTAACAAGGTGATAATATCTGCTATGAAACAATCGGTTAAAGCATACAAGCCGGAACTGAATGAGGTAACCGGTTTCATGGAATTTATCTCCAAAAATCATCCCACTTACAGATTTATTGCACATCGCGATAAAGATACCAGAACCAGTTTGAAGGTATTGGTTAAAAGAGAACAAGATATCCTTATCCTTATTGGTCCTGAGGGAGATTTTTCTTCCGAAGAGGTTCATCTGGCTTGTAAAAACGGATTCTCAGCCGTATTGCTGGGACCGGGCAGGTTACGTACTGAAACAGCCGGCATTATTGCATGTCATACGGTCAATTTGCTGAATCAATAATCTGTATTAATAATTTCTCATATCCAGCATGGTTCTTCAATCTGATAAATACTCATAATTGTTCAACTTGTTGAAACAATTTCTCAGTCACTTCCTCTCTAACATCAAATTGAAGAAGACAAAGAAGAGATAAAACGTCATTAAAAGAATGTTCCACCTGCCATTCAAGGGAGTACAAATCTCTGTTGTTATCCGTATTTTCAATAAATAAAGAAGGCGGGGTATAACTTTGTTTCATAGGCAGACTATTATTGTTTGAACATACATCAACAAAACGACATACCCGAACATTTAGTATTTAACAGTGAAAAAAAATCACTACTGTCCGGTTAACAAAGATATAAAAGTTCTGGAAGACTGAATATATAAGCGATAGAAGTTCTTTGAAATATTTTTCGATTTGAAATCAAAATCCTCATATAAAACGCAATCTCTCTTCGTCCCGGTAGGGACAGAAAGATAATAGACAGGCATTTCAATGCCTGATACAGGAAATTAACAAATATTAAACATCCCGGAGGGATAGAATGAAAAAAATGTCTTTGCTTTACAATTATATTCAACAGCATCTCCGATATTTTATTATTAAAGCATTTATAAATGGGAAATTCATACATTAGTTGTTACGTTCACTACGTTTTTTCAACGAAAAACCAAAAAAAATGGTTGAAATCTGATATCAGGGAGAAGCTTTATCCCTATATAGGTGGAATTTGCAAAGAAAATAGTTTTAAGTTAATAAAGGCTGGAGGTGTAGATGATCACCTGCATCTACTGGTATCACTTTCCTCAACAATTACAATCGCTAAGGCAATACAATATTTAAAAGGAGGATCTTCCAGGTGGATTCATGGAACGTTTGGAAACATGAAGAATTTTGTATGGCAGGAAGGATATGGAGCATTTACAATAGGTGTTTCGCAAGTTGACGGAACAATAAAATATATTACAAATCAGGAAGAGCATCACAGGAAAAAAACTTTTCGTGAAGAATTTATTGATATTTTAAATTATCATGGAATTGAATTCGAAGAAAAATATTTGTTATAGCGCCATTCTAGCCCTCCGGGCTGTCTGGCATGTACATATAAAAAACAGCCACTGAAGTGGCTGCCTATTATCAATAAGTCTCTACGAGACTGACGGAAGAAATTGGAAAAAGAACTTTACACAATTCTACATATTCTTAGCATCAGCATATTTAAGGAAATTCCTTTAAATCAGATGTTTAACAAGAATGTTTATAGAAATATTGAAAACAATAATTATAACCAATTGAAAATGTTCAACTTATAACCGGACAGTAGTGGTCTTGCTTTAATATTTATTGTTTTTCGAACTAAAAAAATACCTATTTAAATACCTATTTTTCTTTGCTATATGCATCTCTTAACCGGTCAAGATTTCTTCTGAAAATATCACAATCAAAATTCGGATTGAATTCAGGATTGCTGGTTATTTCTCCGGTTTCATGATTAAAGTATCCCTTAATAAACTTGTTTGACAAAGCATAAACTACATCATTATTTTCATCATGGAATGGAAGAACTTCAGTTAATATTTGTTCTACAAAAGCTTCCGGGGGTGAGATCTTTCTTAATTCTTCGCTATAGTAATTGTGTATCTTAGTTGAAATTGACAGGATCAATACATAATTACCAAAATATTTGCTCCTGTTATGTTTATATATCAGAGCCAATCTATCCTGGGTGATTTTAGATGCGGTTTTATGAAAAGAATATCTGAATTGAAATCCTTCTTTAAGAACTTTATCCGCAATAGTCTTCTCCCTGGTATAATGTAAAAATAACTTTTTTTCTTTGTCATCTTCAAAGATATAGTTAAGTATCTCATCATCAAAAAACTTACCCCTTGTAATTATCTTTGTCAGTTCAACTATCTGTAGCTTTGACAGTATCTTCGTCAATTCCTCCTTTCCCAATCCCGTGTCCCGGATATGTAGTTTATCATAAATTAATTGAATAAAACTGTTTCTTTTATTCAATTGATAATAGAGATATCCTATAATTACAATAAGAAGAATAAAAAGTCCCAGTTCAAGATATGGACGAATTGCATAATTTAAAAAACTTGAAATTGTAAATAAATTATCCATTATAGTAATTGAATTCCGAATTCAGTTACCGGTTTTTGTTGAACAGGTATACAACACCCGTGATTATCAACCTGATAATAACCATGAGGAAATATATAACGATAGTTACCAGGAGTATAATGTGCAAAGTGGTAATTAGTTCTTTCCATTGGGAGTTATAAAATATTATTGAATAAACGTTCAATGCAAAGGCTATTATAAAACTTACCAATAAAAATAATAATTCTCTCTTCTTTTGTTTACCAGTAATGATAGTATCTTTCATTAGTATAAAATCAGACAATTTTTAATTCTTCAGGGATGGTTATCACCCGTTCTTCTTCAATAGCCATAAAACCAAGCAAAGCAGCAATACTGGCATAATATGCCTGAATAATATGATCAGGATCAATTTTATTGTTCTTAACCGAATAGACGAAAGCTTCCAGTTCGAGTTGTGTACCATCGTCTTCAAGATCTTCAGCCAGGATATATTCTCCTTTGTTTTTACTTGGTGTATCGGGTATCCAGCTTGCTCCACCAAGTGGTATTGCATCAAATATTTTATGTTCGATATTATTGATCAGGTGGAGTATTCCGGGTGCAGGAGGAGGTGTTTCGGAATAGATTTTTCCGGCTTCGAGTTCCATGGTACCTTTTGGACCCATTATTTGCTCTTCAAATCCGTAGTGCTTATTGCTGATACAGGAATCATAGATCAGCTGCGTTCCTCCCGGGTAAGTGTATACAAGATTGACATTATCATGCACTTCTCGTCCATCTTTCCAGTAATTAATACTGCCTGCACCCATTACTTTATCCGGGAATTCACCCAACGCCCAGTTGGCTACCTGGATCTGATGTGATGCCAGTTCGGTCATCAGTCCGCATGAAAATTCCTTATACAGCCGCCAATTGATCTTTTTCTCAAGTTCAGGGGCTGGTACCGCACGCCTCCAGTCGTTGTTTCTGTGCCAGAATGCCCTCATCTGCGTAATATTTCCCAGTTTTCCTGCCTTGATAAATTCCATTGCTTTAATATACTTCGGGTTGAACATTCGTTGGTGACCGATTTGAAGGATATTACCGGTTTCCCGGTGCATATTTACCATTGCCAGGCAGTCTTCAGGTATTCGCGCCATGCTTTTTTCACAAAGTACATGCTTTCCTGATTGCAGCGCATCTATAGTAATATGTGCATGTTCGTGCAACGGGGTTGCAATGATCACCGCGTCCATATCATTCATCTCCAGTAATTTCCGGTAATCCACAAATGCTTTGGCCCGGTTGTCTGTAATCTGCTTTGCCCGGGCGAAATGGGTTGGATAATTATCGCAAACTGCCGTGACCTCAATAGCCGGGATATTTTTCATGTGAAGAAGCAGCAAACTGCCCCGTGAGCCGACACCTATTATTCCAATCCTAACCTTATCGGATGGTGATAATTTTTTATCAGGGTTCTCATTTGCCAGAGCATTCATCCAGGGTAATGACGAGGCTATAACCGAGGTGCCGGTGATCAGAGAAGCATTTCTGATAAATTCTCTTCTTGATTGTTTTTCGGATTTATTCATATTGTTCGTTCCTAATTGTTTATTTGTAACTATTCAGTGCCTAATAAAAGAAGTGCCTAAAGTGCCTAAAGTGCCTAAAGTGCCTAAAGTGCCTAAAGTGCCTAAAGTTAAAACTTCTTCTCAACTTTAGGCACTTATAACTTTAGGCACTCAAAACTTCTTATTACTTACGTTTATTTTATTGCTAATATACTAACTTTTCCCTCATCGGTATAGACAGCTTCAATGACTTCCGAGCCGGGAAAACCTGAGAGTATCTTTTTTCTCTTATCCGGCGGTGAAACATAGAGCGCCGTGGAAAGGACTTCTGTGTCCAGAGCTTTTCGGGACTTTACCGAAATTGTCCGGAGCATATTAACCGGATGTCCGTTAACAGGATTGATGAGGGCGTGATTCCTGTAACGCAGTTTTCCATTCTTGCCAGGCATGCCGGATGTTGACATATTTTCATCTTTCAGGTCAAAAACAAAAATGTTCTCCCCGGGCCTGAATAAATGCTGAACTCCAATTTTCCAGTGGTTGCCGCAGGGATGTTTTCCCAGTGCCAATATTGAACTTTCGCCAAAACTGACCAGAGCATTTTTAATATCATGCAATCGCAAAATATCACTTACCCTTTCCATCGCGTAACCTTTGCCGAATCCCCCCAGGTCGATTTTAATACCGGGATCAGCAAAATGTACGGTCTCATCGTTTTTGTCGATAATAATATTATCTGCTCCTGACAATTTATTCTGATCTTTTCCAAAGTCCGGTTGTAGGGTAACATCAAAACAAGAATAAGTGCTTATATAATATTTCCTGCATGTTTCAAGTATTGTGATCCATTCCTGATCCACTTTCACGGGACTTAAAGCCCCGAATTGGTTGATATAGGTAAGTTCACTATCCGGTAGAAAACGGCTCAGCTTTTTCTCCAGACGATCAATTTCAACTTTAATCTGCCTGAAAACTTCATCGCCATTTGACCTATACGTATCAGGCAAGACAAGGTCGAACCTGGTACCCATTCCGGCAAAATGGTTATGATACGGAGGTTCTTTTATCATTTGAAGTGACTAAATAAAGAAGTGACTAAAGTTAATTAGGAGTTTACATTTTATTACGGTTTAAGAACCCTGATCTTTATATTCCTGAAGGACACCCGGTTATCATGATCCTGCAGGAGTATATGGCCTTCGGATGCTTCTCCGAAACCGGGGATATTTTTGTATTTACTTTCCTCAACCAATTTTCGAAATTGTTCACTGCCACGTTCATATTCCAGTACCTTTTTTCCGTTAAGCCAGTGTTCGATATGGGTTCCTCCGGAGATTATCTGCACTCTGTTCCATTGTCCGACAGGTGAAGTAGTTTTTTTCTTCCGGTTATTCCGGCAGGAAGCTGGGATAATCAAAGAAGATATGAAAACTATAAGGATCAGGAATGTTGGCAATTTACGATTCTGGTAAAAATGTTTTGTACTTATCATTTCCGTGCTTTTTTAGAACTGGATTTGTCTTAAGGCGAAATTAGTAAAATATTCCGTCCTTTAATAGCGGTAAAAATGCTTTACTTTACAAAATAATAAGAAACCGGTCAGACCGGTGACGATTCTAAACTACTCCTGTAAATCCCATAAAGGCCATGGCAAGCAGACCGGCGATTATAAAAGCAATAGGAACGCCTCTCATCGATTCCGGAACATCCACTAATTCAAGTTGTTCCCTGATACCGGAAAAAATTAATAGTGCCATGCCGAATCCAATGGCATTTGCTACTGAAAAAACTACGCTTTCAATCAGGTTATAATCGTTCTGGATTGTAAGAATAGCGACACCCAGAATAGCACAGTTTGTTGTGATAAGGGGAAGGAAAATACCAAGTGCCTGGTAAAGCGCCGGGCTAACCTTTTTTAGTATAAGCTCGACCATTTGGACCAGAGCGGCGATTACAAGAATGAAAGTTATTGTCTGCATAAATGCGATCCCGAAAGGAATAAGAATATAATACTGCAGAAGATAGGTGACAATTGTAGCTATTACCATTACAAAGGTAACTGCACCGGTCATGCCGATAGCAGTTTCTACTTTATTTGAAACGCCAATAAACGGACATATGCCCAGAAACTTTGCCAAAACAATATTGTTGACAAAAATTGCTGATATAATGATAATGACATAATTCATAGTGGTTGTTTCTTTAAGCAGTTTTCTTATTGATTTTATTCATTATCATGATAAGGTATCCAAGGGCAATAAAAGCTCCGGGAGCGAGGATAAAAAGAAGTATTCCGTCACCAGAGATAAATTTAAAACCCAGAAACGATCCGCTGCCAAGTATCTCCCTGACACCACCCAGAAAAAAGAGCGCCATTGTAAAACCGAAACCCATACCCAGGGCATCAAAAACTGAAGATGTAAAGGTGTTCTTTGAAGCAAAAGCTTCTGCACGCCCCAAAACAAGGCAGTTAACTACTATCAATGGGATAAACAAACCGAGTTCATTAAACAGACCGGGCAGATATGCCTGCATTAATAACTCAACTACGGTAACAAACGATGCAATGATAACAATGAATGAGGGGATTCTGACCTTGTCAGGAATAAAGCTTTTGGCAAGGGTGACTACAATATTTGACATAAGCAACACAAATGTTGTTGCCAGTCCCATTCCAATTCCGTTAATTACCGAAGTTGTTACACCCAGGGTAGGGCATAATCCCAGGAACAGAACGAATACTGCATTTTCCCTGAAGAAACCTTTGTTAAAATTTTTCCACTGGTTCATTTATTACCTCCTTTCATATAAGCATTATAAGCTCGCTTTACAGCATCGCAGTATGCACGTGAACTTATTGTCGTAGCTGTGATGGCATCAACATCACCTCCATCTTTTCTTATGCTCAGATTAAAGTTTTCCGGGTTCTTTCCATGAAACTGCAAACTAAAATCAGATTTACCCTTTGACATTTTATCCCCCAGACCCGGTGTTTCTTTATGCTCGAGAACAACAATATCATTGATGGTGCCGTCAGGTAAAATTCCAACCATTAACTTAATATTTCCGCTAAAACCTTTTTTTGTAAATGTTTCGATTGCTGTTCCAACCAGCTTATTATCTTCACGGGCCGGGTAAAAATATAAAGTATCATTATCAACGGCAATTTTGTATACTTCCTCATTTGGTAAATTATTGTATGCAGGAAGAACCTCATTGATTGCCTTCATTTTTGCAGCATATTTAGCAGCGGCAATGGGTGCTTTGGTAAGCTCATACACGAATCCCAGGGCAATTGATGCTGTTAATGTTATTACAGACAGGGAGATGACCATATTCGAAAAAGTAGATTCTTTCTTAGCCATTTTTCACCTCCTCTCCAAATCGCTTTGGTTTGATATAATAATTGATCAGCGGAACAAATCCATTCATGATTAGAATTGCAAATTGAACACCTTCAGGGAAGGATCCGAATCGTCTTATTACTACTGTTAATATTCCGATACTGATTCCGTATGCGATCATTCCTTTTGTTGTCATGGGTGAGGTAACGTAATCAGTTGCCATAAAAATAGCTCCCAGCAGTATTCCTCCTGACAGGATATGGAACAGGGGATCGGCATTTTGTGACGGGTCGACCAGCCAGAGAATACCTGTAAAAATTACAACAGTAAGGATTATCGACACAGGTATGTGCCAGGTTATTATCTTTCTTAACAGCAAGTACACCAGACCAAGAATCAGTGCAACTGCAGCAATCTCACCAATTGATCCGCCAGTATCGCCAATGAATAATTGCGGATAAGTTGGAATTTTATCCATCAGTTGTGAAATGGAATCTCCCTTGTCCAATCCTTCTTTAATAATACTTAGTGGAGTTGCCCCTGTGCTTGCATCAACATATTGAGTTTGAAACCCTTGTGCTTGAGGCCAGCTTGTCATTTTTGCAGGAAAAGAAATAAAAAGGAAAACTCTTCCTACGAGAGCCGGATTGAAGGGATTATTGCCCAACCCCCCGAATGATAACTTACCTACTCCAATTGCAAACAAGCTCCCTGATATAATAAGCAAAACAGGAAAATTGGAAGGAAGGCATAAGGCGAGTAATAAACCTGTGATAACTGCCGACCCGTCCTGTATGGTAGTTTTCTTCTGCAAAAGGAACCGCTGGATCAGGAATTCAAATAAAACTGATGAAATTACCGCGACTGATATTACGATTACAGCACCCCACCCAAAATAGAAGATTGAAGCCAGTATTGCAGGTATTAGGGCTATGATGACACCATACATAAGATTCGGAGTTGTATCTTTTCCGTAAATATGTGGCGAAGGAGAAACCGTTAGTAATTTACTCATATGAAATCAAATTATTTTTTTCACACTTATTTCCTTTCTCTTATTATCTTATTCACTTCCACTTTTCCAAGTTTTATATAGTCGAGTAAAGGTCTGTTAGCCGGGCAGATATAACTGCATGAACCACACTCAATACAATCCAATACCATTTCATTTTCCAGTCTGTAAAAATTCTCATTTTGAGCCAAAGGCATTAATAAATACGGTTCAAGTCCCATAGGGCAAACGGTTACACATTTTGAACACCGGATGCAGGGTTCGATTGCTTTTCTTTTCGTTTCATTCCCGGGGACGATGAGTATTCCTGTCATTCCTTTTATTACCGGTACATCCAGTGAATTGAGGGCTTTGCCCATCATCAGCCCGCCGCTTATTACCTTACCTGTATTTTCCGGAAGACCGCCGGCTGCTTCAATGAGGAACTGGACAGAGGTACCGAACCTGACAACAAAATTGGATGGGTTTTTCAACGATTTGCCGGAAACTGTTACTATCCTGTTGATCAGTGGTTTGTTTTTTTGAACAGCTTCGTAAACTGCATATGCTGTCGATACATTATGAACAATAACGCCTACATCAACAGGTAATTTCCGGGAAGGGACTTCTCTGCCTGTAAGAGCTTTAATAAGTTGTTTTTCACTTCCCTGCGGGTACTTTACTTCTAAAGGATATACTTTAATCCCCGGCAGGTATGAGCTAATTCCTTTCAAATAATTAATAGCATCTGCTTTGTTATTTTCGATCCCGATCATAGCTTTCCTGACATTCAAGACTTTCATAAGGATATGGGTGCCAACCAGCATTTCTCTACCATATTCAATCATCAGCCTGTGATCGGATGTTAAGTAGGGCTCACACTCAACACCGTTAATAATGAGCACATCTGCTTTTTTACCGTGGGGTAGTATAAGTTTAACATGTGTCGGGAATGCTGCACCTCCTAATCCTACAATACCTGATTCACGGATCTTTTCTAATATCTCATCTTTTGAAAGTGTGATATCTTTTTGAAGATCAGTTGATTGAATAATGCTATCTTCCCACTCATCTCCCTCCACCTCAATAACTACTGCAGGTTTTTTATAACCGGTAAGATCAGGTAATGAATCGATTTTAACAACTTTCCCCGACACTGATGAGTGAATATTGGCTGACACAAATCCTTTACTTTTTGCAACTAACTGTCCGACTTTTACTTTATCACCTCGGTTAACAACCGGTATTGCAGGTGTACCAACATGTTGTGAAAGTGGAATAGTCACTTTCTCAGGAAGGGGTAATATTTGAACAGGGTTTTTTTCCGTGAGTTTATTATCAGCCGGATGAATTCCTCCCTTTCTAAATGTTCTTAACACCTTGTTCCTCCTGTTTCATAAAGGTATCTCATAATAAACTTACTCTTTTATATCGGTTTTTACCTTTTCCGGAATTTTATTTAAGGGTATTATTTTTTCTTTATCCGGCTTTGTTTTTCTGGGCAGGAAATTGATCTCGAGTATTGCATCAGTTGGGCATTCAGGAACACATTTCCTGCACAGTACACATTTATCTGAGTCGATAAATGCAAGGTTATTGCCCATTGTGATTGCATCAAACTCACAAACTTTGAAACATTTTGTACATCCGGTGCAGGCGACAGAGCAATATTTTTTAGCAATTCCGCCTTTCTCTTCATTAATACATGATACAAATATTTGCCGGTCTTTCTTATTCCGTTTTCTCAGTTCAATAATATCTCTCGGGCAGGCTTTAACACAAGCACCGCAAGCAGTACATTTATCATCTATTACAACCGGCAGGTCTGTTTTATCATCCATATATATGGCCTCAAAATCACACACTACCACACAATCAGCCATACCAAGGCATCCAACCGGGCAGTCAGTATCACCAACATATAAAGCAGATGCTACAGCACACGATGAAGCACCATCGTAATGGTTTGTTCTCGGTCTGTTCTCAAATGATCCTGAGCATCGTATAACGGCAACCCTTGGATCAGTTTGTAATGCTACCTTGCCCAGGAGATTTGCTACAATGTCCATGGTTTCCTGTCCGCCTACCGGGCAATACAGATCATCAAGAGTATCTGAATTTACACATACCTCTGCGAAATTCCTGCAGCCGGGATACCCGCATCCTCCACAATTGGTAGCCGGCAGTGCATCCTCAACATCATCTATTTTCGGATTTTCAAGAACCTTGAATTTTTGTGCAACCAGGTAAAGTATTATTGCAGCTACGATACCCATTGAACTGAGAGATAAAATGGTGATCAATACGCTGCTCATTGTTCCTGTTTTTTGATTGCAAAGGTAAATTTATTCCTGATTTTTTCTTTGAAGTAAAGTAGGATCAGAAAGTAAGGTGCCAGAGTGCCCAGGGAAATGAGTCCGGCCAATAACTCATTACCGGTGAGGGAACTGGTGATAATCAAAGAGATTAATACAATAATAAAAGGTTGAACATATCCCAGGTACATGGCTTTAAAACCCAGGTTTTGATGCAGAATGACCTGAACTTCCTGTCCAACCGAAAAATCACCGGTGTTTGGAACCTCAACAATCTTATCCTTAACGTCAGATATGGAACAAACACCTTTTGCATTGCATGATGAACATGCTGAATAGGTTGTGATATCGACTTTTATTCCGGAAGAGTCAATGCTTGTAATTACTCCGGGATGTTCAATTTCCTTCGATGTTCCCATTTGTATTCTTTTCACCCTCACAAAATATAATTGGCGAAAATACTAAGATTATAAGAAAAATGAGTGTTGCTATGGGCAAAAACTTGTATAACCATAATAATATTTCTAAAGAAGACTAACTTATCGAGCTCCAGTCGACATTTTCTTTTCTCAGCTTCCTTAGTTGTTTCATAAGGACTGAATTATGAGGTTTGGCGAGTTCAGGATCCTTATTAATTATCTCCTGGGCTTTTTCTCTTGCATACTGAAGAATTTGTCCGTCTTTTGCCAGGTTGGCAATTTTCAGGCTGAATGCAATCCCACTTTGCTGTGTACCTTCCAGGTCTCCCGGACCACGAAGCTTCAGGTCAACTTCAGCAATTTCAAAACCATCGTTTGTCCTTACCATTATTTCAATCCTTTTTCTTGCTTCGTGAGTGAGTTTCACTGAACTCATAAGTATGCAATAAGATTGGTCTGCTCCTCTGCCAACCCTGCCCCGCAACTGGTGAAGTTGTGACAAACCAAATCTTTCAGCACTTTCAATAACCATCACCGATGCATTAGATATATCGACTCCAATTTCGATTACAGTTGTAGCCACCATTATATGTGTCTGGCCTTTAATAAAATACTTCATAGCGATGTCCTTTTCCTGGGATTTCATTCTTCCATGCACTATACTCACTGCATATTCAGGTGGTGGAAATTCTCTTACAATGCTTTCGTAACCATCTTCCAGATCTTTATAGTCCATTTTTTCCGATTCCGTGATAAGCGGGTATACAATATATATTTGTTGTCCCTTTTTAATTTGTTTACGTAGAAAACCGAAAAGTCTCAATCTTTTCGAGTCATAGTAATGGGCTGTTATTACAGGTTTTCTTCCCGGTGGCAGTTCATCGATAACCGAAACATCGAGATCACCGTAGAGGGTCATTGCAAGTGTTCGTGGAATGGGTGTTGCGGTCATTACAAGAATATGAGGAGGTTGTTTGTTTTTTTTCCAAAGTTTTGCTCTCTGGGCAACACCAAAACGATGTTGTTCATCAATAACTACAATGCCAAGATTATGGAATTTCACTGTTTCTTCAATTAATGCATGTGTTCCGACCAGGATTTGAAGTGTTCCGTCTTTCAGATCTTTAAATAATGTTTTTCTTTCTGATTGTTTTGTAGATCCTGTAAGCAGGGCTACATAAATATCCATATTCTCCAGCATTTTTGTCAGGGTTTGGAAATGCTGTTTGGCAAGTATTTCGGTGGGAGCCATCATACAGGCCTGGAAACCATTATCAAGCCCAATAAGCATGCTCATCAATGCCACAAGTGTTTTTCCGCTGCCGACATCACCCTGAAGAAGCCTGTTCATCTGCTTGCCGGAACCGGTATCCTTTCTGATTTCCTTAAGTACTTTTTTTTGTGCTGAAGTTAATTCAAACGGAAGATTTTTATGGTAAAAAGTATTAAAGTAATCATCAACGGTTGAAAAAACATGTCCCCTGAATTCTTTATTTCTTGTTTTTTTTTGCTTTAGTAAATTTATCTGGATATAGAAAAGTTCTTCAAATTTCAGTCTGTATTCTGCTTTTTTGAGAATGCCGGGATTTTGTGGAAAATGAATGTTGAGAAGTGCCTCTTCCAATGATATCAGATTTAGTTCCTTTAGCAGGTAAGATGGTATTGTCTCCGGAATTTTATCTTTAACATGCTGAAGAAGGTTGTTTTGCAGTTTCTGGATAGCTTTTGAAGTGAGCCAGCTCTTTTTTAGTATTTCGGACGTATTGTAAAAGGATTGTAAAGAAGCATTGATTTTGCTGTTTAATTTTTCCTGGTCTTCAACTTCGGGGTGGATTAAGTTTATTTTATTATTGAAAACAGTTGGTTTGCCGAAAATAACATATTCTTTTCCGGTCTTAAGACTGTCTTTGATCCATTGAACACCACGGAACCATACCAATTCAATAATACCTGTATTATCTGAAAATTCTGCAACAAGTCTTTTATTCCTTCGATGTCCGGCAGTTTTGAATCCTGTTATACGGCCTTTGATCTGGATGTAAGGAAGATTGCTGTTTATTTCCCTGATCGTATAGAACTTTGTCCGGTCGATATATTTATACGGGAAGTAATACAAAAGATCTTCAAAATAATTGATTTGTAGTTCTTTCCTTAATAACTCAGCTCTTTTTGGTCCAACCCCGTTTAGAAATTGTATGTCGGTTTTCAGGATATCAGGCATAGGAAGAATATTTATTACTGATGAAAATAACTAATTTTGAACAAAAATGAAGCAAGTATTCCGAAATATGTGGGAAAATCTGAAATACATCCTGAAATATATGGTTTATTTCCTGTTTTCGGGTCACGGAAAAGGACATGGAATTCATTCCCCTTTTATTTACCGGTTTGTTATAAGTGTTTTAAGAGACAGGAAAGTTGACTGGAATATGAAGAAGATCAACGATCTTTATTCAGAGTTGAGGTCGGATAAAGAGGTAGTGAATGCAAAGAGTTTTGGTGCAGGTTCGCATTTTGGGAAAAAGAAAAATGTCAGTATCGGGAATATTGTCCGCATATCTTCCACGCATAAAAAATATGGAAGACTTTTGTATCGCATGGTTATGTTCTGCAAACCGCAGGTTATTCTGGAATTAGGCACATCTTTAGGAATAGGTTCTTCATACCTGGCTTTACCTGATCAAAATACCAAAATTCATACCATTGAAGGTTCGGAAATATTGTCTGCATTAGCCAGGAAAAACTTCAACAGGTTAAAGCTCAGTAATATAAAGCAATACACTGGTGAATTCAGCGATGTTTTACCTGTGCTTCTGGAGCAATTACCTGTACTTGACCTGGTCTTTATTGATGGCGATCACAGTGAAGAGGCAACCATTGAGTATTTTGAGTTATGCCTCGGGGCTGTGAATTCTGAGAGTATTATCATTCTTGATGATATTCACTGGAGTAATGGAATGGAGAAAGCATGGGAAAGAATAAAGAAATATCCTGGTGTAAAGGCTACGATTGACATTTTCAGGTTTGGTTTGGTTTTTTTCCGTAAAGAGCTGCATTCAAAACAACATTTCAGGATAAGATATTAGAAGTATTGTTGGTTTATCAACAAAATAAATTATTTTCGTAGTTCATTTAATAACCCGTAAACAGCGATGGAAAATATAATATCTCTAAGGGAAATTGTTAAAAATTATTATGTGGGAACAGTTGTTGTGAAAGCGCTTCGTTCGGTTACAATCTCAATTGATAAGAATGAATATGTAGCTATTATGGGTCCTTCTGGCTCAGGGAAATCAACCTTGATGAACCTGGTGGGCTGTCTTGATACAGCTACAAGCGGGCAATATATCCTCAATGGTACCGATGTCAGCAAAATGGAAGACAATATGCTTGCGGAAATACGAAATCAGGAGATTGGTTTTATTTTCCAGACGTATAATCTGCTGCCACGATATTCCGCACTTGAAAATGTCATGCTTCCTATGGTTTACTCCGGGATAGCAAAGCCGGAAAGGATTATCAGGGCTAAGGAAGTTCTTGACAGTGTAGGTCTGGCAGACAGGATGACCCATAAACCTAACGAACTTTCAGGCGGACAACGTCAGAGAGTTGCGATGGCAAGGGCACTTGTAAATTATCCTTCAATTATTTTGGCTGACGAACCTACCGGTAACCTTGATTCTAAAACCTCAAATGACATTATGAATGTAATCGGCGAGATACATCAACGTGGAAATACTATAATCCTTGTTACTCACGAAGAGAGTATTGCCCGGCGTGCTGGCAGGATTATCAGGCTGTTTGACGGCGAGGTTGATTCGGACACAATTAATAAGAAAGTTGAAGAAATGAGTAAATGAGTAAATGAGTAAATGAGTGAATGAGTTGAGTAAGTTGAGTAAGGTGAGTAAGGAGGAAGGAAGAATACAAAAGGTAGTCAAGAGTCAAAGGGTAGAAGAGGGAAGAGGAACGAAGCGAGGTGGCGAGGGAGTGACTGGGAGATGAAGAGAAGAGGCATACTCGTAATTCGTAACATTTTAGTTATTTTGAATTTTAGTCATTTCGGGTATTCCAAACTTAAGGCGCTGAATAGTTACCTTAAATATAGTCAAAAGTGAAGATATATACCGGAACAGGAGATCAGGGAGAAACCTCATTAGCCGGTGGTGCAAGGGTACCGAAATATCATGTAAGAATTGAAGCATACGGCTCGGTTGATGAACTGAATTCATATATTGGCCTGCTAAGAGTTCAGAAGATTAATGATAGTGATAAGGATTTTCTTGAGTGGGTTCAAAAATGCCTTATGACCGGCGCTTCAGTTTTAGCTTCAGATTACCAGAACAGTAAAGTTATTGTTACCGGTCTTGAAGTAAAAGATATTAAGAAGATTGAAGACAAGATAGACGCTATGGATAAAAACCTGAAAACCTTATCTTCATTTATTATACCAGGAGGGAACACAGTTATTTCATATTGCCATATAGCAAGAAGTGTTTGCCGCAGGGTTGAAAGAAAAGTTTTAGCAATAAATATCCCCCGTAAGCAAAGCAAGATATTTGCCAGATACCTTAACCGGTTGTCTGACTATCTTTTTGTTCTATCCCGTAAGCTCACCGATGATTTTAGGATAAAAGAAATTCATTGGTATCCTGATAAAAAAAAATAAGTTTTCCCTAAAGATTATTTGATATATATTTTTATATATTTGCACAATTTTAGAGGAGGTTCACAAATAAAAGGATCTGAAATTGAGCGGAAATGTATTGGACACTTGAGTTAGCTTCAAAATTAGAAGATGCCCCATGGCCTGCGTCAAAGGATGAATTAATCGATTTTGCAATTCGTTCCGGGGCGCCGTTAGAAGTAATTGAGAATCTTCAGGAAATTGAAGATGAGGGTGATATATATGAAAGTATTGAAGATATATGGCCTGACTATCCCAGTAAAGATGATTTCTTTTTTAATGAGGACGAGTATTAGCCAGGAAAATTCGCAGAATTCCCCATGTCTCTAACTTAGATAAGTGGAATGTGATACTAAAGTTTATTTCCACTTAAAGATATCCCATTTATTTAATGGCCGGGATAGCTCCAGCCAATTAAACCCATCAAGTTTGAGATTTTCAGGATCTTCATCATCAGGTGGGGTCATAATACCATCAGGTTTGTCAAGAAAACTGATTTTATTAATTTCTCCGTTCTCAAGATAAATAATAATATCACTGCAAAGAACCTTGTTTACTCCCATTATCTCTCCCTCATCCAGTATATAATAAATAGTTTCACCGTTACCGGTTACTTCTATTTTGTAAAGATTACTTTCCCTGAAAAAGGCAATCATATTTTTAAAGTTATTTGGTCGTGTCCATCGGGCTCAGTTTCTTGCCAAATAGGAGATACCTCAGTTATAGTTTTAGGACCAATATAATGTTTGTGATAGCTTAATCTAACTCGATTTAATGTTTTCTCAAGCATGTAATTTTTGAAGTTGGTATGAGATTAGATAACGTTATTTATACAGTAATTTTA
>JADFQJ010000095.1 GCA_022561875.1 Bacteroidota bacterium | reverse complement strand
TCTTACTATTGGTAACCGCTCTGACTTGGGGCGACCGCGACCCTGAGAACTAACAACAATGAATTCCTCAATCCTTGCAATTTCTAAAACTCTGATTAAATGTAAATGCTTATCCAAAAGGGGCTCGTTACTATTTTTTAAAGAAGGAAATATTTCTATCTGAAGGTGCCGGAGACGATCCCAAATACCAGATATTTTTTGGCTCATATTCTCAACTCATTAATTGTTTTGGTTTATCATAAAATAACATTAATCTCTCGACAGTAATTTAAGAATTACTACCCATTATGTCTGCCTGCATAATTATTGAAAATACCACAATTTTTGAATATTGCAAGAGGCTCGTAAGTAACAAGATTTAATAACTTCCTAAAAAAGTCACTTCTCCTTCATCTGAAACCCTATAATTCCATAGCCATCTATCTGAGCAACATTCCACACAAATGTCCCACCCTCTACTATAACTATAGTAGGTGTTACTTTGATCAAAAGTCACCTCGATATCGTTGTTACCACTACCATAACTACCCAATGCATCAGGTTCTGCATTCAATACACCAGGCACCTGTCTGAAATGATATGCAAGAGCATGCATATTTAATTTCAGGTCTGTTGTTAATAATGCAAAGGTGTGTACTATAACACCATAAAAGTCTAGCTCAAAAGTAGTCACAAGGCTATCTATTGTATCATTTCCAGTACTTGTATTACCATTTAACCATCTCTTAGTCCATCTAAAAGTTGTATCTAGACCAATAACAATTCTATCCATGCATTGCTCAGGAAACGCATGAATTGGACAAATTCTTGTAACAGTATCAACAGATGTAATTGTTGTACAATTGTATATATGGATTAACCCTTTATAAATCGAGTCAATTAACCCTTCATCAATAATAACCGTATTTGAATCACTTGTTTTATTCATTTCTATAAAAGCAAGATATGTAGCATCTGATCGATACCGTTCACGAATATTTTCGGATATCAGTGAATCATCGGAAGATGTGAATTCGGAAATTATTTCAGGATTTGGGTCAGGCTCATAGGTACTAATATTTATACTTTTTTCGTCTTGACCACCATTACCATCATCAACTGTACAGGAAACTGAATATGTTCCTTCTGAACTGGGCGCTGTCCAAGTTACATTTGAACCTGTTACACTAATCGAACCTGCTGCTATCTCCCAATTATAGATAAGACTGTCTCCATCAGGATCAGTAGCCACGCAGACTAAATCCGAAGTACCGTTAACCTCAACTGAATCTGGATCTGCTGTCAAACTTGATATTACGGGTGGTTTATTTTTTGCTTCTGTTTCATCCTCACATCCACAAAACATTAAAACAAAAAAGGAAATGATTAATATGATTGTGCTTTTAATAACTTAATCCTTTTTATTCAATTTATTCTCAAAGCAAACTAACAGCGCGAAAGTTGAGCTGCCATAGTGAATCTAATATTTGTAAGAATATTTTCATATCATTAATGAGCTTGGCGAGAAGTTCTTGGTATTAAAATCTCATAATCGGACTTAACCCAAAAATTTCTCCGAAAACAAACTTCTAGCTTTTCTCATCAACTTTAGGCGCGTGTTTGGCGGAATCTTTGAAATTCGAACGGCCTATTTTTATAATATCGTCAAGGTAGCTTTCAACCCAAGGTAACGTTTCTTTGAGTGAATCTTTAGTAATGGTAGACGAGACAATGCCTACAAGAAGCATCGCAATCCAATGATCTGTACTGCCAGAGATATTATGTTCTGGATAGCCTTTTGTATGAACAGCAAAAAATTCTTTGAAGAATTTCAGTGCATTTTTTGATCCTTTTTCAAGCACCCCGTCAAGTTCTTCAAGTTTTTTCAACCCAATCAAATTAGATATAAGTAACGTTTGGGATGATTTATGATCTGAATAGAAAAAGGGATAATCCTCATCATGTTCGTATCCAATTTTCTCCAATTGAGGAATAATCTTTTCAACAATCTCAGATGTAGAAAAATACTGCAACAACGAATCTAGATTTAACTCGACGCTAAGATTACTTGCCGCAATATCATAAGTTAACTGCGCTACGAGGTTCTTTCTTTCATTTTTCAGGTCCTGAAATTCTTCATCAGCGAGTTCCAACAATCCTGAGAGACGAACCAATTTTCTTCGAAACGAACTTGGGATTTCATTTTCATGTTTGTATTGAAGTTTATGAGATATAGCTGCCCAAGAATGCTGTAATACTGTCCTTATCTGAATCTCTGCCTTGAGTGGGGCAAATGACGCCCATTCCTTTAAATTGCTTCTGTTCTTCTTCAAAGTTACCACTTTGTGAACCGACAAATAGCCAAATTGGTCTGTATTAAGCAACGTACGCTTATCAGTACTGTATTCTGGAAGGACATGGAACTCTCTATCAATCATATTACATGCGGTATCCACGTCTGAAGGATAAAATAGGATAATCCTCAAGCCGCACTGATCAGTTATTTTATTCATCGGCTCTGAATAGTGTTTCCCGTCACGCATTACTTTGTTCATGAAACTTTCAACTGTTTTCACTCGAAATTCAACCAAGTGTGTTTTAATGCTATTACCGTCCAGAAGCTCCGAAAGAAGTTGATGGAGTTTAGAACAGAATGTTTCAAGGGTTGTTAATTTCGAACGATAATCATTCTCTAATTCTTCAAGGTCTTCGTAAAATTGATCTTCCAATCCCTTCTCCTTTCAATGATTTACGCATACTGGGAAAACTCACCGACCGTCAGACTTCCATTTTGCATACTTCTGCCTCATATCGGTTATATCCTCATCTCCAACGTACAATCCAAAGCGATTATCCAAATCTGTGCACCGAATGTACACAGTGAAATGATTAATTTGAATGGAATTCGTCACTTATGCGGATTTTACAAAAGAAGCCTTATGCTTGGGTGGGGGCAACTGGCGGAAACGAGAATAGGAAGTTGATCTGCTTACAAATAATCCATTAATCAGAAATAAAATGTCAAAAATTGTGATACAATATACGCAATCACACTCCGGGGATACTATTTTTGAGAGATTGTTCGCTGTCATTTAAAAATATTTAAAATCATTTTCTTCTTGATCCCAGTTCTCTTTTGACTATAGTTTATCCATTATGAATGGAATAGACAGGATATTCAACAAATTTTTTATATTAAATGATACATAGATAAAGTGCATTATGCGATAATTACCAATCCTGTCTCCGGTGGATTGACCGCGGACCAGAAGTATTCCGCACTCACAAAACCTGCAAAAATTTTAAACGCGGACATCTACGGATTAGATACAAAATCAGCAGCTGAATTCCAACAATTAGCACAGAAGCTCACTACACGTTGCGACGTTTTGGTCGTAGCGGGAGGAGATGGAACTTTCTCCGACATCATTAATTCTATCGACACGATTCAAACAACAATTGCGTATTTACCCTTAGGAACCGGTAATGCTATGCAGTATGCGCTTAATTACAAGGGATCTTTAACTGCCATTGCCAATCGTATTAAAAAGGGCAGGATTCATGAGTTTGATCTCATCAACTGTGATAATCTAAAGCGTGCCTTTATGGTGTCGGTAGGGATTGAAGGCACTATAATACAACTCAGAAATGCTTATCTGGCTCAGGGGCACACCGGATTCAAAACGTATTTTCGATCAGCCCTAAACGCTTATCGCAAGGAGTATAAAAGAGTGAATGCTACGGTTACAATAGATGATCATGTTTTCAAGGTTGCAAGATTATTGAGTATCATGGTAGTAAAACAACCCTATTATGGCTTTGGAATGAAGGTGGTTCCAAAAGCAAAATTTAATGACCGGAAATTACATATTTTATCCATCACTTCGGGGCTGTTGAAATCTTCTATTGGAGGGATTACGTCATTTACCATCGGTAATCGGATTGGGGAATACCGCACCGGCAGGAAGGTGATACTACATTTGGAGCAGCCACATATACT
>JADFQJ010000003.1:46169-121612 GCA_022561875.1 Bacteroidota bacterium | reverse complement strand
CTGCTGCCATCGGTATAAACTCCTGCATCAGGTGTCAATCCGCTTAGTGTCAATCCAACAAATGTTGGTGTAGCAGCATTGTGAATATCCTGCGGAGTTGATAGAGTAATGCTACCATCTCCATTAGTTACAGATACCCTATTAGCTGTTCCTGTTAATGTTGTTCTGTTCAAGCTTCCTGCAGTAGTACCGATCAGAAGTTCTCCATCTGTATAAGTATCATATCCCGTACCGCCATTGACTGTCTGCAATATCCCTGAGGTAGCCGGTAAAGTATTCAAGGTCAACCAGCCCGGTGCTCCTGTTGCTGTTGTTGTCAATAGCGCTCCTGTTGTAGCACTTGGAGTCAATAAATTAACTGCTCCTGCATTATTACCATAAATTAAATTATTTGTGGTTATGGAGGATAATCCTGTCCCTCCGTTTGCTACATCCAGTATTGTTTTCCAAGTAGGTGCTCCTCCTGCTGTAGTCGTCTGCAAAAATTGCCCATTGGCCGTTGATGTGGCTACTGAATTGAGTGCATCTGTTGCTGATGTATAGAGTACTGTATTTGTTCCTCCAAAGGTTGTTAATCCCGTACCTCCGCTTGGAACACCAAGTGGAGTTGATAGTGTTAAACCTAAAAATGTAGGTGTTGCTCCTGCATGAATATCCTGTGGTGTAGAAAAAGTAATATTCCCAACACCATGGCTTATGGATATTTGATTTGCCGTTCCATTTAGCGTTTTGTATTCATTCGCTGTTCCTGCTGCATTCATGCCAAGAACCTGGTTTGATGAACCAAACTGGCTTGCTGCAATAGAAACCCAACCGCCATCATAATACCAGAAAGATTTTGTGCTGGTATCGTAAACCAATAAACCGGCAGCCGGACTTGCAATGGCGGTTCTTTGGACTGTAGTCAATCGTGGCGCCAAAAATCCTTTAAACGATCCTGATGTGTATCTAAGTTCTAAAATTGACGATACATGAGGAACAATTGATTCCTCGCTGATACCTACACCTTGCCCATAAGATTTTTGAAAACCTATGGTCATTAAAAGGATCACTACACATGAAAAGATTCTTAAATAAAAAATACTTTTCATTCTTCTTATCTTCCATTTTTTAACAATCGAAATTGCGGAAGATTTACTAAATAATGTATCCATAATATACCTCCTTATTGATATTTCTTTTTTATTAAACAAAAATTTCTCACCCGACCTTGTATCTCTTTTTTTTTAAGGTCGATGAAAAAAAAATTGCCATTAATATCATAGTGTTATGGAGCTACCGTAAGACTATTATTTATTAATGACATTATTTATAATTTTTTACAGGTAAAAACCTGTTGTTTTTACTATCTTTTAAGACTTATCTAATGCAACAATGGTTGCACCAAATCCTTTCTGTGTAAAAGATTTACGAGGGTTTTAGTCATAATAATCAAAATGGCTCCTAAAATAGTGATAATAAGTCTTTTTTATAAATCACGTATGCACGAATAAAAAGAAAATATTGGATGACTCAAAAAGATGTATATTAATTAGTCTTAAATTAGTGAATCTGTGGACATTATGTTTTTACTTACAGATTTAGATTTATCTTATCATTTTACGAAATTGTGTGTTAATTGTTCTCTATAATGTAAATATTTTTTATTGGATCATTCCGGATAGTGCATCCTGGAGATATTGTACCATAGATACTCCCCTGAGAACTATTGGAATGATGAAGATATAAGCTGGAAGTTCGAAACCCGAAACTGGAAGCCGGAAGGAGAAAAGAGCGGAGGGAAGAGAGTAAAGATTCGTAAGAAGTAGTAGGTAAGGAGACAAGAAGGTATTAGGTCAAGTCAAAAGTAAAGATGAATCAGAAATGACCGGAAAGGGGAAAGAATTTGATCCAAGATTATGCTTTGTTCCAAAGGACGCGGTTTTAATCGGATTTTACAGGGTGAAAAAGGATTTTGCGAGGAGCGAAGCGACGAAGCAATCTCCTAAGAGTAACCGAGATACCAAGAAAAAGTACTGTCATAAACTTTACGAAAAGTCAAGAAAGATTGCTTCACTTCGTTCGCAAAATCACGGCACTTACAATGCTTAAAAGGAAACACATGACAAACCTTGAGCCTTTTGGAAAAATGAAACTTGATATGCTCGAAGTTCGAATAAAGAAAGATAGTAAGAGCTTAGGCATTGACTATTGACTACTCGTAACTCGTAACCCGTAACTTCTTAAATAATCAACATCGCATCTCCGTAAGTTCCAAACCTGTAATTTTCTTCAATGGCAACTTTATACGCTTTAAACAGGAAGTCAAATCCTGCAAAGGCAGAAACCATCATTAGCAAGGTGGAATAAGGCAGATGAAAATTACTAACCATTCTTGTTGGTATCTTGAATTGGTAGGGCGGAAAAATAAACCTGTTTGTCCAGCCTTCAAAAGGTTTAAGGTAACCGGTTGTTGACATAGAGCTTTCAAGCGCTCTCATAACTGTTGTCCCGACATAACAGATGTCGCTTTTCCTTTTTTTAGCGCCATTTACAATTTGGACTGCTTCCTCTGAGATTTGAATCTCCTCGGAATCCATCTTATGTTTAGTCAAATCTTCTACCTCAACCGACCTGAAATTTCCTAAACCTACATGCAGTGTGATCTCGGCAAATTCAATTCCCTTAATCTCAAATCGCTTTAACAGTTGTTTACTGAAATGCATTCCCGCTGTTGGCGCTGCAACTGCTCCTTCATGTTTTGCATAAATTGTCTGATATCTTTCCTTGTCTTCCGGCTCCACTCCTCTTTTAATAAATCTCGGCAACGGGGTTTCTCCCAGACTATACAGTGTTTTCTTAAACTCTTCATATGATCCGTCATACAAAAATCTCAGTGTACGTCCCCGAGATGTTGTATTATCTATCACTTCCGCAATTAGAATTCCTTCTTCACCAAAATAAAGTTTATTTCCAATCCTTATTTTTCTTGCCGGATCAACAAGAACATCCCAGAGCCGTTGTTCCTTATTAAGCTCTCTTAATAAAAATACTTCAATCTCAGCTCCGGTTTTTTCTTTGTTCCCATACAACCTGGCGGGAAAGACTTTAGTATTGTTAAATACAAGTATGTCTTTATCCTCAAAATAACTAATAATATCCTTAAATATTTTGTGTTCAATCTTTCCGGTATTCCGGTACATAACCATGAGACGGGATTCATCACGATTTTTTGCAGGATACATTGCAATCAGATTTGAAGGCAAGTCATACTTAAACTGAGACAATTTCATTTTCATCGGCTTGTGGTTTTTTTATAGTTGAGTTCGGTCTGAAAAGTATCTGTTTCCGATATTATCGCATTTCACTCTTATATGTGTTCTTTTTCAAAACTATCTATTGTATAAGCATCTTTTAATTCATACTGCCCAATTCGTGTTCTCACCAATGCTATAAGGTATGCTCCACTATTAAGGGCTTTACCAATATCCCTTGCTAAAGCACGGATATAGGTTCCCTTACTACAGAGTATTCTGAGTTTTACGACAGGAAGATCAAATTCCAATAACTTTAATTCATAAATATTAATCCTGCTGGGCTTAAGTTCAATTTCTTCACCCTTACGTGCATATTCATATGCTTTTTTGCCTTTATACTTCTTTGCTGAATAGACAGGTGGCACCTGGTCAGTTTCTCCTGTAAAAGTTGTAAGAACCGATTTAAAAAGATCTTTGGTTATATGTTCGAATTCATATTCTTTATCAACTCTCGTTTCAAGATCAAACGACGGAGTTGTTTTTCCCAATTCAATTGTTGCAATATATTCTTTGTTCAAGTCCTGAAACACGGAGATTCTTTTTGTAGCTTTTCCGGTACATAAAACAATTAGTCCTGTTGCTAACGGATCTAGGGTCCCGGCATGTCCTATCTTAATATTCCGGTTAAGTTTTGCTTTTAGTATTACCTTAATCTTTTTAACCAAATCGAAAGATGTCCACTGATAAGGTTTAGAAAATATTAGTACCTGCCCTTCCTGGAAATCATTTTTTCCTGCCCGAAACATTATCCTAATAATATTGCCAATAAACCAATAATCGCGCAATAAATTGCAAAATTAATCAATTTTTTCCGTTTAACAAGATTAATCATCCATTTACATGCCAGAAGCCCGGAGGCAAATGCTGCAATAAAACCAATACCAAGAGGTATAACACCAATATTCCCGGATTCTGAAAACTCACCGGATAAAACATCCTTCAAATTTGCTCCTATTACAGGAATGAGCACCATTAAAAATGAAAATTGTGCCATATCCTTTTTCTTATTTCCAAGCATTAAACCGGTTGCTATTGTTGACCCTGATCTGGAAATACCCGGTAAAACGGCCAATGCCTGTGCGATTCCAATGATAAAAGCATCAATGAATGAAATATTTTTCTCCTTGGATTTTGCAAAATAAGTAAAGGATAACAGAGTAGCTGTAACCAGGAGCATAGCACCCACAAAAACAATATTCCCGGTAAAAAATTGTTTTATTTCCTCCTCAAAGAATAACCCGAGAATCCCCACGGGGATTATTGATATTAATATTTTCAGGATATATTCATTTTCATCATTCCACCTGAACGTGATAAACCCTGCAAACAGCCTGCTAATCTCTTTCCGAAACACAACTATAGCGCTTAACACAGTAGCACCATGAACAGCTATTGTAAAACTTAAACTTTGTTCGGCTTCTATTTGC
Source organism: Bacteroidota bacterium (assembly GCA_022561875.1). Lineage (GTDB taxonomy): Bacteria > Bacteroidota > Bacteroidia > Bacteroidales > VadinHA17 > JADFUQ01. The sequence continues at coordinate 116,889 of JADFQJ010000003.1, read as the reverse complement.
AGAAAATGTTTACCCAGTTCCAAATGTCCGCTGCTGCTTACAGGCAAAAACTCGGTAAGTCCCTGTATTAACCCTAATAGGAGAGCCTCAAACCAGTTCATAACAAAATGTGAGTTTGTTTTGAAAATACATTATCATAATAAATTCTTCCAAAGAGTTCAAAAGTTCAATGTAAACTTCATCATTCAACAATCACCGTTCATCATTCCAAAGGGTTATACGTTAAATGTTAAAAGTTGAGTCCACTCCGATAATACAATAAGCCACGAATGCACGAATTATAATATTATTTGTGCAATTTTGTGTCTTAGTGTTTTGTGGCATTCATTTTTTTTGCCTTCTGCCTTTTGTCTTTTTACTCCCTACTTCTTCGGCTTCTTCATAATAGCCCAAATTTCAAAAACAAATCCGAATAAAACGATAATCGGAGCCAGGGTTATTCTTCTGAAACTAAATATCTCCTCCGGGTGAAACTCATCAGGATTTTCTGCCTTTCCTCCAATCATAAGAAGAAAGCCTGTTATAATAATTACGAGTCCAATAATTAATAATATGTAATTTTCCCGGCCTAAAGCAAACCCGGAATTTGTCTGCTCATTTTTGTCCTTTATTGTCATAATGATTTTAGTTTAATAATACAATTCGTCCTCTTCCATCCTGAGATATTTATTTACTGCAAAATATGTCGAAAACCAGTTCAGGATAAGGCCCATAACGATGATCCCGGTGAAAAGAATTGCTACTATATCGGCATCCCGCAAGCTGATAATTTCCATAAATTCTTTTTGTATAACCGAGAGCAGTCCTGTCAGTAATATTAAAGCACATAGCCCTCCAAGTATTCCATGCAAAGCGCTTTTAGCAAGAAATGGCCATCGTATAAAAGCTCTTGTTGCACCAACCAATTGCATAGTATGAATAATAAAACGTTTTGAATAAACTGAAAGTCTTATAGTATTATTGATCAATGTTATGGCGATGAGAAACAATAACCCACTGAATGCCAGAAGGAATACTCCGATTTTTCTCACATTCTCATTGATTAAATGTATCAAAGATTCCTGATAAAAGACTTCCTTCACCATCGGATAAGATAACAGATCCTCCTCAATTAAACTTATACTGTCCGGGTTAGCAAAATCCGCATAAAGATAAACATCAATGGACGCTAACAGTGGATTATATCCCAGAAAATCAATAAAATCCTCACCAAGATCTTCCTGTAGTTCCCTGGCTGCAGTTTCTTTTGATATATATTCAGTCGATTTAATATAATTGGAAGCATCCAGTTCTTTTTGCAATTTTTTTATCTCAATTTCTTTTACCTGATCGTTAATTATCACTGAAAAACTGATATTTTCTTTCACATAAACCGAAAGTTTATGTGCGTTAAGAATAAGCAGCCCTAAAATTCCAAGTAAAAAAAGCACCAGAGAAATACTAATAACCGATGAAATATATGAACTCCTTAATTTTCTTCTGGTAGTTTTCGGTTTTTTTTCTCCCATTCCTTTAATTAATTCAAGTTACTAATTGCTCGTTACTAGTGTTGTATCAATTTTAATTTGTCGTAAGTGTTTATCCTCATTCCACCACCTCAACCCACCCGTGTAAATCAGGTTCATCACCATTTTGAATAGCAATCAATTTTTCATACAATTTCATTGAAATCGGTCCCGGATTATCATCCTTGCAAAATTTATAAATTTTATTTCTTGCGGGGTCTGATATAGATTTAATGGGGCTAATTACAGCAGCCGTTCCACATGCTCCCGCCTCATCAAAAGAATCCAGTTCCTCAACAGGAATTTTTCTGCGTTCTGTTTTTAATCCCATATCTTCAGCAAGCTGTATAAGGCTCTTATTTGTTATCGAAGGCAATATCGAAGGCGAATCGGGTGTTACATAAGTATTTCCTTTTATGCCAAAGAAATTTGCCGGACCACATTCGTCAATATATTTTTTCTCTTTAGCATCTAAAAACACAATATTTGCAAAACCCTTACTATGAGCCTTTTCAATTGGGTCGAGGCTCGCAGCGTAGTTTCCTCCAACTTTTATATGGCCTGTCCCCAACGGAGCAGCCCGGTCATAATCCCGGCAAAGCAATATGTCAACCGGTTTTATCCCGCCTTTGAAATATGGGCCTACCGGAGTAACAAAAACTATAAATGTATACTCCGAAGATGGCTTTACTCCAATACGGGGGCCTGATCCGAAAAGCAGAGGGCGAATGTACAGTGAAGCACCTGAGCCGTAAGGGGGAATATGTTTCTCGTTTAACTTCACAACTTTAAATACAACTTCTTTAAAAAGTTCCCGGGGTACTTCAGCAAGTTTGATTCCTTTTGCAGAATTATTAAGTCTCTTTGAGTTTTCCTCCCAGCGAAACAACCGGATTTTTCCGTCTTTCCCCCGAAAAGCTTTCATCCCCTCAAATGCTTCCTGTCCATAATGCAATGCTGTAGCGGCAATATGCATTTTAATATATTCTGATGAAGAGACCTCCGGTTCTCCCCATTTACCATCTTTGAAATAACACCGAATATTATAATCTGTTTTTTGATACCCAAATGGTAAGTTTTTCCAGTCAATATTTTTCATGATTTATACTTGATTTTAAATCGCAGGCCAAAAATAAATTAATTATTATAATATTTCGTATTTATTAGCTTTCAGAGTTCATATTCCGGTTACAACTTATGCATACCCCTAAAGCATAAAAAGTTTACGGATTTTGCGAACGAAGTGAAGCAATCTCTCCCGGCTTTTCGTAAAGTTCATCTCTTCGCACATTTTATCATTTACTCATTTGCTTCTCTACTCCTCTTACTCAACTACTCACCTTTCTTGCAGTCTAAATAGTGTCTGTCCATAAAGTCAAGCATTTTCGTAAACAAAGCACCAAATAACAAAAAACAAATAACAAATAAATTCCAAATATCAATTACCAAATGACCGAAACAGCTTTGAATATTGTGATTTGGGTCATTGAGATTTATTTGTGTTTTGGTGCTTGTCATTTGTGATTTTTAATATTTATATAAACTTTCGGACTTTATAGACGGGCACTAAATAAGCTCTTCCATTTTCTTTCTCTGTTCTTCCTTTGAAACCTCTCTGAGAGCCCTGGCAGTGGCAGTAAAGAATTCGTGATCTTTTATGAATTCTATTTGTTTCTCAAACCACTCCTTTTCAGATGAGAGAACATTATTATCAACCATTTCTTTCGCCAGATTTTTCATCATTTGAATACAATCAACCCTGCCTAAATACATAAGATTTGCATCACAAAGTATTTCCTCCAGCTTGTTACCGGATGAAACATGCATCCGGGCAGACATAATAAGTTTGCAAACATCCTCAATCTGATTCTCTGAATACCCGTATTTTGGCAGCATATCGCGGGCATAATAACAACTTGTCTGTTTATAATTTTCATAACCATCAAGAAAGCCAGAATCATGAAAAAGGCCGGCTGTCTGTACAAGTATTATTTCTTCATCAGATATTCCTTCAGCCCTGCCAATAAGCTCAACTTGTGTTGATACATTTACCGTATGTTTCAAATTGTGGAAACTAAGATTGTCCGGCAGACCATTTTCCAGCTTCATAAGCAGATCTTCTTCAACATCCGTAAGTCTCAGAAGCTGCAGTCTGGTCCTGAATTTTTTATTTGGTAATCCCTTCATATCAATCGACAGTTCAGGCCGAACACCATTTACAAAATACATGTCAATCTCACCCTTATACTTAACGGGCATTTTACCCCTGTACTCACAAATAAAAAATTTCTTTACCATTTCATATGTTGTTCCGGAAATATTTACTTTCCCCGGTTCCCCTGAAGATTCCATCCGGCTTGCTGTATTTACCGTATCACCCCAGATATCATAAGATAATTTTTTTTGACCAACAACGCCGGCAATTACCGGTCCTGTATGTATCCCAATCCTGATATCCCAAAAATTTTGATTTCGAATTTCTGCCGTCTTTTTTAACTTCTTCATATATTCCTGCATTTCAATAGCTGCCAGTACCACTTCAACCGGGTTTGTCCTGTTTTTATCGGGAATACCTCCAGCGCACATATAGGCATCCCCAATAGTTTTTATTTTTTCAATATTATACTTCTCTACAACTGAATCAAAATGAAAGAAAAAAGTATCGAGTTCATCAATAAGCTTTTCCGGATTCATCTCCTCTGCAATCTTTGTAAATCCCTGGATATCTGAAAACAAGACAGTGGCCATTTTATATTTTCTCTTTGAAACTTTCCCTTTTGATTTCAATTCATCTGCAGTGTCTTTTGGTAAAACATTTGCCAGTAAATTATCAGACTTATCCATTTCCTTTACCATCTCTTCTGTTCGCTCATTTATAATTCTTTCTAATTCATACCTCTCTTTTGCAAACTGGAAAGTTCTGGCCTGAATTATAGCCCACAGTACTAAAACAACAAAAACAAAATAAATGGAATAGGCAATTTTTGTCCTGTAAACAGGAGGTTTAATCCTGAAATTCAAAGAAAACGTTTTGCCTGCTTCTCCCGAAGCTGATAAATTCCGGACACGAATTGTGTATTCTCCTTCATCCAGGTTAGAATACTCCTTAATATTATATGAAGTAATATTGAGCCAGTCATCGTCAAAACCTTCAAGAAAATACTGGAAATATAATGGGAAAACTGAATTCTCAGATGATTTGAACTCAAAAAATATGGAATTTAAAAAATATGGAATGGGAGATATGGTATAAATTCCATGATCAATGTAAAAATTTCCCGAAGTCCAATTCCCGTCACTGAAATAAACAGAATCATTTCCCAAAACAAGCTTATTAAGCAAAGGAACCGGTATCTGTTGTTCTTCAGGTACTTGTAATGATGAATAACCTGGTAAAAAAAGACCCGAAAAAGAGAAAATTAGTAAGATTTTATATGTTTTTCTCAAAAATTTCATATCTTAGTATACTCGTAGTGGATTTCTCAGCATTTCATAAATATAGCAAAAATTGTTGATTTCGAAATTCAAATAATTTTTTGATATGGAAAAACGACAAACTATTTTAGTTCCGCATGATTTTACTGAAGTTGCCGACTATGCGCTTCAACATGCAATTTTAGTTGCAGAAAACACAGGTAATGATATTACCATGGTTCATATTATCGATAATGAATCGAAGTATGATACCGCATTGGAAAAATGCAACGAAATTGCCGGTAATACTTTTAAAAAGCACTTTCGTAGGCCAAAAGTAGTAGTAAAAACAGGCAGTATTTTTACTGCTATTGGTAAGGCAGCAAAAGAAACTAATGCCAGTCTGGTTATTATGGGAACTCATGGCATTAAAGGTATGCAGAAACTAACCGGCAGTTGGGCGCTTAAGGTTATCGTACATTCAGAAGTTCCTTTTATTATTGTTCAGGAACCTCCGAAGTCGAAAAAATTTAAAAAGATCGTCTTCCCCATTGACTTTAAAGTTGAAAATAAGGAGAAAAACCAGTGGGTAAATTATCTTGCAAAACATTACCAATCAAAATTCTTCCTGATAAAACAGGATATTAAGGACAAGGCTTTTAAGAGGCGTATTAATTCAAATATGGTTTTTGCAAAAAAATATCTCACTTCAAGAAATGTAGAATTTGAAATACACACTGCACCTGCAAAAACAAAATTCTGGAAAGGAACATTAAGTCACGCCAAAGAAATAAATGCTGACCTTATTCTGATTATGGCAACCCGGGATATTGGTGTTGCTGATTATGCCTTTGGAGCAAATGAGCAGAATATCCTTGCTAATCCGGAAGGCATTCCTGTAATGTGCATAAATCCAAGTGCCAGTATTCGTAAAGAAGGCGGATTTTCTGCCATGGGGGGGTGAATGAAAAGTAAGGCAAAAGGCAGATGGCAAATGGCAAAAGGGAAGAGAAGAGTTAAAGGTTCAAAGACCTGAACTCGTAACCCGTAACATGTAATAGTAGTTGGAATAATAAGCATAAAGTCTGAGAGCCAAATGATGGCAAATGGCAGATGTACATCCTGTGAGCTTTCGACATTATACTTTTGCCTTTTTATTTATGAAAGAATTGATCTTTGCCACAAACAATCCTGATAAACTAAGGGAGATTCAAGACCTGCTTGGAGACGGTTTTAAACTTTACAGTCTGAAGGACATGAATTTCTCAGGAGATATTCCTGAAACAGGAGATACTCTTGAAAAAAACGCATCCCAAAAAGCAAATTTTATTTACGGGCATTTTAACAGAGATGTTTTCGCTGATGATACCGGTCTTGAAATTGATGCATTAGGGGGAAAGCCCGGAGTCCTTTCAGCAAGGTATGCCGGTCCGGACAAAGATCCTGAAGCCAATATTAAGCGGGTTATTCATGAACTTAAGTATACAAGTAACAGAAAAGCGAGATTTCGTACAATAATTACGCTGATAGTTAATGGTAAAGAATTCTCTTTTGAAGGAACCGTTGAAGGAAAAATATTGAAATTATTACGAGGGAAAAAAGGATTCGGATATGATCCCCTGTTCCAACCTTCAGGATATACAAAAACCTTTGCTGAAATGGAGCTTAAGCAAAAAAATCTGATCTCACACAGGGCTATTGCGTTTAATAAGCTTATTGGTTTTTTAAAAAAAGGTATTTATACAATAAATTAGTTCTTCCCCTGTTTTTTATCAATAAAGACCTTATTCCCGGACGCTGTGGTAAAAATCATTATATCTTCAGTCTTTCTGCTACTCCCTTTTATGTTTATCAAAAGTCAGATAGCAATTGGAGAATGGAGAGACCATCTTCCCTATATGCATGCAAAAAAGGTTGCTTCCTCTGAAAACAATATTTTCTGTGCAACCAGACAGTCTGTATTTATCTATAACAAACCGGGAAATTATATAAATAAATTATCCAGGGTGGAAGGATTATCGGATATTGGCATCAGTTCTATTAATTTCTCAGGTGAGTTAAACCTGCTTCTTATCGCCTATGAAAACTCAAATCTTGATATTGTTAAGGACGACAAAATCGTTAACCTGTCAGACATAAAAAGAAAACAACTTCCCGGCCTTAAGATTATCAATAATATTCTTTTTGCCGGTGAATATGCCTACTTATCCTGCGGTTTTGGAATTGTTGTGGTAGATCTGGATAAGCAGGAGATAAAAGATACTTATTATATTGGAAATGAAGGCGCCCGGATAAATGTTTTTGATATGGCCTTTGATGGAACCTATTTATATGCAGTAACTGAACAGGGGGTTTTTCGTGCTCCGTATGGCGATCCCGGTCTCTTCTTTTATGCAACCTGGGAAAACATCAGTAAAACATTCAATGGTAATGTTTATAATCAAATAGTCAGTTTCCGTAATAATATTTTCATAAATCAAACTAATGCCAATTCAGATACCGACTCAATTTTTATATTAAATACCACAAACCGGCTACTGTTTAACTTTAAACCCGGAACAAAAAATTATTCTCTCAGGTCCTGCCCCGGTTATCTGGTCATTTCGAGCGATAAGATTGTAAGAATATTCGATGATGAATTGAATCTGACCCGTGAAATTGACCATTACGGCTACGGTGAGCCTTCCGCAATGGATGCTATTATAGATATGGATGGAACAATTTGGATAGCAGACCAAAACTCTGGTTTGGTTAAAAGCAGGGGTGAATTTTTCGATGGAATTTTCCCGAATGGTCCTTATACTACCGGTGCATTTGACGTGGCGGCAGACAATGGTACCGTTTGTGTTGCTGGTGGCGGCATTGATGCTTCATGGAGCGGTATATATAAAAATGGAGAAATATTTGTTTTTCAGAACGAACAATGGGAAAGTATCCTCAATTACTCTGTTCACGATGCAGTTAATATTCTTGTCGATCCGGCAAACAGTGCCCGGTTATACGTCGGTACCTGGGGGAACGGACTTCTCGTTTATGAAAATGGTGAGATTATTGACCAGTATTCCGAGTCGAATTCGAGCCTGGAGAGCATGATTCCGGGGGAACCGTATGTAAGAATAGGAGGTATGGGATTTGACAAAGATCATAATCTTTGGATAACAAATTCAGGTGTCAATAACCCTGTTTCTGTTATGACAAGCAAGGGTGACTGGATAAGTTTTCCTTACGGCAACCACATTAATTCGTCCTTTCAGGGGAATATTCTAATAACCGAATATGGGCATAAATGGATTATACTACCAAAAGGAAACGGTCTGTTTGCTTTTGATGAAAAAGGAACTTTTGAAAACACAAATGATGATGACTGGCGGAAATTCTCAGTAAAAGATACTGAAGGAGAAAGTTTTAATAATATTTTTTCATTAGCTGAAGATATAGATGGTAATATCTGGGTAGGCACTGACCACGGGCCTCTGGTATATTATTCTCCTGAAAATGTCTTTTCTGAAAACTCCTTTGAAGCACAACGAATAAAAATTCCCCGTGATGATGGCAGCGGGCTTGCCGACTATGTGCTTGGAACAGAAACCATAACAGCTATTGAAGTTGACGGTGCAAACCGGAAATGGATCGGCACAGAAAATGCCGGAGTATTTCTGCTTTCTGAAGATGGCACAAAACAAATTTATAACTTCAACAGCAATAACAGTCCCTTACTTTCAAACCGAATTACTTCAATTGCCCTCGATCATAAAACCGGTGAAGTGTTTTTCGGAACGGATAAAGGAGTAATCTCGTTCAGAAGTACTTCAACCTCAGGCAGGGATGATTTCAATGAGGTTTATGTTTTCCCAAATCCGGTACGTGAAAATTACAATGGTCCTATAACCATTTCAAGGCTTGTACCAAATGTAAATGTTAAGATTACGGATATTAGCGGCAACCTGGTTTTTGAAACTACAGCTTTGGGAGGTCAGGCAATTTGGGATGGGAAAAACTTAAATGGTAAAAGGGTGCAAACCGGGGTTTATCTTGTCTTCTGTTCAAACGAAGATGGCACGGAGACTCATGTTACAAAGCTATTATTTATACATTAGCCAGCGCCGTGTTAACTTGATTTTGACGGTTGACGAATAGTTGGCAAATGTGATATTAACAGTGGACTATTATTTGCCAACTGCTTTTTGCCAATTGCCAACTTGTTAATCTTCTATCAAACTTGAGATCCTCTCAATTTGCTTCTGTTTATTTACTTCCCTCAGGTTTCTTGCCGTTTTGGTAAAATACTGATGCCCGGTAATGAATTTCACCTGTAATTTATTCCAGTCATTAAGTGTTCCAATCATATTCTGTTCTTTAAGCTCTTTAAACAATGTGTTTGAAACCGGAATAAAATCGCTCCTTCCCAGGTAATCAAGATCCGCATCACATATAATTGACTGGAGCAGATCTTTTGGCTTAGGTGGAAGTTTTGTTGACATAATAACGTCACATATTCTATCGATCTGTTTTTCAGAATAGTTATATTTTGGGAGCATCTCCCGGGCAATCAATGTGCCATGATATTCATGATCAGCATATTGAACAACATGCCCTACATCATGAAAAAGTCCGGCTGTTTTTATCAACAGGATCTCTTCGTCACTTATGCCTTCACCCCAACCAATCAGTTCCACTTCAGTAACTATGTCGACAGTATGTTTAACATTATGATAATACAGTTTTCCCGGAAGTTCTTCTTCCAGTTTGTCAAGAATAACCTCCTGCATATCTGTAAATTGTATCAGCCCGAATCTGATATCAAATGTTTTATTTGGCAATAAACCTTTCCCGTCAACCGAAAGCTCCGGTTTAATACCTTCTATAATATACATTTCCAGGTCATCCTTGTATTTGACCGGCAATTTTCCATAATATTCACAAACAAAAAATTCTTTTACAAGTTCATATGTCATCACCGATATTATTATCTCCCCGACTTCAACAACTGATTCAATCCGGCTTGCAGTATTTACCGTATCACCCTTAATGTCATAAGTAACTTTCTTTTTTCCTGATGATTGTGCTGTTACCGGACCTGTATGGATTCCGAGTTTCAGTTCCCAGAATTTACCTGATTTTTCCTCCCCATTTTTATCAAATGCCCGTAAAAAACTTTGCATTTCAATGGCAGCCATAACGACATCTACAGGGTTGGTAATATTCTTCACGGGTATACCACCGGAACACATATATGTATCACCAATGGTTTTTATTTTTTCAATATTATATTTTTTTACAATAGCATTGAAGGCGAAAAATATTTCATCAAGTTCATCCATCAATGCTTCAGAATCAACCTTATCCGAAATTTTCGAGAACCCATGAATATCAGCAAATAAAACTGTTGCCATCTCAAATTTAAGAGATCTGGGTTTCTGTTCTATATATAATTCTTTATCAAGCTTACCAGGTGATAAATTTTCCAGGACAGCTTTTATTTTTTCATTATCCCGGATAAGTTTTTCGTTTTTCCTTTGCAGTTTCCTTACCAGTTCCTCCAACTCCCGGTTTTGTTTGGCAAGTTTTGCAATTCTTTTTACTAATTCTTTTTCTCTACTATTAGTCATTGGTTATTGTTTTGAAACTTTATTACTTAGAGTGAGTCTTAAAATTTATTTAGATACATAAAAATATATATATTTTTCCAGGTTTCCATGGATATCCCTAAAAGGTAATTAAATGTATCTGAATTGTGTGTATCTTAGTAAAAAAAAGTAATAAATGCTTCAGAAAACACGGGGGATTGTTCTTCACCATATCAAATATTCTGATTCCAGCGTAATAGTATATATTTATACTGAGATATCAGGTCGTCAGGTCTTCCTTGCAAGAGGAGCCAGGAGAAAAAAATCGCATATCAAAGTAAATCTTTTCCAATCTCTTTATGCTCTCGAGCTTGAAATTTATTATAACCCTAAAAGAGAACTTCAAATCATTAAAGAATACAAGAATATTATACCCTTTGTTTCCATACCATATGATATAAGAAAAAGTACTATTGCCATTTTTCTTGGCGAAGTGCTTTACCGGACCCTGCTTGAAGAAGCGGGTAACAAAAACCTCTTTGAATATTTATTAAACTCTATCCATTACCTTGACATAATAAAAGAAGGTGTTTCAAATTTCCATTTATTATTTCTAATCCAGCTCACTAAATATCTTGGCTTTTATCCAAATGATAATTTCTCGGAACAGACACCCATTCTGGATTTAAAAAACGGGGGGTATGTTCCGGCAGTTCCAAATCATATGCATTATCTTAATCTTAAAGAGAGCAGATTGTTTAATAAGATACAAAACACCGGTTTTGAGGAAATAAATTCATTGAAACTAAATTCAGCTTCAAGAACAAACCTGCTGGCCGGAATACTGGATTTTTATAAGCTCCATCATTCTTTTTATGGAGAAATCAGGTCTTTTCAAATAATGAAGGAGGTTTTTCACGAGGAATAGGCGCCAGATGGGAAAGCAGGTTTCTAAGTTTAACTAAACAGACAATTGGCGCTGAATAAGAATTTATACAACAGAAATCGTTCTCTCAGAAAATAATAATCCTTAACTTTGAAGAACTAAAATTGTTACCTTAAACGAAGTTATAACAGTTACAAAATGCCTCTGATCAATTCCATAGTTGCCTGGTTAAACACCAAAAGGCTTCATCAAATCGAGCTTTTCAAGAAATATCCATTTGAAGTTCAGGAAGAGGCGCTTTTAAAAATCCTCCAGGCGGCTTCTGATACAGAATGGGGAAAGAAATATGATTACAAATCAATAAACACTATTGACCTGTTTCAGGAACGGGTACCTTTGCTTAGCTATGAAAAAATCATGCCTTTTGTTAACAGGTTACGTAAAGGAGAAAAAGATATTTTCTGGCCCGGTGAAATAAAATGGTTCGCTAAAACTTCAGGTACAGCGAGTGACAGAAGTAAATTTATTCCTGTTAGTAAGGAGGCTCTTGAGGAATGTCATTTCAGAGGAGTCAAAGATGCTCTTGCTATTTATACATCAAACTTTCCTGAAACAAAAATTTTTACAGGAAAGGCATTAACTCTTGGGGGTAGTCACCGGATCAATAATTACAGTAATCAATCTTATTATGGCGATTTGTCTGCCATACTAATCGAAAACATTCCTTTCTGGGCAAATTTCCTGAGAACCCCGCACAATAAAATTGCACTGTTGGATGAGTGGGAAGAAAAACTTGAGAAAATTACAGAGGCTACTATTGTCGAAAACGTTACAAACCTGGCCGGGGTTCCTTCGTGGAACCTGGTTATGATCAAATACATTTTAAAACGCACCGGGAAAAAGAACCTCCTGGAGATTTGGCCTAATCTTGAACTTTTCATACATGGAGGGGTAAATTTCACACCTTACCGGAAACAATTTGAAAAACTGATACCTTCAGAAAAAATGAATTATATGGAAACATACAATGCATCTGAAGGGTTTTTCGGAATACAGGATGATCTCTCTTGCGACGATATGCTACTGATGCTTGATTATGGTGTCTTTTATGAATTTATTCCCATGGAAGAGTTTAATAATAAAAATCCAAAGATCCTTACTGTTGCCGATGTGGAAAAGAATAAGAATTATGCTATCATAATATCAACAAACGGGGGATTATGGAGATATGTGATCGGCGATACCGTTATTTTCACTTCATTATATCCCCATAAGTTTAAAATCTCCGGCCGCACTACACACTTTATTAATGCTTTCGGCGAAGAGGTGATCATTGACAATGCCTTGAAAGCTCTTGAAATTACCTGCAATAAAACAGGCGCCCAAATTAGTGAGTTTACTGCAGCGCCTATCTATATGGATATCGAAAAAAAGGGTAAGCACGAATGGTTAATTGAATTTGAAACCGACCCGGAAAATCTTGAGTACTTTATATCAGTATTAGATAATGCTCTTATTTCGTTAAATTCCGACTATGAGGCAAAACGTTATAAAAATATCACACTCGATAAACCCATTATAAGGAAAATGGAACCCGGGGTATTTTATAATTGGTTTAATAACAAAAAGAAACTGGGTGGACAAAATAAAATCCCCCGTCTTTCAAATGAAAGAAAATATGTTGAAGAGTTACTGGTGATTAATGAGCAAATAAAGCAGGGGAAACAGCCCTAACTTTAAACATTGTAGATATTTTAGCATTTTAGCATTCTATGCCTTTTGAATTTTAAGCACTTTAAACTTTAGGCGCTTTAGGCACTTATTTTATTAGGCATTTCAAACATAAGGCGCTAAATAGTTACACAAGAATAAATCTCATTCTGGTATATTCTGGTAATAATTTATACTTTTAGCCTTCGTCTAATTAATTCAAGTTGCTAGTTGCTCGTTACTAGTTACTGGTTAATATACTATAATTCAATTGTTTATAAAATCATTGTATGTTTAATTCAAAGATTAACCATTTTTCTAACTATCTGATATTCAACAAACAAGCAACCAGCAACCAGTAACTGGCAACTTAGGTTAATTACTAAAAACAGAAAAAATATGCATATAGCCGTAGCCGGAAATATCGGTTCAGGAAAAACAACAATCGCAGGTTTGCTTGCCAGGCATTATAGATGGGAAGCTCACTATGAAGATGTAGATGAAAACCCATATCTTAATGATTTTTATGAAGATATGCAACGATGGTCTTTCAACCTTCAAATTTATTTTCTAAATAGCAGGTTTAATCAGATACTTGAAATCCACAAATCAGGGAAGACAATTATCCAGGACCGTACTATTTATGAAGATGCATACATTTTTGCCCCAAACCTGCATGCAATGGGCTTAATGTCCACACGGGATTTCGAAAATTATTCTACCCTGTTTAACCTGATGAGTTCTCTTGTCAAGCCGCCAGATCTGCTTTTATACCTCAGGGCATCAGTTCCAACGCTGGTGAACCGGATTCAGAAAAGAGGCCGTAAATATGAAACTTCTATACGTATCGATTACCTTAAACGGTTGAATGAAAGGTATGAGGCATGGATCAATGGTTATAACCTCGGGAAATTATTGATCGTTGAAGCTGATGATTACAATTTCCCCAATAATACGGGGCATTTGCGTGAGGTAATTGATAAAATCAACGCTGAAATTCACGGATTATTCAAAGAATCTGACCTGATTTGATCAATTTCCTGATTTCTTCCCATTTGTTCCGATCCGGTTTCGGTCCGATAATTTCAATAACTTTCCCTGAAAGTAATGCACCAATTTCGCCTGAGCGCTTTAATGTCATTCCGTTTATTAAACCATACAGAAAGCCCGATGCATATAGATCACCTGCGCCGGTAGTATCAATACTATCAGCCTTTATAACACCAATTTCAGTAAATTCATTCCCTCTTTTAATAATCGATCCGTTCTCTCCCAGCTTTACAACTGCAATTTCCACATCTTCTGCAATATCAAATATTGCCGCTCCGGGTTCTTTACCGGTAAAAATTTTCGCCTCTTCCTCATTCGCAAACAAGATATCCACGCGGTTTCTTACAAGCTCCCTGAGCATATCAATATTATCCTCTACTACATTATAACTTGCAAGGTCAAGCGATACTTTCAAACCAAGCTTTTTTGCCAGAGTAACCGCTTTTCTTATCAGATCCTTATTCTGTACAAGATACCCCTCTATATGAAGATAGTCATACCCCCGGAAAACTTTTTCGTCAATATTATCTGCCGATAACTCCACAGCCGCACCCAGAAATGTTGCGAAAGTACGTTCCGAATCTTTTGATACCAGCGCAATTGCTCTTCCCGACTCTGTGTTGCTGTATATAAGCTTTGGCTCGATGTTATTATTCTCAATATCCTGCTTAAACAGTTCTCCCCAATGATCTTTGCCTATTGTACCAAGAAATCCGGTGCCAACGCCTAAAGCCGCTAATCCGTGAATTGTATTCGCAGCCGACCCGCCTGAGGCAATTGTTTTATCAAGATCCTCTGTTCCTGCCAATATTCTTTCTGACTTCAACCTGTCTACCAGTTGCATACTTCCTTTTGGAAGGTCATAGGTTGCCAACACATTGTCATTTTCCAGTTTTATTAATATATCAACAAGGGCATTACCCATACCAAGTATTTTCTTCATATAAAGTTCTTTGTTACTAAATTTTTATTGCTATACAAAATAATAGCGCTCGTTTTTTTGCAAATATAATTGTATAATTTAATAAAAGCACTTATTTTTGCCACGCGAAAAAATTCCTCAGTAGCTCAGTTGGTTAGAGCATCTGACTGTTAATCAGAGGGTCGTTGGTTCGAGTCCAACCTGGGGAGCAAAAGAAGCCGGTTTCGTTACCGGCTTTTTTTATTCCTCATTATCTTCAATCATCTCATCCTCCTCTTCCAATTCCCATTCATATACTTTCAGCTGAGGACCTTGCTTACGATAATATATTGCCAGCACAAACCCTGAAATACTACCAAGCATATGCGATTCCCACGATACTTGCGGAAATATAGGAAAAATACCCCATATCATGCTACCATACAAAAATACCACTAATAGTGAAATAGCGAGCAAGCGCATATCGTTTCTTATTACCCCGCTGAAAAACAGAAAAGATGCCAGTCCGTATACAAGTCCGCTGGCACCTATATGATACGCACCCCGACCTCCGGCCCATACCCATATACCAACCATAAGGTAGTTCAGGAAAAATATTTTATAGCCTAATGTTTGATAAAAATAAAACAGTGCAACTCCCAGTAAAAACAATGGAATACAATTGTCTGCCAGATGCCGGTAATCGGCATGCACCATTGGTGATAATAAAATACCTTTCAGTCCTTTGGCTTTTAAGGGATATATTCCCAAGTGAGTAAGATCAAGGTCAAACCCCGATTCAATAACTTTCGCCATAACCACAACAAAAACAAAAAAAGCCGGAAATACCAGGCTGTGAATAAATCGTTTCTTGTCGTATTCTTTACTATTTACCTCCATGAATCTTAATCATTAACTACTCAGTGTTTGTGGCTTAATATATGGTTAGATAAAAAAGTGCCTAAAGTTAAAAGTGCCTAAAATGCCTAAAGTTAAACCTTCTTCTCAACTTTAGGCACTCTTAACTTTAGCTCACTTTAAACTTTTTCTCAATAATATCCCAAATATATAAAATATTTTCATTTTTTTTCGTCATATATATCATTGTGTTACTGCAAATTGCAAAAACTAATGAAAAATATTTAGTACCAGGTATTGCATGGTATTGTTTTTTTTATATATCTTTGCAATGTTTAATACAATGTAATGTCAGGTACCTTTTAATCAGAAATACGGAAATATGTTTTTCACTAAATAAAAATAATCATTAAAAATTTATCGTTAAACTATTAATTAAAAAATAGATTATGAAAAGAGCTATAAGTATTAACCTGGGAGGTATCGTTTTCAATATTGATGATGACGCCTACAGGGAATTACAAGCTTACCTCGAAAAAATAGAAAGTTGTTTTTCCGACAGAGAAGAAAGCAAAGAAATAATGAATGATATTGAGGTAAGAATTGCTGAGTTATTTAATGAGAGGATCACCAATTACAAACAGGTTATTACATCGAAAGATGTTCACGAGATAATAGAGATAATGGGAAAGCCTGAGCAGATCGGTGAAACCGGTAAAGAATCAACGCATGAGCACAGGGAACGTTTCGGACCATCAGGCTATCGCAGAATGTATCGCGATCCGGATAACCGGATCCTTGGTGGTGTATGTTCGGGAATGTCAGCTTACTGGCGAATAGATCCTATAATTCTACGTATCCTGTTTGTCATAGCTTTCCTGGGATTCGGCACGGGGTTAATAATTTATATAATCCTATGGATCGTTTTACCTGAGGCAAAAACAAAAGCTCAGAAACTTGAAATGATGGGCGAAAAAGTAAATGTGTCCAATATTGGAAAAGCTTTCAAAGAAGAATTTAACAATGTGAAAAAAAACATGAATCTATAAGAACTGGAATAATATTTATTAACTGAAAAACAGACGAAAAATGAATCTTGATAATACAAAAGCGCAAATGAAGAAAGGTGTTCTGGAGTATTGCATACTTGCCATACTTTCAAAGAATTCCCGTTACACTTCAGACATTATTCAGGTGCTGAAGGAAGCAAAAGTGATTGTTGTTGAAGGAACTCTCTATCCGTTACTTACACGACAAAAAAATGCCGGTTTGTTAAGCTACCGGTGGGAAGAATCCACACAAGGCCCACCCAGAAAGTATTATGAGCTCACTGATAAAGGAAAAAGTTTCCTTAAGGAACTTGATAACTCATGGAATGATCTTGTGAAAGCAGTTAATCTCATCCAAAACAAAAAGTAAATCCTGAAAAACCGTTGACAATGAAAAAGACAATAAAAATAAACCTCGGAGGAATCATTTTTCATATTGATGAAGATGCATATGAAAAACTGAAAGAATATTTAAATGCCCTTACCGTAAAATTTGGTCATCTTGAAGAGGGAGACGAAATTATATCAGATATTGAATCAAGAATTGCAGAAATACTACAGTCTGAAATAAAGGATGAAAAACAGGTAATCGATATACAGGATATTGATAAAATGAAAGAGATTATGGGTGAACCTGAAGATTATTACGAAGGAGAACAGGAAGAAGAACCGGTTACCGTAAAATTTAAAGCCGGTAAAAGACTTTACAGGGATCCGGACAACTCAATCCTTGGAGGAGTTTGCAGCGGTCTCGGAACATACTTTGGTGTTGATCCCATATGGTTCAGGGCGCTGTTCATTATCCTGTTATTGGGTTATGGCAGCGGTGTGCTTTTGTATCTTATCCTTTGGATCATTATACCTAAAGCCGAAACAACTGCCCAGAAACTGGAAATGAGAGGTGAAAATATTACCATTCAGAATATTGAACGATCGGTAAAAAAAGAATACCAAAATGTCAGGGAAAATTTCAGAAAGATAAAAGATTCCAAAGGGTATCGTCGGTCTAAAGATGCTTTTTATGATGTTTTCCACGGAATAGGGAATGTACTTGTTATTTTTCTGAAAATAATACTTATGATCATTGGTATTAGTTTCATTATCACCGGGTTTTTTACACTTCTTGGCTTAATAAGTCTCTTTTTACTCAAGCATACATTCTTTTTGCCCGACTTTATGGATATGGAATACTTCTATTTCCCCGATATGCTCAAAATATTCACTCATGGTAATAATGTAACATTCATAATAATCACCCTTATTCTTGCCATTGGGATTCCACTTCTTGCTTTAATTTACGGAGGAATTAAACTTGTCTTCAGGTTCAAAGCCAATGACAGGGTGATAGGACTTACGGCATTTGTTATCTGGTTGCTGAGCGTTATCAGTCTGTTTGCAATATCTGCGATTGAGGGAATTAACTTTGCTGAAGATGCAAAGGTTAAAAACACATTCCGGATAACCGGTTTGCCTTCAGACACTCTTTACCTGAAAATCAATGAGCATTCAATAAAACTTGTTGAATCCGACAGATTTTTTATTGAAATTGAGAATGTTGGAATTTATCTGGATAAAACCACCAATGAAATATTCGGAAAACCCGAATTTGACATCAGGAAAGGAGAATCAGAAATAATTGAACTTGAGGTTCGGAAAAGATCCAACGGATCTACCTACAAATCGGCTGCTGAAAATGCCAGGAGTCTGATTTACAACTGGGTGCAAAAAGACTCTTTACTTATCCTTGACCCTTATTTCCGGCTTCCGGAAGGAGAACAATGGAGAATTCCGCATGTTAAACTCATGCTGAATTTACCGGTTGGAAAAGTAGTTTATTTCGACAAGAGCATGACAGAAATAATGTATGATGTTGATAACACTTTAGATACTTATGATTATGATATGGTTGGCAAGAAATGGATAATGAAAAACGAAGGACTGACCCTGTTCGGATTCAGTCATAATCCACTGAGTGAATAATTACCTGCAAAACAAAATTAACATCGTCCATGATAGCGGTTTATCACAATAAAGTTAAAAAAGGTTTTCGAATTAAAATATGTAATAAATTATATCCGTTCTTACAATAAACTCATCAACAAATAAACCTTTCAACACTGCAACACTTCTTCGCCTCATAACCTATTTACTCATTTACTCATTTCTTCATTTCTTCACTTTAGTTACGGAGTTATATTTTTTTTTGTAATTTTGCACAGTTTTATAAAATAAGCCTGTCCCATGGTGTAACTGGCAACACATCTGATTTTGGTTCAGAAGAGTCTAGGTTCGAGCCCTAGTGGGACAACCAAACGATAAATTAAAGCCTTGCTTTTTATTAAAGTGAGGCTTTTTTTATTGATGGAAAGTAACCGGTTAAAGAAGCAAATCTGCCTGAAAGACTGTATTTTGCGGTGTTGCAGTGCCTGTTGAAATGGGAGAGATTATTTTTTGCCCAAAATACAAATCAGGATGTTGATGAACTCACGTGAGTTCTCTACTGAGAAATTTTCCTTAGGTGTAAAACCTTCCGGTTCAACTGTAAAAACACGTAACGCGTATACCGGAGCACCCTCCTCGGCAGATAAGGAAACTTGTTTGAATACCTTTTCTGTACCCTCCATATTAACTTTTTTCTTTTCAAACTGGTTAAGATTTTTATTCAATATTAAATGGCAAATATTCCTCTTCCATTATCCTATTCTAAAAGAAAAAAGGTTGGCCGTTAAAACAAACTGATAGACCGGTTAGTTCCAATATATTAGTTCCTGTTCTTCGCATTCAGGTCGTCAAAAGCTTCCATTAGTCTTTTTATAAAACTCTCCTCTCCTTTCCTCAGCCAGGCTCTTGGGTCATACATTTTTTTATTAGGCTTATCTTCACCTTCGGGGTTTCCGATCTGGCTCTGCAGGTAGTCTTTCTTTTCTTTATAATATTTATGAACACCATCCCAGAATGCCCATTGCATATCAGTATCAATATTCATTTTTATCACTCCATAAGTAATAGCTTCTTTGATAAGGTGTTTTTCAGAGCCCGATCCTCCGTGGAACACGAAATTCACAGGCTTTTCACCTGTATTGAACTTTTTCATAATGTATTCCTGGGAATTTTTCAGGATCACAGGTGTCAGTTCAACATTCCCCGGTTTATAAACTCCATGGACATTACCAAATGCAGCAGCTATTGTAAAGTTATCACTTACTTTCCTGAGCTCTTTCCATGCATATGCAACTTCTTCGGGCTGTGTATAAAGCTTTGAACTGTCGATCTCTGATTGATCCACGCCATCTTCCTCCCCTCCGGTAACACCCAGTTCTATCTCCAGTGTCATCCCAAGCTTGCTCATTCTCCCGAGGTATTTTTTTGAAATGGAGATATTATCTTCCAGGGTCTCTTCAGAGAGATCTAACATATGGGAGCTGTATAGCGGTTGTCCGGTCTTTTCGTAGAATTGTTCTCCTGCGTCAAGTAACCCGTCAATCCACGGAAGCAGCTTTTTTGCAGCATGGTCGGTATGCAGTATTACCGGTACTCCATACTGTTCCGCCATAACATGAATATGTTGTGCTCCTGATACCGCCCCTGCAACAGCTGCTTTTTCATTTACATTAGAAAGCCCTTTCCCGGCAAAAAATATTGCTCCTCCATTTGAAAATTGAATAATTACCGGCGAATTCACCTCACGGGCTGTTTCCAACACGGCGTTAACTGAATCCGTCCCGATAACATTAACAGCAGGAATAGCAAAATTATTACTGTTAGCATAATCAAACAGCTCTTTCACCTCATCACCAAACAGAACTCCGGATCTGAATTTTGAATTTTTATTACTCATTTTAAGCTCTTTTCTAATTAATGAATTATATAATTTACTGAGTTTTTAAAGATAACATAAAAGGTGCTAAATGTCTAAATTATTTCTTTGGTGGACTCCCTGCTTCTTTCTTCTTCACGACTCACGACTCACTCTTCCCTTCATAATTCATTAATCTTGTAACTCTTCAACTCCTTAGTCAATGAACGTGCATTCCCAAAGTAGCTATCAAGAAGACCCCAGAATTGCGGTCCATGGTTTCGATGCACAGTATGTGCCAGCTCATGAAGAATAATATAATCCTGTAACCTTTCCGGAAGGCGGATTAAATTGAGGTTCAGGTTAATATTTTTCTTTGATGAACAACTTCCCCACAAGCTTTTTGCATTTTTAATAAACACCCTCCTGTAATTAAATCCATATTTACGGGCAAGTGTCTCTACTCTTCGCGGAAGAAAATCTTTGGCTTCTATTCTCATTACTTCCGTTACTCCTTTACGGATAAACTCCTGAATTTGTTTATCCATAATATCTATCCCCTGCGGGTATAAAATTTTAAGTGTCCCATTATATATCTCCATTTTCATCCGGGTGTTTTTAACCGGAACGAATTTTAGCTTATGTTTTAAGAAAGGAAGGCTGGTTTCACTACTTATAACAATCTGTTGTTCTTGATTCTGTTCTCTGAGTGTTTTTTTTTGTTTCAGTATCCATGGAATCTTTTTTCTAACAACTTTTATGGCCTGTGAATAGGATGAATAAACCGGCAAAGATACTTTTACCCTGCCATCGGCATACAACCTGATGTTTATATTCTTAACTTGGGGCTTTTTAATGAATAATACATTGCCAATTCTATCAACATAAACCGTCTTCTCTCTCATATTAATGTGTTAAACAATACAAATTTAAACTGTAATTAATTACTACTTTTGTTCGTCTTATATTATTATTGTAAAGTTATTTAAAAACCGGATTTATGAAAAAACTTATTTCTATTATTGTATTGACACTGGCCGGTATTCTGATGGTTGCATATAATTCTCTTGGGCAGGAAAACAAATGGACTCTTGAGGAATGTGTTCTTTACGCCATCGAGCATAATCTTCAGGTTAAACAACAGGAGATTGCTGCTGACGTTCAGATGAATGCATTAAAGCAATCAAAATATAATCTTGCTCCTTCACTAAATGGCGGTGCAGGACATGCTTATTCGTTCGGAAGGGCGCTGGATGAATCAACCTACAGTTTTACCGATAATGTAACAGTAATGTCCGATTATTTTTCGGTTAACAGTTCAGTAACTTTGTTTAACGGGCTTCAAAACCGGAAAACCATTGAGAAAAACAGATATGACCTGCAGGCCAGCATCCAGGATGTTGAAAAAATAAAAAATGATATATCACTCAGTATTGCCCTTGCATATCTTCAGATATTGTTGAATAAAGAATTGCTGGAAATTGCTAACAACCAGTATGATATAACGATGGGGCAGATTGAAAGAACATCTAAGCTTGTTGCTGCCGGGAGTCTTGCACGGGGAAGCCTTCTGGAGGTACAGGCACAGGCAGCTTCCGAAGAATTACAGGTTGTTAATGCCGGCAACTATCTTGATATTTCCATATTAAACCTCACTCAGCTACTGGAGCTGGACAGTGTGGGTGATTTCGATATTATTGTTCCGGAATTGCAGGTACCCGGGGAAACTGAATTGATCGAACCTGTCGTGATCGTTTTCCGGGAAGCAATAAAAATTCAACCTCAGATCAAAGGCGCCGAATTCCAGCTTGAAAGTTCAGAATTGGGACTTGATATTGCAAAAGGAGCACGGAGCCCCCGGTTAAGTTTAGGTGGTTCATACAACACCCGTTATTCTGATTTCAGACAGAAGTTTTTGGGGATTGACCCGGTTACTTTTGATCCAATTTATGCAGAATACCCATTTATGGATCAGTTGCGGGATAACGTTAATTACGGACTTTCACTTAGTTTGTCAGTCCCTATTTTCAACGGATGGCAGGTTAATCAGGCTATTAGTAATGCCCGTCTTGATATACAGCGTTCACGGTATAATCTTGAGTACCAAAAAAATATGTTATATAAAGATATTCAGCAAGCATATGCTGATGCCCTGGCATCACTGAAAAAATTTCATTCCACTCAACGGGCTCTGGTTTCAATGAAAGAGTCGTTCAGATATACAGAACAAAAATTTAATGTCGGCCTGGTTAACACTATTGATTATCAGACTTCAAAGAACCAGCTTACCAGAACTCAATCAGACCTGTTGCAAGCCAAATACGAATATATTTTTAAAGTAAAAGTGCTTGATTTTTACCGAGGAAAAGAAATAAATTTATAACATAAAAACCCCAATAAAAATGAAAATTAATAAGACCCTTCGTATTGTCATTGTCATTACCGTTCTGGTTGTTATTCTTGCTGTTATAGGAAAGAAAGCCGGATGGTTTGGCAAAGAAGAAACATTTGAAGTTGCTGTAGAAAAAGGAGAAAAACGCACTATCATAGAAACCATTACTGCCAATGGTAAAATCCAACCCGAAACAGAAGTAAGGATCACACCTGATGTTTCAGGCGAGATCATATATCTTTATATCAAGGAAGGAGAATATGTAAAAGAAGGGAAACTCTTGCTGAAAATAAAACCCGACACATATATTTCCATGCGTAACAGGGTGCGAGCTTCACTTAACTCAGCCAAAGCCAGATTAGCCCAGGTTGAAGCTCAATATGTTTTAAGCAACCTTTCATACGAGAGGAATAAAAAACTCTGGGAACAAAAAACTATCTCTGAATCAGACTATGAATCTGCAGAAGCTTCATACAAAATGGCTAAAGCTGATCTCAGTGCAGCAAAATATACAGTGAAAAGCGCCGAGGCTTCTCTTAAGGAAGCAGAAGAGAACCTCAATAAAACCTCAATTTATGCACCGATGGCCGGTACAATCTCAACGCTTCTTATCGAAAAGGGAGAGCGGGTTGTAGGTACCGAATTGATGAGTGGGACTGAGTTAATGAGGATAGCTGACCTTAGTAGAATGGAGGTTGTTGTTGAAGTAAATGAAAATGATATTATGAAGGTAAAAATAAATGATACCGCTATTGTTGAGGTTGATGCATATATGGAACATGATTTCAACGGGGTTGTAACAGAGATCGCCAATTCTGCAACAACAACCGGAATAGCAACCGATCAGGTTACCAGCTTTAATGTTAAGATCCTTCTCTTACGTAAATCATACAAGGATCTGCTGGATGAAAATTCTAATCCGTTCCTGCCCGGCATGTCAGCAACTGTTGATATTCAGACAGAAACCAAACATGATATTCTGACAATTCCCATTCAGGCAGTTACAACCCGTCTTGATACCATCGGGCAGGGGCAGGACGATCTGGTTGTTGCTGATAAAGAACCTGATGTGGTTATATTTAAAGTAATCGATGATTATGTAATGTTAACAGAAGTTAAGACCGGAATTCAGGACAACAACTATATTGAAATAATTTCCGGGTTGTCTCTTGAGGATGAGGTTGTAATAGCTCCATATAATGCTATCTCCAGGAAACTTGCCGACAGCTCTCTAATTGAAATAGTTACAAAAAAGGAATTATTTAAGGAAAAATAAGCCCGATACAAGTTCTATTTACAGATAATTCATGATTTTAAACATCGAGACGGCAACTCATGTGTGCTCGGTTGCCCTTTCTTCAGGGTTACAATTGATTGATATCCGTGAGAGCTATCAGGAAAAAACTCATGCCTCCATGTTAGCTGTTTTTATAGATGATATTCTTAAAAATAACAATCTTAAACCCACTCAGCTTGATGCCGTTTCAGTAAGCAAAGGTCCCGGATCATATACAGGGCTCCGTATAGGCGTTTCAACCGCCAAAGGAATTGCATATGGTGCAGATATCCCCCTTATCTCAGTAAGCACACTGCAGGCGCTTGCCTTAGGGGCAATCTCACACCCGAAGAATCCCTGTCGTATGCCGTCTGTTAAAGAAAAAACATGGTACTGTCCCATGATCGATGCCCGAAGAATGGAGGTTTTTTCTGCATTCTACAACGATAAAAACGAAATCACCCGCCCCGTATCAGCAAATATCATTGATAAAGAAACCTACTCAGACATACTTTCTGAAAAACCAGTGGTTTTTTTTGGTACCGGGGCTGAAAAATGTAAACCCGTTCTCAGTCACCGAAACGCTTTTTTTTTAGATGGTGTACTTCCATCCGCCCGTTTCATGATCCCGTTGTCGAACAGAGCATATAAAGAAAAAAACTTTGAGGACTCAGCTTACTTCGAACCATTCTACCTTAAAGATTTTATTGCTACAATACCTAAAAAGAATATATACAGGTAAGAGAGGTCAAAGGGTCGAAGAGGGTCGAAGAGAGACGAAGAGAGTGGGCGAGGGGGCGACTGAGAGATGAAGAGAAGAGGCTTCACTTCGTTCGCAAAATCCTTATACTTTTTATGCTTTAAGGATATGCATAAGTTGTAACCGAAATATGAAACATGAATTCTGAAGTCATTCACTCATTTAATCATTTCTTTTATTGAGTAGTTATGAATGTAATGAACTGTTATCTATATTTGCTAAAAGCATTAAGGTATGCTTTTTGAATAGTTTAGTAATAAAACGTTAGATGAAAAGAATCTGTATCATAATAGCCTGCCTGTTTTTTGTGCCGGTAATTTCCTCTTTTAACAATGAGAACAATACCATTATCAATTCTCCTTACCAGGCCGGGGAAAACCTTACCTTTCTTATTCATTACGGTTTTATCAATGGAGGAATAGTGTCTCTAAGTATTAACAATGATTCGATCTTAGGTAAAAAGGCATATCATGTTGTAATTGATGCAAAAACCACAGGTATTGCAGATGTTCTTTATAAAGTGCGGGATATTTATGAAAGTTATATTGATCCATCCACCGATCTGCCGGTTAAAGCTATTCGTAATATCAGTGAAGGGAGATACAAAAGATACAATGAAGTGTTGTTTGACCACGAATCCCGGACCGACTCATCCCTGGTTTACAGCCAGACTTCAGGCCTTCAGGTTGTTCCAAAAAACATACACGATATTCTTTCAGGTTTTTTCTATCTGAGAAAATATTACCTCCCTAATGATATTAATCAAGGAGAGATAATTCATATTTTAACCTATTTCACTGATGAATTATTCCCTCTTGATATTCGTTATAAGGGAATAGAAACTATTAGAACAAAACTCGGGAAAGTGGAATGTTACCGTTTTGACCCGGTTACTGAAGTAGGCAGACTCTTTAAAACTGAAAATGATATGTCAATATGGTTTTCAAAAGATAAAAATTTTCTGCCTGTCAGAATCAGGTTTGATATTTATATCGGGTCAATAAAAATGGATCTCATCCGGTATCAGGGAATTAAATACAGCTTTGAAAGTTTGATTAAACCTGCTCGCTAACAATCGTGCCATTAATTCGCTGTCGCTCGAGTCATTGGCTCGCTGCGTTCGCTGACATTAAGGGCTGTCTGAAAAGTCTTTTTACATAAATCTTCTTGTATTATTCATTGTTTTTGAATTATTTTGTATCTTAATAAAAAATAGTTATTCATGGCAACAACCTCAGATTTCAGAAACGGGCTTTGTATCGAATTCAACAATGATCTATATTCTATTGTCCAGTTCCAGCATGTCAAACCGGGGAAAGGACCTGCATTCGTAAGAACAAAACTTAAAAGTATCACTACCGGTAAAGTAATTGAAAATACTTTTACTTCAGGCCATAAGGTTACTGTGGCAAGAATTGAAAGACGACCTTACCAATTCCTTTATAAGGATGATCTGGGATATCATTTCATGCATACAGAAACATTTGAACAGGTTGCAATTCAGAAAGATCTCATAGTCAGCCCGGATCTGCTTAAAGAAAGCCAGAAGGTTGAGATCGTGTATCACAATGAAACTGAAACACCTATATCCTGTGAGTTACCCTCCTTCATTATACTGGAAGTAACATATACCGAACCGGGAGTTAAAGGAGATACTTCTTCAACCAGTTCACTCAAACCGGCGGAAGTAGAAACAGGAGCAACCATCATGGTGCCACTGTTTGTAAATACCGGTAACAAGATAAAAATCGACACAAGGGATAAATCATACTCCGAAAGAGCAAAATAAGGTGAGGAAGGAGAGGAAGAAGCGGTGAGAGGTGAGTGAAGAAAGAAGTAGGAAGTAAGTAGTAAATAGTAGGGAGGAAGACAAGTTAAAGGTTCAAATACCCGAACCTCGTAACTCGTAACTCGTAACATTCTGGACATTTTAGCATTTAGTCATTTAGTCATTTTAAATTTTAGGCGCTATTTATTTATAACTTTAGGCATTTTAGCTATTTCAAACTTAAGGCACTTTTTTATTTAGGCACTGAATAATTACAAAGAATTAATAACAGGATCCGTTCAAATATGGCAACAAGGGCATCCATAAAAAGATTGAAGCTGTCAAAATTCAAACTGAACTCCATTCTGGAGATCACAAGGGCCATAAACGAAAATCTGACTATAGACGAGTTGCTTGAGCGTTATCAGAAACTACTCAGGCATGATCTGAACATTGGGAAGATCCTGATATATAAATATAGCGAGAAGTGGGAAAATATCTTAAGCTCAGGTTGCAATAAAAGCAGCTATGAGAATATTAGTGTTGAAAATGACCTGTTGGAACATAAGGAAATTACTTTTGTCCCTGCTTCGGAAGAGAATAAATTAAGCGCTTTTGATATTATTATTCCTGTTTTTAACAAAAATGAACCCCTGGCATATGTTCTTATCGGTGATATTGATGAAGAGGCAGATGGGATGAGTCCTGCAATAAAACATCTGCACTTCATCCAGACCCTCTCGAATATAATTTTGGTTGCTATTGAAAACATAAGGCTTTTTAACGAAAGTCTCCGGCAGGAAGCTCTTAAAAAAGAGATGGAACTGGCCTCCAAAATGCAGAACCTTCTTATACCAGACAATGTACACCTCCCACAGAACAAAAATGTATTTACCACCGGGTTTTATCATCCTCACTATGATATCGGTGGTGATTATTACGATTGTATATTCCTGAGTAAGAATGATATTGGGTTTTGTATTGCCGATGTGTCGGGAAAAGGTATCTCGGCTGCTTTGTTAATGGCTAATTTTCAGGCCAATATGAGGGGTTTGTTTACTTATGAGATCCGCCTGGAATCTCTTGTTAAACAGTTGAATGAGCGTGTAACAAAAAGCGCCCAGGGAGAAAAGTTTATTACATTATTCGTTGCCAGATATAATTTTCAAACTCACAAACTTGAATATATTAACGCAGCTCATAACCCCCCTGTTTTATACTTTATCGACTCGAAAAAAACCATCCTGCTTGAAAGCAACTGTGTGGGGATGGGAATGTTAGATGAAATTCCAGTTATAAACAAAAAGTTTATAACTATCCGTGAACATTCAAAAATCTTTTGTTATACCGATGGTTTGTCAGAACTGCCGGATGAAAATGGTAAAGAAATTGGCACACGTATTATAGAGAAATATATCTCCAATAATGACCGGATTGATAAAAATATTAATCAGGTAATAGAGAGTCAGAATATACCGGATGGAAATGACAGACTGTTCGATGATATCTCCATCATCGGAGTCGAGTTTTTTATTTAATTACTGAAAATTTCCCTGTGAAGGGTTTTTTTCCGGATTTTTTCCCATATATATCCAGCACAACAAGAATAGCTATAAATCCCCAGAATGGGGCCGATGCTTTATCAGTGTCAAGGAAATTATTCACCAGTCCATGAAGGAAGTATGTTGTCAAACCAATCAAAGTCCCAAGGGCCAGCGATCCGCTCCATGTTCCCTTAAGATTACGCCAGACTCGTATACCGGTAATTATTACCGCCATAACTATCACTAAAAATGATATTGTGCCCATGGCTCCCGATTCTGCCAGCGGACCGATATACTCGCTGTGTGCATTGCCCAAATCTCCAAAATTAGTGCTGATTATTGTTTTCTCGCCTGATTGTTGATACGGTGCATAAAGGAACATATAAGTTCCCGGTCCCCAGCCGAAAACCGGTCTTTCATTGAACATCCGGAAAGCAGATTTCCAACGGTTGATCCTTTCAAGATTAGATGCATCTGAAGTGATATTAGAAATAGATTGTATATGCTCAGCAAGGTTAGCAGATGAATCCTGCCTGTTTTTTTCCAACTCCATCAGGATATTGCTTCTGAACAGGTATCCGGCTGCTATCAGTATTACAATTGCAAATACCAGCAAACTTATTCTTACTCTGAACTTTATAAGTAAATAAATAACAAACGCACCTGCCAGGCTTATCCATCCTGCCCGTGTATATGAAAAAACCATGGCAAATGAAAAAAGCGCCAGTAATAATATCCATTGCACCTTATACAAGGATCCTTTTTTGCCAAGTGAAAAAACAAAAGCAACAATAACCGGAATATACATTGCAAGAGCAGCACCATATGCGGTGTGATCATTATAAAAAGGATGTACAGCCGAGTGAGCAGCTTCCTGATTGATCAATCCGACCCTGGAATGATTAATTAATGTATATATGATAACCAGAGAGAGCCCTGCCAGATAAGCCCTGAAAAACCATTTAATATTTTCCGGTTTTTTAAAACAGTAGGTTGCAAGGAAAAAGTATCCGGTTACAAACCACAATCTGGCAAAAAGAAATTTAAAAGAGACAAAAGGCATAGTGCTGGTAACAGAGGTGATCAATATCCAGATCAGATTTAAATAGATTGCCAGTGAGACGGGATGTGTGAAAATTTTCAGGTCAACCTGTTTTTCATAACCCAGTTTGAAAACAAACAGAATCATCGCTCCAAATAATAATGGCTCAGTCGGAAGGTAAAGATTTACCGACAATCCTGAGATAATTTCTGCCATAGGAACAGACAGCGGGGTCAGGAAAACAATAACCAGAAAAAGCTTATCAAGCGCAAGGAAAGCAAGCAGCAAAAACAATAAAACAAAAGGCAACAGATTTAAAATATAAACCTCATTATATACCAGTAATCCGTTAACTATTACAAACAGGGCGGAAGCCAGGTATATCCACAAATTTCGTTTTGAATATTCAGAAAGGCGGATCATATTTACGATTGTTCACTGCGAACTGATTCTGCTGCTATTAATAGTAAAAGTGTCAGAAGGAAAGCAGACATTGTAGAAGTAATAACAATCAATGACCTCCGGGGATAAGCTTTTTTCTCAGCCACCTTTGCATCATTCACAATAAATGTGTGTGGCAGGTTCTGCTCCAAATCCACTTTAGCCTGAACATATTTCTCTTTCAGGTCGCTGAGCCGGGCACTTTCATTCTCAAGAAATTCTTTCAAAAAAAGATATGTCGCTCCATATTTCCCAAGCTTTTTAATTTGCTCTTCAAGTTTATTGGTCAGAAAAGTATTACCCTCGGAAACGGCTTTCAAATACGCTTCATTCAAACCGGCTGACTGTGACTCAAAATCATAAACTCCCTGTTCCCCGATTTGTCTCAGCGAATCTTCAATTTCCTTAATATCTTTCTGAAGTGCAAAATATTCTTTTCTGACTATCTTATATGCCGCCATGGCTCTTCTTTTTCTCATCCTGTTTATTGTTGAATCAAGCATAGCTGCAATATCATTGCCCATACCGGCAGCAATTACAGGGTCAGTATCCAATACCTCTATCTCAATGGACATATATTCAGTTTTTCTGAATGAGATGTTCTCTTTCATCCGGTTATATAATTGCGTATATCGATATTTTGAGCCGGGATCTATATCATAATGGTCAAACAGATCATACTTGGCAACCAGGAAATCCCTTATCTCATCTGAATAAAGAATTTGCAGAAGTTTTTCAGTTTCTTCTTCTTCCCCGAATTGAAGAATGCCTTTTTCTTCGTAACTTCCTGATGTTGAAATCAGTGCCCTGGAAACCGATGTTAAGGAGGCCGGGAAAAGAATTACTGTTGAACGAAAACGTGGCGTAATAAGTAAAGAAACCAAAACCGATACTGCAAAAGCAAGAATTGAAATGATAATAAGTGGTTTCCTTTTGTTGAACATGAAAAGAAGCAGATTGGTAGTTTTGAAATTCAAATCTGCTTCGGTTGGTTTTTTCATTGTGGAATTTTTTAAAATTAAATATTAATAAACCCCGGAGCAAGCCCTGGACTCATAATATATTTTTTTAACGTAACAGAGGTAGAAAAAGTATATTCAGAAAATTACTTTAAGCAGGAAATAATTCTTCCTGCCTTTCTGCACCAGTAAATATTTATTATTGATCAGGTCTGAAAGAGAGATATTAACTTCAGGATCTGTTATTTTTTTCTTATTCAGGCTCAATCCGCCTCCTTTTACAAATCTTCTCATTTCTCCCTTGGATTGAAAAACCTGAGTTTTTTCCGCTAAAAGTTTTGTAAGACCAATTCCGGAACTTATTTCTCTGCTGCTGATTTCAAAAGCCGGTACCCCTTCAAATACCGAAAGGAAAGTACTTTCGTCCAGTTTTTGTAATTGTTCAGCAGTAGTTTTACCAAATAATATGCCGGATGCCTCAACTGCAGTTTTATAATCATCTTCGGAATGAACCATTATTGTCACCACTCTTGCAAGGGTTTTTTGAAGCAACCGTTCATGCGGTGCTTCTTTGTGTTCTTTAATTAAAGCAAATATCTCTTCCTGTGGCAATAATGTAAATATCCTGATATATTTTTTTGCATCTTCATCAGACACATTCAGCCAGAACTGGTAAAATTTATATGGTGAAGTTTTCCGGGGATCGAGCCATACATTTCCAGCTTCTGTTTTTCCAAATTTTCCTCCGTCGGATTTGGTAATAAGCGGACTTGTCAGTGCAAAAGCTTCGCCTTGCTCCTTTCGCCGGATCAGTTCAGTACCTGTAACAATATTTCCCCACTGGTCTGATCCTCCCATCTGCAGTTTGCAGCTCTTTTCCTTGTAAAGATGCAGGAAATCATATCCCTGAACCAACTGGTATGAAAACTCTGTGAAAGACATTCCAGACCCGGTTTCCGGATCGAGACGTTTTTTTACCGATTCTTTTGCTATCAAATAATTAACAGTAAGATGTTTCCCTATATCACGAATAAATTCCAGAAAGCTGAATGTTTTCATCCAATCGTAGTTATTCACCACTTCGGCAGCGTTGGGCTTTTCCGTATCAAAATCGAAAAATTTTTCAAGTTGCTTTCTTATAGCCTCCTGATTATGACGCAATTCCTTTTCATCAAGCAGGTTTCTCTCCTGCGACTTCCCTGAAGGATCACCTATCATACCTGTAGCGCCACCAATAAGCACAAGAGGTTTATGTCCTGCCCGCTGGAATTGCTGCAAGATCATAATTCCAACAAGATTACCTATATGCAATGAATCAGAGGAAGGATCGAATCCAATATAGGCAGTTGTCATTTCCTTTTTTAACTGCTCATCCGTTCCGGGCATCATATCATGAATCATGCCCCTCCATTTCAACTCTTCAATAAAATCCATTTATTTTTTTTTCTATGACTATTCCGTGTCTTAAGTTTGATTAGTTACTTTTTTCTTTATTATAACTCCAATACAGGCGTATTCTTTTCATCCTTAAAATCCTTAATTCCCTTCTTTATCTCCTGAAAATCAAGATAAGGGAAGATGCCCGGGGCAAAGTCGGATAATGGCTTAAAAAGAATTGATTTTTCGATTTTTTTCTTCGAAATGAATGTCATATTGCTGTTAACGGCATTAATAATGACAAGAATTATACTTATAATAAAAGCATATTTTATCAAACCAAACACCATGCCCAGGAGCCTGTTTACAAAACCAAGTGCAACAGCTTTTACCAGTTTGTCTACCATTTTAGCAAGCAGATGAACAAGTATCACTATTCCGACAAAGGTAACGGCAAAAGCTATCAGATTGATATACTGAGTTGTTACATTAAGATTTTCAACAAGGAAACCTGCAGTAAGGTCGGAAAAATGTATCGCTCCAAAAATTCCAAGTACCAGAGCTGCAAGAGAAGCTGCTTCAATGATCAGTCCGTTTTTAAAACCAACAAAAACACCCCATACCAGGGGAATAGCAAGTATCAGGTCAAGGTAATTCATCTTTTTATATTTTAACAAAAATAACAATTGCAAGCTGGTAAAAATAGCAACAGGCGTTTTTTTTTGTTAACGAGTATAATCTCTGTTTTTGACATAAGCTCAAAATCCGTTATCTTTGTTCCCGCCAAAATCCCGATCCTATAACGGCCCCATAGTTCAAGGGATAGAACGGAAGTTTCCTAAACTTCAGATTCAGGTTCGAGTCCTGGTGGGGCTACAACCGACCTGCTTCTATGACACATTCAGGAATGCCCGGGGAGGAAAAATTAAAAGCGGGTGTTACCAACGGTTTGGTCAGACTATCGGTTGGGATTGAAAATGTTGAAGACCAGATTGCCGACCCTCAACAAGCTCTGTACAAAATTTAATGAGCAAATAAATTACAAATTTTTCTAAACTAAAAGATTATATATTATGTCAAACATTTATTTTGAAACAAGCAGCATTTTTTCATTTCCTGCCAAAGTGGAATATTCTTCTGGTGGAATTGTGAGTAAAAATGTGATAAAAAAGGATACAGGAAACATTTCCCTGTTTGCTTTTGACAAAGGAGAAAGCTTAAGCGAACATACTGCGCCGTTCGACGCATTGGTTCAGGTTGTTGAAGGTGAAGCAGCCATTATAATTGAGGGGAAACCATATGAACTTAATGCCGGGGACTCAATTATCATGCCGGCTAATATACCTCACGCAGTAGAAGCGAAGGAAAAATTCAAAATGATCCTTACAATGATAAAATAATCAAATGAAATCCGTGCTTGTCAGAGAAAAGTAGACGACTGCCCGACAAAAGACAAATTTTATGGATGAAAACCTGAATTGATAAACCGGGCAGACTTACCAATTGGCCGGAGATCCTTCATTTCGCTTCTCTTACCAAACTAACCCTCAAATATTCCTGTGTTTTCCGCAATTTCTTTGAAATTCGCCATAGCTGCTACTGCACAATCCACTTCGGGTTGATCGATCACCCAGCGTATAGCTCCGGGGAAAGTAGGTTGACCCGGCTTATCATAAGCAAATGGCCCTCCGGAACAGGTTTTCATTGCCAATACACCAACACCATTCTTTCTGGCTTCACGAAGCTCGGTAAATAATGCTCCCTGATCCCAGGAGGTTTCCCAACCGGAGTTGGAATGGACAAATGCTCCATGTGGGTTTACCGGTACCATTACAACATCATAGAATCCTTGCCTGTTATTAGCTTTTATCAACTCTACCTGATTACTGTGTGTCGAGAAACCATGAGCCCGGATCAATCCTTTCTCTTTGGCAGACCTGAAAAAGTCTATGACCGATTTGTCAAATAACAGATCCTCATTCGTGGCGCCGTGGTATAAGAGAATATCAATGAAATCTGTTTGCAAAGCTTTCAAACTTATTTCCAGTTCTTTCTGTAAATGCCTGGTAATCTCGTCTTTCTCTCCTGGTTTAAAAGGGACCCTGACTTTTGATTGAATAACAACCTGTTTCCGCATTTCTTTTATTGTCTTTCCAACCATCACTTCATTCTGCCCGGCAGCATATGAACGGCCGGTGTCTAAGAAATTCATTCCCGAATCAAGTGCGGCTTTTAGTAATCCGGATTCCTGGGTTCGTGAAGCGCCAAAAGCTAAAGGTGTTACTGATATCCCTGTTCTACCCAGTTTAAATTTATTAACATTAAGAAGAGAAGGCTTCACTCCAAAACTAATATTGGCTTTCAATCCAAGGCCGAAAAATCCGGCAGAAAACAGACCTAAAAAAAATCTCCTGGATATTTTCATAAAGAATTAATTTATAATTAGCCGTCAAGAAAATAAAATATTCTGTATTTCTTAAAAAAATGCCTGAAAATATTTTTTGTTCAATATTATTCTGAAACATATGTTCTGATCTATAATAACTTGTTGTTGCCGGTTTTAATAATTCCTGCTGGTCCCCGGTCAATTTCAAGCAGGTCTTCTTCTGACTTTTCAACAATTAATATTGATCATCCATATATTGTTGATTTTATGTTATATGAGCATCTATATGATTCTTATTCAAAATAAATATGCAATAAAGTTATTCATTGTCAGATTTGTTAATAAATTTGTTGAAAACTATTTTTTGCCACTCTGTTTTTACTCTGGTAAACTTAATAACTTAGCTTTTTAATTTAATCGAATTATTTAATAAGCGTCTTGGGAAATTTTGATCTCTCATTCAACTGGAAAAACAAGAACATTGTTATTGTAGAAGACGATGTTTCAAACTTCCGGTATTTCGAAACTATACTGAAAA
This sequence comes from Bacteroidota bacterium, assembly GCA_022561875.1. GTDB lineage: Bacteria > Bacteroidota > Bacteroidia > Bacteroidales > VadinHA17 > JADFUQ01. The sequence continues at coordinate 81,670 of JADFQJ010000003.1, read as the reverse complement.
AGACCCGGGCAAGTATCCACTGGATAAAAGACGGTCGCGAGGCAGTCAATTACTGCACTAATCCTTCAAACAATATCGATCTGGTAATTATGGATATTTTGGTCCCTTTTGTTACCGGTATCGAAGCCACCAGGGAAATAAAAAAGATTCGTAAGAATATTCCGGTTATTGCTGTCACTGCCTATGTCTCCAGGGATATTCAGGAAAAGTGTTTTATGGCAGGGTGTGATGAATTCCTGTTCAAGCCACTGCTTCCCAAACAACTACTCAATTTAATCACACGCTTTTTTGAGAAAGACCAGGTCCGGGAAAATCAACATTCATATACTGCTAATCCATCAAAATAACATTGCAGGATAAAAGTTCGTATTTCATGAAAGGCTTCTATTCCATTCATGTCAGACATACGTATATCCATCAGAACCAGATCAATTGATCTGTTTTTTCTCATACCTTCCTTCTTCCAATTTGCCGATCATCCGGTTGGCTGATTTCCCAAGTGCAAAAAATGGTATTGCAATAGTACCTGAAAAGGGCGGGATGATATGGAAGAGAAAGAAAGATATTTGTGCTTTTAAAAACCATCAATATCATGGCACATAAGGATGCCCTTCCGGAGACTATCAGGGAGAAACCGGGCATTGAATAATAAAGTATTGATAAATTAATTTAATTTGGAATAATTAAGCGAATCACACTGCACAAAAGCAAGATGATCACTCAAGGTCTGATTACCATAATATAAGCTATTCTCCAACACCCTGGTAAAGCTGGTAATATTTCCCAAACTCCTGCTCAACTTTTTTCTGTAATTCTCCTTTTTCATATTTGCCTGTGAATCTGAGAAGGTCCTGAAGAATTTGCAATGATAAACTTTTTTCATATCTAATTGCATCCTGAAATTCAACTCCCATTGCATAATAAAATTCAAGATCTTCAGTGACTATGGAAAACAAAACCTCTGCAAGACTATCAGCTTTCTCTTTTGCTCCCGCCAAATAATAACCTTCAACCAATCCGGTGGTAAATATGCCAATGGGTAATTTTTCGTTTGGTATCAGCTCAACACAACGATCAAGAACTACAACTGCAGAGTCCTTTTTCCCTTCTGAAATTAAGGATTTTGCAAGACGCACAAAATTATTCCTCACCTTCATAACTAATAATGTCCTGCGTGAATAGTAATCCAGGTAAACATCCGGTTCGTTTATTCTGCCCCACTTGAATTTATTCATCAGGTTATCATACATAACATCCTGATTTATACGACCATAATCAACTATGCCCCTTTTTTCTGTTTTTATTGGAACCAGGCGGTATGCAAATCCTTCAAGCTGAAAATAGTCCTCTAACCCAATGGCATCTTCGGTTCCTCCGGTTACAAAATACACAGGGCGATCCCAGTCGTTCTGAGCAAGAAAATCAATCAGCATCAACTGGCTTTTCAAAATATAGTTTTTGTTAATAGTTATATCAATATGCGGTACAATTTTATCCGCATCTTCCTGAGCAACAGTGCCATTCGAAAGAACTCTCTCTTTATTAACAGGAATACGGAAATTTTTTGTCGGAATATAATCGATCCACTCGTTATCCCTGGTTCTTATTTTTGTTCCTCTGCTATCATTCCTCACAAAATCAATGATCTTACCGATTTCTGTAAACTCATCGATCCGTTCAATAATAAATACCTGGTTATTTGTACCATCCTGATATTTTTTCAGTGGCAATGAGAGAGGAAGTGCTTCAGACTCATATGCTTTCCTTTTCATCTGATCGATATACCAATCCGTATTGTACAACATCATGTTCACGACACGAACATCGGTGCGGATCCCTTCAACTTCCTGCGCATACCACAGGGGAAAAGTGTCATTATCGCCATTTGTAAACAGAATGGCATTTGGGGCACATGAATTCAGATAGTTATATGCAATATCTCTTGCAACATATTTTCCTGAACGGTCGTGGTCATCCCAGTTTTCACGTGCCAATATTCCCGGAACCAGTATTAACCATGCCAAACCGGTTATTATGGCTCCGGCGCTGCCGGGAATATATTTTTTCAGGATATCATAAAAAGCCAGAACACCCAGCCCAATCCAAATGGTAAAAACATAGAAAGAACCGGCATATGCATAATCCCTTTCCCGTGGCTGATTTGGATATTGGTTGAGATAAATGACGATAGCTAAACCTGTCATCAGGAACAGAAGCGATGTGACCAAAGAGTTTTTCTTATCCCGCTGAAGCTGGTATAAAAATCCCATCAAACCAAGCAGTAAGGGTAACATCAAATATTCATTCCTGGATGGGGTATCCATACTTTCAGGCAGATCATCCTGTGGACCCAGGCGTATCTCATCCAGGAAATCGATCCCGGTAAGCCAGTTCCCTTTTAACGGACCTCCATGTCCCTGAATATCATTTTGCCGTCCGGAGAAATTCCACATAAAATAACGCAAGTACATATGTCCGACCTGGTAATTGATAAAAAACCTGATATTTTCAACAAAGGTTGGTTTATAGATAGTTTTCGTTTCCCCTGATCCATCGGTGATTTTCACAGGCGTCCCTTTTATCTTCCCCCATTTCCTGTACTGGACTTTATGGTCAGATTGAGGACTCCACATTCGTGGGAAAAAAGTCATAAAACGATCATCATAAATAACTTCCGGAGAGTATTTTATTATTTCATATTTACCGTTCCTCGGCCTGTAAGTGGGTTTACCATTCTCTATTGCTTCAGTTGGAGCATTATAATACTGACCATACAACAAGGGACTGGAACCATACTGTTCCCTGTTGAGGTAGTAAAGCAATGAAAAGACATTTTCCGGATTGTTTTCATCTATCGGAGGGTCAGCCTGCGACCTGATAACGATCATTGCAAAAGAGGAGTATCCAATCAAAATGACGGCAGCACTTGTTAAAATGGTATTCAGTATTACTTTATTAGTATGTGCCAGGTAATATACAACCCCTGATACAATAAGCCATAACACCAGATTTACGAAAAACGTACTGCCAAGAAACGGAACACCTAACAGGGTTATTGCAATGATGGAAAAAACGGCAGTTTCAATTTCTGATTTTTTCCTGAAATGGGTATAGTAAATGGCAAGAATAAGTGAAAAAACCAAAAATATAAAATGTACCAGAACCCCTGAATTATAAAATAAGCCGAAAGTATTTACAAATAAAAGCTCAAACTGTGAAGAGGTTTTACAAATTCCAGGGATGATACCCCACATAATAATAGCTATCAACACAACAGAAACCATCAGGACAACAGTGAATCCTTTTACACTGAAACTGTGTTTCCTGAAATAATATACCAGGACAATTGCCGGAATAGCAAGCAGGTTGAGCAGGTGCACACCTATAGACAATCCCATTAAATAAGCAATGAGTATAAGCCATCTGTCAGCATATTTCTCATCAGCAACATTCTCCCATTTCAGAATTGCCCAGAATACAACAGCAGTAAAAAGTGAAGAAGTTCCATATACTTCTCCTTCAACAGCTGAGAACCAGAATGTATCGGAAAAAGTATAGGCAAGCGCCCCTACCAGACCGCTTGCAAGGATAGCAATCATATTGCCATTGGTTATTTCCTTATCCCTGTTAAATATTTTAACAGCCAAATGTGTTATCGTCCAGAAAAGGAACATGATCGTAAAGGCGCTTGCGAAGGCCGACAGTGCATTTATCATCTTTGCGGCATTCTCTACATTACTGCCGGCAAACAAAGATGCCACGCGCGCCATGATCATATGAAGTGGGGCTCCCGGCGGATGACCAACTTCAAGTTTAAAAGCCGAAGCAATGAATTCACCACAATCCCATAAGCTGGTGGTTGGTTCAATAGTCATAAGGTAAACAACCAGGGCTATCAGAAAAGTTATCCATCCCAGGGTTCTGTTATATATTTTGAAGTTCTTCATTTTTAGTAATTATAGAAGAAATGCCTAAAGTTTGAAGTGCCTAAAATTAAGAAATGCCTAAAATGTCTAAAATTGAAGAATCGTGAGTCGTGAAACCAGCTCCCAGAACCCTGTTTCACCCTTGAACTTTGAACCTTGAACTCATTCTTCCTCCTTACTCGCATTACTTAACTTTATTTCACTTTAAGTAATAATTAGTTACGCAAAATAAAATCGCAAATTCTGTCAGCGAATTTAATACTTTTTCTCTATGCATCTTTTATAAAATCTGAATTTACTATTTTTGTGAGAAATTTTTATCGTCAGTATCAATGAAAAATTTTATCCCCCTTCTTCTTATATCCTTTTTCACGGCAGGAGCATTACAAGCTCAATATTATGTAAAAGGTCAGGATCCGGCCTCAATCCATTGGAAAGAAATTAATACAGAGCATTTTCACCTCCTGTTTCCTGAAAGTTATTCAAAAGAGGCACAAAGATTAACAAATATTCTCGAATATTCCTTCAAACATGTATCTGAACAACTCGGACATCAGCCCTCCAAAATTCCTGTTATCGTTCATAATCATTCTATCGTGTCAAACGGATTTGTTTCATGGGCTCCGAAAAGAATAGAGTTGTACCCTGTTCCCGATCCGGGTTCCTATCACCAGGAGTCTCTTGAACAGCTGGTTCTTCATGAATTGAGGCATGTTGTCCAGGTTGATAAGCTGAACCAGGGTTTTACCCGTTTTTTCTCGTATATTCTCGGAGAACAGGCTGTTGGGGGTGTTTCCGGCATGCTTCCATTCTGGTTCCTTGAGGGTGATGCGGTAGTAAGCGAGACATTCTTAAGCCGGTCGGGCAGAGGCAGCTTGCCTTCATTCGAAATGAAATTAAAGGCGATTTCGCTTGAAAAAGATCAATTCTATAGCTATGATAAAATGTTCTTTGAATCTTTTAAAAACTATACTCCCGACTATTATCAATACGGTTATCAGATGATTGCTTATTCGAGACAAAAATTCGGGGATAGTTTATGGGATAGTTCCATTAACTTCGTTGGAAGAAATCCTTACACCCTGTATCCTTTACAATTCAGTTTGAAAAAACAAACCGGACTTTTAAACAAAGATCTTTATAATGAAACCTTTAACTATCTCCACGAAAAGTGGGAAAAACAGGAATCTCATATCCGTTTTACTGAATTTGACACAATAAACAAATCAAAGCCCAGGTCATACACAAGTTACCGTTTCCCGCAATATCTCAATGACAGTATAATTATTGCTGAAAAATCAGGATTTGATCATATTAAAGAATTTGTTACTATAAATCTCCGAACCGGAGAAGAAAAAACATTGCATAAGCCCGGATATTATAAATCTGTCAGACTTTCAGCAGGAGCAAACAAGATCGTTTGGTCGGAAAATATACCGGACCCCAGATGGGGAAACCGTAGTTATTCCGATATTAAAATATTTGACCTTACTACCTCCACTGAAACCAGGCTTACCAACAGAAACAGGTACTTCAGCCCTGCAATATCATCTGATGGGAAAAAGATCGTTACAGTTGAGATAAGCAAAGAAAACGATGCGTCACTTGTTATTTTGGATACACAATACGGGAGAACTATTCAAAAAATCGAAATATCAAAGGGCTTAACCCCATTAATTCCAACCTGGTCGGAAAGCGACGGACATATTTATATTATTGTAATATCTAAAAATGGCAAAAGCATTCGCGAAGTTGATCCTGAATCTCAAACATGGAAAACATGGACAGAACCGGGATTTGATGACATTATGAATATTGTTCCCCTTGAGGATTATATTCTTTTTCACGCTACCTTTTCCGGGACAGACAATATTTATGCTCTCAACAAGAATACTATGGAGACACATCAGATCACATCTTCGAGATTTGGTGCATTCGATGTGTCAGTTTCGCCTGACAGGTCCCGCATCGCATTCTCTGATTACTCATCATACGGGTACAATATTGGCGAAATGGTTTTTGATCCTGATAAATTACCTGATCCGTACCTCTTTTCAGACAAGAAAGCATCCGGGTTTTACAAAACGCCTTCAAAAAAGGGGAGATTCATATTTAATCCGGACAGTATCCCTGAAACCGAACACAATATTACTACTTATCATAAAGGATTGCATCTGCTGAATTTCCATAGCTGGATGCCCTTCTATTTTGATCTTGATAATTTTAATCTCACAGATCCGGCTATCTCGCCCGGATTTACCCTGCTCAGCCAGGATAATCTAAGCACCACAATTACAACCCTCGGATATGAATACAAGAATAACCGGCACTATCTGCATTCAAAACTCACCTATAAAGGATGGTATCCGGTTATTGAGCTTTCGGCAGACTATGGCGGGACACCTGTGATCTTCCGGGATTCGGTTGAAATCCCGCTTCCCGAAAATTATTCAAAAAGAATTGATCTCAGGTCAAAGATTTACTTACCCCTGAATTTAACTCATAATCGCTTCAGTAAATTTTTCAATCCTTCTTTCGGAGTAAAATACACCAACAGTTTTTTATATAACGGTGAAAAGCAGGTTTACGAAAAAGGCCGGATGCTTCTGAATTATCGTTTGTACTATTCCAACCTGCTAAAATTATCGCATCGGGATTTTCAGCCACGCTGGGGACAGGTATTTGATATGAATTTCCTGCATACTCCCTTTGATCAGGTGAACTATGGTAATGATTTTTTATTCCGGTCAGTGTTTTATTTTCCCGGGTTTCTAAGACATGACGGATTAAAATTAAAAATCGGAACAGAAAAGCAAAACCCAAAAAAGTTTTTTTTTTACAACACCCTTAATTTCCCCAGGGGGTATTACCACACAATTTCCGAGGAGTTGAATGCTTTCACAGCTGAGTATTCTGTTCCTCTTTTATATCCTGATCTTAACCTGTTTACATTGGCTTATCTGAAGCGATTCAGAGGAAGTATTTTTCTGGATTATGCTGCCGGAAAACGAAATCATGACCTGCTAAACAGAACTTTTAATAAGTACCGTCAGGAATATTTGTCTATTGGAGGTGGTTTGATGGCGGATGTTCATTTCTTACGTATTCCATTTCCCGTTAGCATGGGGATAGAATATGCATATATGCCATATATAGATGCCTATGAAATAAAATTCCTGTTTGAGATGAACATTTTTGGATTTGCTATAAACCGGAATAAGTATTAGTCTGGCAAACATATTAACTTAAATTACGGACCTGCCGGAGTGCGCCGATTATCATAGAAACAGTTATTTATAAAACCAGCACCATACTTCAGTATGATGTAAATAAGCAAGTTGCAAAAATATATTAGTCAGCTTCAGCTGACTTTCAAATTCAAAAAACGACAACAACTAACATATAATTTTATTCACATATGAACCTTATATACCTGATTTGGTAAACAACAATTCACATTCAGATTTAAATAAGGACTAATTCCATGGAAAAAGTACGCTAAAGCGCACTATTTCAATCGCATACCTGCCTCAGAACACCATGCTGAAGCATGGTGCTATTTTTATTAATTTCCTTTGAATTAATTTTGTGGAAGCAACGATCATGAAGGATCATTGTACTCATGTTAACCAAGGAATTTTTTAAGAATTTTAGTTTTCCTTTTTGTATAGGGAGGATACCTGAGGGAAATATCAAGAAGGTTTGATTTTTTCATGATTGCCCTATAGTTTGAAAAAGTGTCAAATGTACTTTTCCCATGATACCTTCCCATGCCGCTTTCACCAACTCCTCCATAGGGTAAATATGGATTACTGAACTGGATAACAGCATCGTTTATAGCACCGTTACCTGAAGAGGTTCTGCTAAGAATATATTTTTGGAGTTTCCGGCTTTTCGAGAAGATATATAATGATAGCGGTTTGGGATTATTGTTTATCAGCGGGAAAATTTCATCAATATTGTTATATTCAATAACAGGCAAAATGGGTCCGAAAATTTCTTCCTGCATAATCAGATCTCCGGGGTTCACATTGTCGATAAGTGTTGGTGCGACATAATTTTCCGAAATATTAGTGTTCCCCCCGCTGATAATATTTCCTGATCTCATTAATCTCTCCAGTCTTTCAACATTAGCTGCGTTAATTATTCTTGCATAATCCGGGCTTTCCGAGGGCTTTTTCCCATAGAATTCAGCAATAAAAAATTTAATTTTATTAAGCAATTTCTCTTTAATATCCTTTTGCACCAATAAATAATCGGGGGCAACACATGTTTGTCCCGCATTATAGAATTTACTCCAGGTAATTCTTTTCGCAGCCATATCAATATCAGCATCTTTACATACTATACAGGGATTTTTCCCTCCCAGCTCAAGAGAAACAGGAGTTAGGTTTTTCGAGGCGGCTTCCATAATCCTTTTGCCTACCCTGACACTTCCCGTAAAAAAGATATAATCGAATTTCGACTCAAGAAGCACACGGTTAATTTCATTGCCTCCTTTTATGAAAGCTATATAGCCGGGATCAAAATTTGAGCTTGTAATTTCGTTTATCACATCGGCTGTATGCGGCGCTCTTCGTGAAGCTTTTAACAAAGCACAATTCCCTGCTGATATCGCGCCTATAAGAGGGATCATCAATAACTGGAACGGATAGTTCCACGGAGAAAAGATCAATACTCTCCCATATGGTTCAGGATAATAATAGCTTTTGGATAAAAAATGGACCAACGGTGTTCTGACTCTTTTCGGTTTAGCCCATTTTTTAAGTTTCCGGATATGTAATTTTAATTCCTGAATAACAAGACCCACTTCCGTATAAGCTTCGAATTCCGGCTTATGCATATCAAGGTATAATGCTTTACATATACGGTTTTCATAAGCTTGTACAGTTTTCAGTAATTTCTTCAGATTATTGATCCTGAAATCAATGTTTTTTGTTTCCTGAGACAGGAAAAATTTCCTTTGATTTTTTATTAATGATTGTATTTCTGAAGCTTCCATTGAACTTTTGATTAGTAACTATTCAGTGTCATAAGTTTGGAATGATAAAATATTTATTGTTATTTTCATTTTTGCCGACTGTGGACTGCCGACTGCCCACAGTGAAATATGCTCCTTCGTCGCATTTCACGTGGCAAGCTTTTGCCTTTTTTCCCGTGACTGCCGACTGATTATTTTCATTTGTTCCAGTACTGAAATTGTCCTGTTCCCCGGCTTTCCGGGAATTTGATCCATGGCATACTCAGCTATCGCGGTGATTGTATACGCGGGATTCATACCAAGGTTTCCCTGAATTACCGAACCATCAATAATATACATGTTGTCATAGCCATGAACTTCAAATTTTTCGTTAACCACCCCCGATTCGGCTGAGTCTGACATAGGACATCCTCCAATAATATGTGCTGTGGTAGGTCGGTTTAAAAATATCTCTAATATTATATTCTGTGGAATTCCATGCACTTTTTTTGCGTAATTTTCCATCACTTTCTGTCCCTGGGCAATATATGCAGGAACCTTTTTCTCTCCCCTGTTTCTTATTTTAATTCTCCCGCCAAATACATTTCCGGTCCATATCATCTGCATAGAATTATCGATTGTTTGCATAACCAGAAATACTATAAGGTTTGCAGACCAGTTGAAATTAAAAACAGTTTTAATGAATTGCAGAGGGTGTGTAAGTGTTTTATAAAATAATTTGAAAACTCTTATCAGGGGGTTTGTATTCCCTTCTGCTGAAAGGGTAAAAAACCATTTCATTGCATTCGATTTATCGGGATATTTGACTATTTCAACATGGGTATGAGAATCGGGATTAAAAACCGATGTAATTGCAATTCCATTATTTAGTTTTTCTTTTGCCCCTGAAACAGCACATAATGTCTGTGAATTTGTACGTAATTCATATCCGAGTTTTTCAGAAATAGCCGGCATGGTTTTATACTTGTACTTCTGTTTTAACAACAAGTCTAAGGTACCAAGTGTTCCACCTGAAATAACTAGTCCTTTTGATCTGTAAACTGTTGGTTTTTTCTTAAATAAAGAGGCGCCTGAATAAGTGAAAACATGATATAAATTATCCTTACAAATAATTTTTTCAACCTTCGTTTCAGCCTGAATAAAAACACCCATTTTCTCAGCAAAATAGAGATAGTTTTTATCAAGAGAATTTTTTGCATTATCCCTGCATCCAACCATACAGCCCGCACATTCGGTACACCCTTTTCTTTTCGGACCCAAGCCGTTAAAATAGGGATCAATTTCATTTTCCTTATCACCAAAATATACTCCAACATGAACAGCTTCAAAAGTGTCTTCCCTGTTAAAATCCTTTGCTACTTCTTTTAAAATCTCATCTTCATAGTTCAGTTTATCATATTTTTTTCTTCCCAGCATAAAACCTGCCGTTTCATAATATGGCTCAAGAATTTTTTTCCAATCTTTAAATTCTGACCATGAAGGGTTTTGAAAAAATTCATCAGGGGGCTTAACCAGGGTATTGGCATAAACAAGACTACCACCTCCAACTCCCACACCACTGAGTATGCTTGCTTCCGAAAAAAAGGATAGTTTCAGAATGCCGAACATCCCTATCCGTGGATACCAGAGATGTTTTGGTAAATTCCAGTTTGTCTCAGGAAAGTCTTCACTCCGGTATCTCTTACCTTTCTCAATGGTTAATACCGAATATCCTTTTTCAGCCAGTCTCAATGATGCAACACTTCCCCCAAAACCGGACCCGACTACAATATAATCGTAAATCATTTATTTAACAGGTATTAAAATCATATTGCCTTAAGCTGCATGTTAAAAGTAGAAAAAATCCGGTAATTCAATAATTATAGAAATCTCTATCGTATCAATTTACCATTTTTAGTAAATCATAAAAAGAATTGAAAAAAACCATGGTTGGTATATCAGGTCGTTGGTTTAAGTATAAGTTATACGTTTTAGATAAAAGAATAACGTTATTATTATGCTATTTTTTTGCAAAACTCCATTTTAATCGCAGGAATGCAAACGTCAGTTTTTCCCTGGTTCCTTCAGTGAATTCTCCGCTGAAATGTTGCAGGATAAATGAAATACCCATATTATCAGTCAGTGACAGGCTCAGATCAGGCCCGATATAATAACCATTCATGGAAGGAAACAGCATGAAAGAAAAACTTCCGTTAAAAAGGGGGTTAAAAGGATAAGATATCCCGGTAAAAACGGAATAATCAGTAAATGAAATATTTTTTACCGAAAGTGTCTGAAAATAATAATCGCTGAAACCAGATGTTGTCTGATCGAAACCGTTATACAAGAATTCAGTCCGGATATTCAAAGAATTTTTAAACGTATAATCCCCTGAAAGAGAGAGCATAATGGTTCCGGAGGTGTCTGAAAAATTATCTTTCGCCCGGAACCAGCTCATTTCGCCTCTAAACCCGGCGCCACTGATATCTCCTTCCCATCCTGCACCTATTACCCAGTCATCACTGTTTAATATTCCGCCCAGGAACTGAAAATCATATCCCCATTTATTGAATTGGAAAAGACCGGCTGCAGTAACCTTATCATTTCTGTCGATTTTCACAGCTGCCTGCGCAACGGATGAAAATCCCGTATAATATTGTACGAGAACGGCATCACTTCCCGGTTTTTCAACATAATCGAAATCGAAAAACGAATACGCATTGAAAATATCATTAGGGTTCCAGGCAAAGGTCCGCCCCCAGTTGATCCGCTGCCTGCCTGTCCGTATTTGCAATTTCCCGAAAAATAAATCCAGATATGCACGATCGATGTTACTGTTCAATAAGAATGAATTCTCTTCCAGCAGGTTGACGGATAAATTCATCCACCCCTGATCCTGTTCGATTATAGCGCTATACCCGGGAATTATTTTCATAAAATCACCATAAATAAAACGGTTTCTCATTTCTACAGTGGCAGTAGCGTTATCAGAAATATACCATTTGAAATTCAGTCTGTTATGTATTAAATGATCTGAAAGCCAGTTTTCATCAATCTTTTCAAACATAACTGTCTGCATATTGCTAAGGTACCCTTTGAAAGAAAAAAAATTGTTTTGTGCAAAAGATCTGTTAACAAGCATGAAGAGTATAAATATCAGTATAACTGACCGGTAGGATTTCATGTTTAAAGCATTTTACTTGAAAAATGTTTTGGATATTGCCGTTTTCTATACCCTTCTCCAATTGCCCGACAAACAGCACGGGAGGATCTTCTGATTTGGTCTGTTAATTCAAACTTTTCTTTGGAAGGGAATTTATTTATAATATTAAAAACATCCATTGACAAAGCAAATGCTTTTTTAAAAACTGTTAAATCCCTAAAACTTCCAGCCATATTTCCTGTTTTTGCAATTTGAAATTTATTTTACCTTTTACCAATTGCAATTTTGCCAACTGTTTTCCGCAATTTGCCTCCAATTTGCCAACTGCTCTTTGCATTCTTGCCAACTATCCTTCCAATTTGCCAACTGCCTTTTGCATTTTACCAACTATCCTTTCCAATTTGCCAACTGCCTTTTGCATTTTGCCAACTTTACAATATTATTATGTTAACATGACATTACCGTACCTCATCAGACTTAACTTTCCCGTCTTCGATGGTAATAACTCTTCTGGCTTTCTTCACTACCCTGGCATCGTGAGTGGAAAATATAAAAGTGATATCCTCTTCTTTATTAAGGTGTTCCATTATATCAAGTAAAGTTTCCGTTGACTTTGAATCCAGGTTAGCTGTTGGTTCATCAGCCAGGATAAATTTTGGTTTAGATGCCAGTGCGCGTGCAACAGCAACTCTTTGCTGTTGTCCCCCGGACAACTTAGACGGACGGCTGTTCATTCGTTCTTCAAGTCCGACAGCCTGCATCAGTTCCCTGGTACGGCTGTCGCGTTCTTTCTTGCTTCTGCCCTGCAGGTGCATAATAAACTCTACATTTTCTTTTGCTGTCAGCACAGGTATAAGGTTATATGCCTGAAATACGAAGCCAATGTTGTACAACCTGAAATCAGTTAATTTCCTGGACTTAAGTTTCCAGATATTCTGACCATCAACAATCACTTCGCCTGAGGTTGGATGGTCTAATCCTCCCAGCATGTTAAGCAGTGTGGTTTTTCCAGAGCCTGAAGGACCAACTATAGCAGCAAATTCTCCCTTCTCAAAGCTCAGGTTAATTCCGTTAACGGCTTTTACCTCAAAGCCAGAACCGTCATAGATTTTTGTCAGGTTTTTAATCTCTATAATGCTCATAATGTTGTGTTTAAAATTTTATAAATATTCAGTGTCGTAAGTTTGTAATGCCTAAAATGGCTAATCTTATTATACTTTGTATTTTTAAGTCTGCAATCTTCAGTCAGCAGTCGGCAAACAGAAGACTGTGTAATTTTAATGTGATTTTTCCCGTTTTTTATTATTTTATAATTGTTTTCTTTTTATTACTACCAGTTGTTGACTACCGATTGCAAATTGCCGACTGTTGACTGCCGACTGATTTTTTTTATTATTCTATTCCATTCGTAATGCCTCTGCCGGATCATATTTCAATGCTTTATATGCCGGATAAATGGCAGCTATGATTCCTGTAAGAATCACAAGGATGGTAATATTTATAATCATTTCGGATTCAAGATTGCAATAAACCATAGTGTCATACCCGAGCTGGGAATATCCTTTTGCCCATCTGGAAAGGTTTATTGCATGAGTTTCAAAATATTTCGATATCAAACTACCGACGACCATCCCTGCAACACCCCCCACCAGGGATAACTGCACGGTTTCAACCACGATCATTGTAAACACTCTTAATTTATTCATCCCCACAGCCAGAAGCATTCCAATCTCTTTTACTCTTTCGAGTATTACCATTAGCATTGTATTAATGATACCAAACAACAAAGCAAGTAAGATGATTATAATAAAAATATACATATACATGTCCATAACTTCAGTTATGTAACCCATTTCAGGACTAATTTCCTTCCAGTTCAGGACTTCATAATCAGCAACTAAAGCTTTCACCTCGTCCTGAACAGAGGATACCATCTCGTTATCGTCAACAAGTATTGCAATTTCGTGGCTTGCACCTTCCGGCAGATTCAATAACCGTGAGAGATCATTATACCTGACGAATACACTCATTTTGTCGTAGGTTGAATTTGGTGTTTCAAAAAGCCCTGCTATCCGGAATGCACCTGCCGTTATGTTTTTATCCATATCCTGCAGTGTGATGACAATTTTCGAATGCAACTTTACATTGAGCTTTTCAGCCAGCTTCTTGCCAATAACAACCGGGTTTCTGGGTACACCCTCGAAATATTTTCCTTCAACAATTTTCGTACTCAGGTTAGTGACATTTTGTTCGTTTTCGGGATAGATCCCTGCGATCTTTACACCTGATGAGGTTTCAGCAGAAGAGACCATCGATTGAATAATGATCCTCTGACTCGCTCCTTTGACATGATTTATTTTTTTTATTTGTTCCACCACAGCTGGCGATTCGTTCATGTAAAGCTGCAAACTGCTTTCTTGCCTGTAGCCTTGCCGGTGGATTTGTATATGTGAGATCTCGGTTGAAATAGCCTGCCGGATCCGCTGATCCATCATCCCCTTCATAAAGGCAGTTGAAAACACTCCGGCACAAATTCCCAAAGCCACGGCAGTGATGATCACCAGGCTCCGGACTTTATTTCTCCAGATATTTCTCCAGGAAATTGAAAAGATCATGATTTTATATTTATACGATTTAACATTAAGAAACAAATTACCGTCGTCATCTATTCTCAGGCACGTAATGCCTGGTCGATTCTTAGTTTTAGCGTCTTATACACAGGATAGATACCAATCAACAATGTCAATATAAAAACCGTTAAAGCCTGATTATAAAATATGGGGGGCATCCATGAAAATGTCATTAACGGCTCGATTCCCATATCGATCATTGCTTTTGCAGCTTCCCCTGTGAGTCTTATTGGGTTATTGTAATAATAGCCGATTATCGGAAGACTCCCGAAAATACCTGTGAAAGCCCCAATAAAACCTATCAATATTGTTTCGAGAAAAAGAATATTACCAAGTTTTATACGCTGCATTCCAATAGCTACCATCACACCCATTTCCCTTCTCCGTTCCTGGACCATCATCATAATGGTCCCGAAAATACCAAAGCCAATTATCATGTATAATATGACTTTCATAACAACGCCTCCTGCACGATCGGCTTCAATCATCTGAACAAGCTCGGGCAGCATCTCTTCCCAGGTCATTACATCGTAAGGAGCATGTATAGATTCTTTCATTTTTTTTAATGCAACGGGTATATCGTAATGATCTTTCAGCATAATTACGAGTGAAGTTACACGATTGTAAGCTGAATAAAACTCCTGGCAGGATGCCAGCTCCATATATATCACTTTGTTTAGTTCGGGTGATGAAAACTCCAGTATTCCCCTGACAGGAAAAATCCCGGCTGCACTTATCCCATGAAAACCCTGCCCAAGCATAATAAGCGTGTCGTTTACATCAAGTTGTAAATACTTTGCAAAGTCCATTCCCAGAAGAATGCCCTGGTCGCCCGGTTTCAAATAACTTCCTTTTTTCAACCATTTACTCACTTCGGTTACCTGATCCTCTTTTTCAGGGTCAATCCCAATAACCAGAGCTCCTTTAGTAATATCCGATGATGATGCCAGGGCAAACGATTCGAGCCTTGGTGAAAAATGAGTTATTTCTTCAACATTTTCAATCTTTTTTAGTAGCGAATCGGTTATTTCATACGTGTTATTAATGGTTTTATTTTCCCAATAATTCTCATTAAACACCTGTATATATCCCGAATAAAACTTAACTATATTATCCACCATTGTATCATATGAACCTTCCTGCATTGAGGTCATTATGGTTGCGAAGATCACACCGAAAAATATGGATGCTGAAGTGACCACGGTTCTTCTTTTGTTTCTCCAAAGGTTACGCCATGCTATTTTTAAATTATTCATAAGTATGTTTTCAAGTTCTTAAAGCATCAACTGTTTTTAATCGTTTAATTGCATAAACTATGTAGATTGAAATAATAACGGTAAGGATAAAAACAGTAATTGCCGGTTTGTAAAACACCCAGCCCTGGCCACTGAATTCAATTACCGGTTCAAACCCCATATCCTGAAAAGCAACCCCCATTTCACCTCCAATGGGAATAGGATTTTTAAGAAAATGCAGTATCACAGGAAAAGTAACAGCTACACTAAACAGGACCCCAGTTAAACCTGTAAAAAGAAGCTCAAGAAACAGAACACTGGTAATTCTGTGTTTCTTCATTCCCAGGGCATTCATTACTCCTAATTCCCTTTTCCTTTCAGCTATTAGCATTATCACTGTCCCCAGTATGCCAAAGCCAATTATCATAAATAAAATTCCTTTAAATATGACAGCACTGTATCTTTTCCCGTCAATGAACTGTGTAATTTCTTCATTCATTTCCTCCCAGGAAAGCACTGTAAGTTCATCCGGCACATCCATTTGAAGTTCAGATTTTACTCTCTCTAAATGTGTGTAATCCGGCAGGTTAATAATAATATTTGTAACCCTGTTATCTGCACTGAAAAGTTGCTGACAATTTTCCAGCTCAAGATATATTGCCATTTTATTTAATTCCATCATTGGAAATGACAATAACCCTTTAACCGGGAATAATCCGGCTGAACTTATGCCATGATAGCCAGGGCCAATAATAATAATCGAATCTCCGATTTCCACATTTAATTTTTCAGCTAAAAGATTCCCCAACAGGATACCTTTATCTCCCTGTTCCAGAAATTTTCCCTGTATAACCCATTTTGACAGTCCGGAAAGACTATTTTCTTTTTCAGGTTCAATTCCGGTGATCATAACTCCCTGACTTTCATCGCCTGAAGAAGCCAAAGCAAATATCTGAAGCCGTTTTGAAAAATTGCTAATTGTTTTATTCTCTGAAATTTTCTTTAGAAAAAATGACGGAGGAACAAAACTATGGTTTATAGTATTGTTCTCCATGTATTCTTTATCCTGAATCTGTATATATCCTGAATAGAAATTTACAATATTATCGATCATATTTGCAAAAGACCCCTCCTGCAATGATGTTAGAGAAATTGAAAACAACACCCCGAAAAAGACTGATGAAATAGTAATCAGACTCCTTTTCTTATTCCTCCAAAGGTTACGCCATGCTATTTTTGAATAATTCATAATCTGTTCACTTCGTCCGTGTTATTTGCAGGCTGTGCCTGCTTCATTTGAACACTTTGTGATCGTTATTCTCGTTTCACTCGTGTTATATATTCGGGCTTTGCCTTCACGTCATTTATTTACATTCAATGTTAAATCCCTGATTTTATTAACTTCCATCATTCCATTCTTCCATTACCGTATTCTTTTCATATTCTGAATTGAAAAAAAGTCATCTTTCAACGGTATGTTAAATTTCATCATTTCAAATTGCATTGTAGTTTTATTACCTTCTTTATCCAGTGGGATCATTTCAAAATAAGTTGGTATTGTCCGGTTGCCCACATCTTTGATTTTTGAAAGAACCTCCTTGTTAATGAGATCCCCGAATTCATCATAATATTCATTTTTTAGAGTAAAAAACTCTTTTTTCGAAATCCAGCTGATAATTTTACCCCAAACAACAGCCGCATCTTCTTTAGGGACAAGTTCCAGTTTGTAACAAACATATCCTTCAATTGTTTCTTCGCCAAGAACCTTATGATGATAATCTTCAACAACAGAAGATTCTTTCACCAGATCGTCATTTGTCATATCCGAGCCCATCCACGATTGCATCATCATTGACGGAGGGATTTTTATCATTCTTTCTATTGAGGGAACCCAGTTCCACATCTCTTTTCCCCTTTTAAGAAAAACCTGACCCTCCTCCTTTGCAGGTGCAGTGACATATATCAATGAATAATCTGTTCCTTTTGCCCATGCTTTAAATGAAATGGTCCGGTCCCAGTTTGGTCTTATTACCATCATAGTAGCTTCCATATAACTCGAATTACCGCGCATAAGTTGGTTAGCTTTATCAATAATTTCACGGGCATTAAGGGTTTCCTGTGCATTTGAGTTCGTTGAAAGCAGGATAAACAACCCGATTAAAAATGATTTTAAGATTGTTTTCATGTTTTATTGATTTTCTAGTTATGTATATAATTCAATTACTTTCTGTTTTATTTTCTCAAGAGGAAAATTGTCAGGATCAACAACATAATTTATACAGATACCGTCCATTAAGGCTCCGAAAAATCGTGTTTCGATTTCGGGATTTTTAAAATTATTTCTTTCAAAATAATTCTCGAGTATTTTGAAAACAGGATTAATTATCTCCCAAAATTTTTTCCCGACTATTCTTAAGACCTGTGGTTGGGATAGTACTGAAAAGTATATTTTCCAAAAGGAAATATCTGTTTCTATTGTTCGGAAAGTTTCCTCAATAAAAAATTTCAATTCATCTTTTGTAAGAACACCATCATGGTCAGGATCAAACAATACAAGGAATTTATTGATCCCCTGAAACACCACTGAACGTAACAGATCTTCTTTGCTGTTGAAATAATTATACATCAATCCCTTTGAAATCCCAGCTTCTACAGATATCATATTTATAGAGGTGTCGAAAAACCCATGTCTTGCAAAAAGCTTTAAGGCTGATTCCGTGATCAGTTTACGTTTTGATTCCCGCATTTCCTCAAACTGCTTTGATGTTCTTGGTGACATACATATTTGGTTTTTTTTCCGATCTTTGCTGTGATAAAATGCCGGCCGGTTGTATTTTTATATTTTTGACTGACCGGTAAGTCAAAGATAAGTTATTTAGTACACGATTGCAAGTATTTTTATAATTATTTTTATCTTTTCCTTATAAAAGCTTCATATACAGTACTTAAAGTGCCTAAAGTTATGAGTGCCTAAAGTTGGGAAGAAAGAAGAAGTTAAGAAAAACTTAACATTGGATCTTGAATTCTTTTCTCTTCACGATTCACGACTCACGATTCTTCAATTTTAGTCACTTTAAACATTTTATCATTTACTCATTTACTCATTTCTTTCATTTGGCACTGAATAGTTACATTGAAAGGTAAATGTAAAAAACATTAATAGTTTGTCTGTAACTTTTTACTACTTAATATCGTCCTAAAACTGAATTTTGATATCAATGACCACGGAAGAGTATAACAGATGTGTTGAGGATTTCTCTGACGGTGTATATCGTTTCATCTTAAAAAACCTCAGGGATGTGGACAAGGCAAAAGATGTTGTGCAGGAAACTTTTGAGAAAATGTGGGTGAAAGCAGCGGATATTTCGTACAGCAAAGCCAAATCTTACCTGTTTTCGGCAGCTTATCATACAATGATCGATATGATCAGAAAAGACAAGCGGCAGACTAATTTTGACGAGATCATTCATGAAGAATATTCAAATTCAGAACATTACGACGGGCTGAATGAAATATTACATCACGCTTTGAATCAACTTGGGGCAGATCAGCGCTCAGTTATTATGTTACGGGATTATGAAGGATATTCATATTGGAACCGACAAAGTTGGTCTGGTAACCGGTATGGGATTGGAATTCAATAATTATAGGTTTGACGGGGATAACAGTATTATTAAGGATCCTGTTACAAGGGAAATTGTGTCACTGGAATATGATGCCGGCACATACATCGAAAAAACAAAGCTTGCAACCACCTATTTAACTGTGCCTTTATTGCTTGAGTTCCAGATACCTGTATCAGGACATAAAAGAATCCATATAAGTGGCGGAGTTATTGGTGGTTTGAAAATAGGTTCTCACACCAAGGTTGTCTACAAAGAAGATGGGAGCAAACAAAAAGATAAAATCAATGATGATTTTAATCTTTCTCCTCTCAGGTATGGTGTAACTGCAAGAATTGGATACAGGGCATTAAAAATATTTGCAACCTACAATTTAACACAAATGTTTGAAACCGGTCAAGGTCCTGAGTTATATCCTGTTTCTATAGGATTGATACTTGCTGATTTTTAGCTAAAACCTTCACCAGGGTATTAAACCACTAAGCCGGAATCCGAACTGCTACCCACTTGCTAAATCACAGTCGGAGTCCGACTTTATCATAGGATTTTTCTTAGATCAATGATCTCTGTTTTTTACAGACTGAAGACTGCTGAGTACCAACTTCTTCATCGTTAATTGGTTGATTAGTTGATTAGTTTTATGTTACAGGTAAGCTATGCCATAATGGAACCCATAGCCCTGTACTCTACGCTCTTTGCTCTTTGTTGCCAACTGCCTATTGCCTATTGCCAACTGATTTATTACTATATTTGTAATTACAAAAACAATTTTATTCATATAAATAAACATCTATTTGAAACTTATGTAATAACTTTGTAATTTGTTTTCTGAACGAAAAAAGCAAAGAGATGAAAAACATTAAAGTTATTACGGTAATCATTACCCTGTCAGCAATAGTGTTTTCGGGGTGTGGCAAAAACGAATCGGGCGATTCTCTACCTGATAATATCACCATTGGGATATCTGATGCAATTAGCTTTCCGGCTCCTAACACAAATAAAAGTGCTTATTTGGGTGTTGATGCGTTAACAGGTGAAGATATATACATGCATTTGAGGAATTTTATATATTTAGGGGAGTTGTCGGCTGATTTAGTTCAGGATATGATGCTAAGTCTTAAAAAGCATAACATTACCCATTCAACAACCTTTCCGTATGAGAGTATTTATGACGGAAAAAACAAAGATGTTGTGGTTAAAGAAAATATCAGTATTAATGATACAACCTGGGATTTTTGTCTTACTGTCAGTGATGAAGAATTGGGAACAGCATTCCAGTTGTTCTGGAACACAAATCCATTGGAAGTTATTACAATACTTCAGCCCAGGGCATTTGATTTCAGTACAACCAGAAATCCAAATGCAATGATACAGATTGAGTATAGTGAAAACGATCCTGATTATGACAAAACTATGATCGTAAGCATTACCAAAATGGACTCAACATCAAGACAATATATGAGTAATCTTAAGTTTTTTGCAGGGAAAAATGGTGATATTATTTCTTTGTATGGTAATTCCACCCATCCGTACATGACGCTTCTTAATGATAATCACAATAGCGGAAGGTGTTTCTGTTTCCGGGCAAGGAACGATGTGCCAAATGATATTGCCATTGCAAGAATTGCATTGCCAACAATACTACAAACAGACATGTCAAATATCTGGGTTGATTTCAGTGTTGATAAGGTTTTGACCGAAGAGATTGATATTGTTTACGCTAATGTCGACCAGGCAACACTTTCTGATATCAAAAAGATATTTTTAGCCAGGGCTGTCGGACCAGCATATTTTACAGGCGAACAGGGATTTGTTTCAAACGCAGGTGATATTCCTGATGATGAAGGTTTTACACAGGACTTTATGGATATGACAGGGCTTAACCCCTGGAGCCCGGCTGAAATAAATCAAATGATCATTACTTTCTCAACAGATTCAACCGTGATAAATTAAACTGTTGTATTTCACCATTTTGACAAGCCCTCCAACTATGGCGGGCTTTTTTAATAATTTGTACTTCATTTTCTTTATCTTTAAAATATTTAAAAAACAAACTATGAGACTTTTACTAATTAGCAATTCAACAAATGCAGGAGAAGCATATCTTGACTATCCCAAGCAACAAATAGGGGACTTCCTTGGAAAAAAATGTATAAAAGCATTGTTCATCCCCTATGCGGCTGTTACTTTCTCTTTTTCTGATTATGAAAAAAAAGTTTCTGAAAGATTCAGAGAAGTTGGTCATAATATTGTTTCCATTCACCGTTTTGAAGATCCTGTCAGAGCCGTTAAAGAGGCACATGCTATTGTTGTTGGCGGTGGAAATACATGGCAACTTACAAGAATGATGCAGCAACAAGGATTGATCTTTCCAATTGCAGATAAAGTTAAAAGCGGAGTTCCTTACATAGGGTGGAGTGCCGGTTCTAATGTTGCCTGTCCAACCATAAAAACCACTAACGATATGCCAATAGTCGAACCCGAAACTTTCAATGCTTTTAACCTGTTAAAGTTCCAGATCAATCCTCACTATCTGGATGCAAATCCTGAAGGACATGCCGGAGAAACCCGGGAAATGAGAATTGAAGAGTTCCTCGTAGCGAACCCTGATATTTTTGTCGTTGGTTTAAGGGAAGGAACCATGCTTAGTATTGAAGAAGGAAAAATTGATCTTATCGGCCCCAGATCAGCCCGGATCTTTAAAAATGGAGAAGAGCCAAGGGAGATTTCCCCGGGAGAGGATCTTTCTTTTCTTAATTGTTAGAAATAATAAGGTGGTATGAACAAATTTTGGAAGATTTTTCGCGTTTTATTATTTGCGGTTTTTCTGGCAATTGTCGCAGGAGCTCTCTTTGTGATCATGTACGGGGATGAAATTAAAAAGATATTTGTTGAAGAAATTAATAAACATCTGGAAGCTCGTATTGACGTTAGTGAAATGAGATTTTCTCTATTAAAAAAATTTCCCGGCGCTGCATTGGAGTTTAAAAATGTAATTATTTATTCACCAACAAATTTTATTAAAAGTAAAGATGCCGGCTTTCATCACGATACTCTTTTGTCAGCTGAAAATTTATACCTTCAATTCAGTATAACAGATCTGTTTAAAAAGAATTACATTATAAAGGCCATTCATGTAAAAAACGGTAAATTAAATGTTGAAGTATCCGGGAATGGTATGAAAAACTTTATTGTCTGGAAAACAACAGGTGATAAAGCAACATCAAAAGTAACTCTTCAATTAAAGGATGTCAGATTCACAAATATGGAAGCCCGCTATCTGAACAGAATGAATCATTCTGATTTCTGGTTCTTCACCAACCGGTTCAATATGCGGGGGGAATTGTCAAAAGGGTCAGGTAAACTGGAAATCAGTTCTGATCTGTTTATCAGGCATTTTCTGATAAACGACAAGAACTATGTGAAAAACATTAACGCATCGACATCTTTTAAGCTTCAGGTATTTGACAAAAACTATGAAATAGAAAAGGGGGAAATCACTGTTTCGGGTCTTGATTTAAGAATAACAGGGAAATATTTAACATGGCCGTCAAAAACAGTAAACTTAAGTATCACCGGAGAAAATCTTGATATTCAGAAGTTGATTAATATTCTGCCGAAAAAAATATCAGATAATATTGATAATTATGAAGGCAAAGGGTTCCTGAAAATAAATTCCACTATATCCGGGAATTATGGCCGGGGACAAACTCCTCATATTGAAACCAGTTTTACAATAGTTGATGGTGAATTAAAGGAGAAAAACATACCCTATTTGTTAAAAATCAGGAAGGTGACAGGGCGCTTTACAAATGGCGCTAAAAACAGCTGGTCAACAACACTCCTGGATCTTCAGCATTACGAAGTAAATATAGGAGAAAGCGACATACACGGATCATTTAGTATTAGCAGTTTCCCTCATCCAAACATAGATTTTCAGGCAACCGGAGAAATAGATTTTGCTAAATGGATCAGGTTTTTTGATTTGAAAAAAATTGAAAAAGGATCAGGTAAAATCCATGCAAATATCAGCCTCTCCGGCAAATTGTCTGATGAGGCTGAGCAAGGATGGGGCTTTTTAGAAAACCTGGATCCCAGAGGGCGTTTGGAATTCTATGATATTGCCTTTAAAATCCGGGGTAATTCCATTGTGTTTAAAGATATTAATGGAAATATGGCGTTCAGGGATAATGTATGGCTGGATGGTCTGAAAATGAATATCGGAGGTGAGAAAATCACAATAGATGGGAAAATCGGAAATGTATTATCACACATTTCCGGAAAAGAGGCTCCGCTTTTGCTGGAAGCTACTGTTCGGGCAGAATATTTTAACCCCGTGATTTTTATCGATTTTCCTGGAAAAAAAGACAATGCAGATACTAATACAAAACCTTCTGTTTTTCCGGATAATTTATATCTGGATTTGAATCTGGAAATCGGACAGTTAAATTATAAGAGATTCACAGCAAATAATTTCAAAGGTAATTTACTATATAAACCCGGAATGCTGAGTTTTAATTCGGTCACTTTCAAATCGATGAATGGCAATTTTTCCGGAAGCGGAGTTGTGTTTCAAAATATTAATGGTCAATTCTTAATCCGAACCCAAAGCACACTAAAAGGCATAAATATTAAAGAGTTGTTTTATTCTTTTAACAATTTTGACCAGGAATTCATTACTGACAAGCATGTAAACGGAACCCTGACAGGAGAAATTAGTTTTTCATCTCAATGGACCAATAATTTAAAAATAATCAAGAAGAAGATTCTTGCTGAAAGTTCTGTAAAAATTACTGACGGAGAACTGATCGATTTTGAACCTATGTTGGGTCTTGCACGCTACATAAACATTTCAGAGTTAAAACATATTCGTTTTTCTGAACTTGACAACCGGATATTAATACGTGATGAAACTATCACAATCCAGCAAACCGAAATACAGTCTTCTGCTTTTAATATTTCTCTTTCCGGAACTCATCATTTTGACAACCGTTTTTCGTACAAAACAAAAGTTTTATTATCGAAGATGCTTGCGAGTAAAGTAAAAAGAATGAAGACTGAATTGCAAGAGTTTGGGGAAATTGATGATGACGGGCTTGGTAAGACAAGCCTTTATCTCTCAATTGAAGGAACCCCTGATGATTATCATGTGTCATATGATAAAAAAGCTGCAGTGCTGGAAATAAAAAAGAATTTACAAAAAGAGAAGTATGAACTAAAAAAAATACTACACGAAGAATTAGGAATGTTTAGTAAAGATACCTCGAGGTATCCTTCAGATAATGTTTATAACAAAAACAAATTTAAAATACTATGGGATGAAAATAAAAAGAATTTTTCAAGGATTGATACCCCACGTAAATCTACTTTCAGGATTCTGTGGGAAGAAAACGATACTTCTGAAATTAGGTGACAAGGAATATCATTTTAATGACTTTTTCACTTTTCTATTTTTCTATTATAAAGAAATTGCATAAAAATAGCTTTATTAGTGTTAATATTATCGTATTAATCTGTGAGATAAAATAAAATGAATATCTACACCCGGAAAACAAGATGGAAATTCATTCTTTTCCTGTCAGCTGTTTTGATTGCTTTGGGATCATTGTATTATACACATAAACTTGTTAATCAACTTAAACAGGAAGAAAAGAATAAAGTTGAGTTGTGGGCGAAAGCAACCAGACAACTTATTGACCTTGATATTACAGAAAGCGATTTCGGATTTCTTTTGGAAGTAATTGAGAACAATAACACTGTCCCTGTCATCCTTGTTAATTCTGAGGACGAAATTATATCAACACGAAACCTTGATCCTGCAAGGGAGAATAATCCTGATTATCAGCAACGACAATTGAAAAAAATGAAATCGCAGCATGAACCTATCGAATTTTCTATTGGTGATAATGGCAACAGTTTTATTTATCACAAAGATTCAATTATTCTGTCAAAACTTAAGATTTTCCCATTCATCCAACTCGGGGTAATCATCCTGTTTATCCTGGTTTCATATTTTGCATTCAGCATATCTCGCAAAGCTGAACAAAACCAGGTTTGGTTGGGTCTCTCCAAAGAAACAGCACACCAGCTTGGTACACCAACTTCTTCACTTACTGCCTGGGTTGAACTGTTGCGGATGAAAAATCTGGACGAAAATATTTTAAAAGAATTCGAAAAGGATGTTGCCCGTCTCGAGAAAATTACTGAAAGGTTTTCAAAGATAGGATCAAAACCCTCGTTAAGAAACACAAACCTTCTTGATGTAATATCGGGTGCAGTAAATTACATAAAATCACGCTCATCAAAGAATGTTAGATTCAATATTAATTTTTCTGAAAAGGACAGGTTAAACCTGCCACTGAATGCTGTTTTATTTGAGTGGGTGATTGAAAATCTTTTTAAGAATGCTATAGATGCAATGAATGGGCAGGGTATAATTAATATTGATGTGCAAGACAATGTCCAGGTAGTATATCTGGATATATCTGATACGGGGCGGGGAATGACTAAATCAAAGTTTAAAACTATTTTTAAACCGGGTTATACAACAAAAGAGCGAGGCTGGGGACTGGGATTATCTTTATCAAAACGTATTGTTGAAATGTACCATGAGGGGAAGATCTTTGTCAGCCAGTCAGAAGTCAATAAGGGGACCAGTATTCGGATTGTGTTAAAAAAGTAGTCCATCCCCGTGTATTTCAACCATCTTTATTTTATCCTTAAATTTGTATCATAACCATCCTTTTCAAACAGAGAGGTATAATATGGGTAATAAGATAATAAAACGAAAAGAGATAAATATCATGGCTCCTGCAGGTTCTTTCGAGTCGCTTATGGCTGCAATCCAGGGAGGGGCAGATTCTATATATTTTGGGGTTGAACAACTGAATATGAGGACCGGATCTTCACACAATTTCAAAACAGATGATCTGTCAAAGATTATATCCATTTGCAAAGAACATGATATGCCAGCATATCTGACCGTAAACACAATCATGTACGATAAGGATCTGGATTTTATGAAAAGTGTTGTCCGGAAAGCAAAAGATGAAAGGATTAATGCAATTATCGCTTCCGATCAATCAGTTATTCAATATGCACGTTCTGTGGATATGCCTATTCATATTTCAACCCAACTCAGTATCTGCAATATTGAAACAATCAAATTCTATTCTGGATATGCAGATGTAATGGTACTTGCCAGGGAATTAGATCTGGAACAGGTCTCTGCCATTATCAAGGCTATCAGGGAAGAAAACATTAAAGGTCCCGGTGGTGAGCTCGTTAAAATCGAATTGTTTGCTCATGGAGCATTATGTATGGCCATATCCGGAAAATGTTATTTGAGTCTCCACGAACAGAATTATTCGGCTAACCGTGGTGAATGTATGCAAACTTGCAGAAAACCTTATCTGGTGACCGAAAAAGAATCGGGATATGAACTGGAAATTGACAATGAGTATATAATGTCACCAAAAGATTTGTGTACCATCAATTTCATTAACAAAATACTGGATACCGGTGTTAAAGTACTTAAAATTGAAGGCCGGGCAAGACCTCCTGAATATGTTAATACAGTTACCAAATGTTATGATGAGGCAGTAAAGGCATATATTGAAGGCATTTACGGAGAAGAAAAAATAAAAAATTGGGAACAAAGACTTTCTGCTGTTTTTAACCGGGGTTTCTGGGATGGATATTATTTGGGTCGAAAACTTGGGGAATGGAGCCATCGCTACGGATCAAGAGCCACAAAAAGAAAGATATACATTGGTAAGGCAATGAACTATTTTACCAAAATCAGGGTTGCGGAATTTAAAATGGAAACAGGCAGTTTAAAAGTTGGGGATGATATCCTTATTACAGGGCCAACAACAGGCGTTATCCGGAAACAAATAGACGAGATAAGGGTTGAACGAAAACCGGTAAATGAAACAAAAAAAGGAGAACACTTTTCAGTATCCATAGCCGACCGGATAAGACGGTCAGATAAATTATTCAAAGTGGTTGATGCCTGTGAAGTGAAACAACAGTAAATGCCTTACAGTCCTGAATCAGGTAATTTCAGATCTTTTTTTGCTATATCAATAATATACCGTGTAGTAACATGTATTGCTTCATCCTTTGCCATATAGGATCCCACAATCCGTTTTTTCTTTTTTTCAAGTCCGAAACGGTATGCTTTATCATAATAGGTTAAACTGATATCTATTGCTTTCGCAAACTTCTTTTCACGTACTGCCTTTATGCAATTTTGTGTATTCAATCCTCCAAGACGTTTTTGAATTTTCATGATAGATTGTTCAAGATATTGAGGATCAAAAAGGGAATATTCTTTCACCAATCTTTTTATCCGTAATTTCTTTCCCATTTCAACAACCACGACCGGCGCCTTACTTATCTTTTCGTACAGTTCATCAGGAATTGTAACTGAACCAATATTCTTGCTTTCATCTTCTATCCAAACGGTCTTATCAGCATCAAGACTTTTCCAGGCATCAAAAAGGTTATTGGTGAATTGTTCGGTTGACGGCTGGTTTTTCTGACCCAGAGCACCAAAAGCAGAGCCTTTATGGTTGGCAAAGCATTCCAGGTCTATTACCTGCTGTCCCTGTTTTTCCATTTCATAAAGAATTTCGGTTTTCCCGCATCCTGTCATTCCGCCAAGGATAAACATTTTTTGTTTTGCTGACAGTTTCTCACGGATATATTTCCTGTATGCCTGGTACCCTCCGGTTAATACATAAGGTTTCAGACCCGCCACCCGGAAAAGCCAGGCAATGGTCTCGCTTCTCATCCCACCCCTCCAGCAATGTACAAGAATTTTGTCTTTTCGGGCAATTTTCCGGGCCTGTTTCACAAACGAGGTAATTTTTGGGCCAACAAACTCCAGCCCTGCAAAAATGGCTGCCTTCCGGTTTACTTGTTTATATTTCTTACCCACAACACTTCTTTCCATATCATCAAAAAGAGGTATGTTATAAGCGCCCGGAATATGCCCGTTTTCATATTCACCCGGAGAGCGAACATCAATAACAGGCAATTCAAGAGACAGGTCTAAAAATTTATCAGCACCTACTTTCGTAAGCATAACACTTGAAAAATTAAAAAGCTGTAACTTCCTGAAATGTGATTTTTCCGGAATTAATGTTTAAATAATTCACCGGGGATTGAGTTGTTCCCTTTGCCTCTTTTGACACTGCATGGAGAAAAGGATATATAAAATTTTTTATGATCGGTTTCGTGTGATTTTATCATTTCTCATTTTCAGTTTTAAACCATTTGATCATTATTTTCTTAAGTTCGTCGCTTTTAATAGGCTTCGCAATAAATTCATCAACACCTGCATCATATGCGTTTTTTTTGGTCTCTTTTCCCAAATCAGCCGTAAGCGCTATTACAGGCATTTTATAACCTTTATATCTTATTTCCCGGGTAGCTTCAAAACCGTCTTTTTCAGGCATTATCATATCCATAAAAACAACATCATATTTATTTTCACTGATTTTCTTAACTGCTTCTTCTCCATTAGAAACGACATCAATTTCGTATCCCAGATTTTTAAACAATATTTTAATAACTTTTTGGTTGATTACATTATCTTCAGCAACAAGGATATTCAATCCCTTTTTAATATTCTCAACCTTTGTGTGTTTTTCTTCGACAGGTTGAATGTTCGGGAAATTATTCTGAATTATATCGGATATCTCGGATAATTGGAAAGGTTCGATCAGATATTGATCAACACCCAGCTTTTTAGCCTTAATAAGATTGCCTTTGTGATCGTTTGAACTGATCATAATTACCGAAAAACAATCCATCAAATTGTATTGGTTCATTTTCCTGGCAACTTCAAACCCATCAATAAGCGGAGTATCCATAATAAAAATCAGCTTATAGCCGTCAATATCATCCTGAGCATTAGTTTTAATCAGATCATAGGTCTTTGTATCATGATAAGAAGTAAAATATGAGGAGATTCCAAAAGTATTCAGTATTTTTCTCAGGTAATTTTGCGTGTCGGATTTTTTGCCGATGACCAAAGCTTTTATTTGATGATACCGGATTATTTCTTCATGATGCAGGTCTTTGGATTCCCTGTCATTGGAATAAAACTTAACTGTAAAAGAGAATCTGGTACCCGGAAATTTGGGGTCAGTATATATTGAAGAGGGACTTTGGACGCTAATCTCTCCTCCCATTAATTCTACAAGCTGCTTAGAGATAGTTATACCTAAACCGGCCCCTCCGTATTTTCGTGTAGTAGAACTATCAACCTGATTGAATGAATCAAATATTTTACCGATCTTTTTTAAAGGTATTCCAATGCCGGTATCTTCAATATCAAATCTGATTTTTAACTTGTTACGTTTTTTATCCTCAAGTATTGCTTTAATACGTATTTTCCCTTCGGAAGTAAATTTTATGGCATTTCTAATAAGATTTGATAATATTTGCCGTAAGCGGAAAGGATCTCCGATAATATTATCCGGTACTTCCATATCTATATCTGAAATTATTTCCAGTCCTTTTTGTTTTGCATCAGGCAATAAAGGTTCAAGAGCCAATTGCATTTCCTCTCTAAACCGGAAAGGTGTATTTTCGATAATGATCTTATCGGCTTCCATTTTCGAAAAGTCAAGCAGATCATTGATCAAAGAGTCTAACAAGCAGGCTGACTTGGCTATAATCCGTACAATTTCTGCGTGTTCTTTCTTAAGTTTTTGATCATTCAGTGACTCTGACAAGCCTATTATTCCATTGAGTGGAGTCCTGATCTCATGACTCATCTTTGCCAGAAACTCTGCTTTAGCCTGGTTTGCAAGCATCTCTTGTTTCCTTGCCCTTTCAAGTGGTGTAACATCAAAACAAGCCTGAAGAATAAGATCTTCATCCCAAAGTTTTACAGGGATATCTTCCCGGCAAATCACAATATTTTTTTTATTATAAGTATAAAAAAAGGGGATATCCAATGCCGATCCGAAATTATCTCTGTCAAGAAAATTGTCTCCTACAATAAAACGATCTGAGATATCTTTACCAACCAAATCTTTTTCATCTTCATGAGTAAACATCTCTTTTGCTTTCTGGTTTATTTTGCGGATCTTTTTGTCTTTGCCAATAATTAATATACCAATTGGCACTAAATCAATTATCTTCTTTAAAGATTGTTCCGACTCCTGTACAAATTGCTTATTTGATTTTATTTTTCGTATAAAAAAGATAAAAATGAAAACAATAAGAAGAATCAATGCAATTGTGAGCAGACTAAGAATTGAAAAATTCCTTACAATGGTTTCCAAAATATAGTCGGTTTTTAAAGAAAATACTACTCCAAACTCCTCATTTAGTATTTGGGTAGGATAATAAGCTGAAATAATATCAGCTGAATTTCCGTTGTAAACAATTTCGTGTCTTATTGCCCCCTGCGATCCCTCATTCAATTCATCCACTATCCGGGAAAGCTGATTTACTTCAAATTTTTGTTTTGTGAGATTATTTAATACTACTTCCCCCTCTTCATTAATTAGCCATTGCCATTGCACATTCTCAAGGTATGATTTTTCAAAAAGCTTTTCAATGAAATTCAGATAATTAATATTCACATTAAAATTTCCTGTTACCTTATTATCCTTAAATATTGGCATAACAAGTAAATATTTGTCGTTCTCCTTTACTATTTTTTCACGCAGAATTATTTTTTTTTGCGTCTGCGCAACAAATTCATCCCGGATGAAACCCCCTTTAATATCTTTATAATCGTAAAATACATTAAACTTGTTATCATAAACTTCGATCCCGGTAATCAGATCTTTATATTTTTCATAAAACAATTCAATATTTTGTATTGCCCGTGATTTTATTTCTTCATTTTCGAAGAATCTTGAAATATCATCGGAGAATAAAATTTTATTCAAATCGCTTGAAAATTCAAAACCTGCTTGTTCTATTTCATAACCACATAACTGGGTTTGTTTTAAAAGGAAATTCTTCTGGAATTCAACTTGTTGATTGAATATCCGGGAATAATAATAAATGTTCAGAACTATTATTATCGCGATGATTCCAAAAACCGGAAAGTATATTTTTTTCATTCTTTTGTAGAACTTGTTGAATTATGCAGGAGTTTAGAGCTCCATGTTTAAGGTTCAAAGTTAATTAATTTAAAAACCAAAGTACAAATTTAAAAAACCAGAAATTATTTTCAATAAATATAATAAAATCATTTTGATATTAACTAACTGCGATACTTCTCACTTTTATCTTCAAGTATCCTTAAATAGCTGATGTATCTGGATTTGCTTATTAAACCTTTTTCCAAGGAATTTTTAACTGCACAATTAATTTCGTGTGTATGACTGCAATTATTATATTCACAATCTTTTGAGGCTTTGAATATTTCGGGGAAATAATGGTAAATCTCCTCCTTTTCAAAATCCACCAAACCAAACCCTTTAATTCCGGGAGTATCAATAACATAGCCGCCAAAATCAAGCGCGTGCATTTCAGCATACGTGGTAGTGTGTTTCCCTGTTTTATGTAATTTTGAAACACTTTCGGTTCTCAGATTCAGGTTGTTATCAAGAGCATTCAGAATGGCAGATTTTCCCACACCCGAATGTCCGGCAATAAGACTGATCTTATTCTTAATTATGGTTTTTAGTTCCTCTAAATTTATCCTTTCCGTTGCCGAGATTTTAATACTTTTATATCCAGCCATTGTATAAACGGATCTGATCTCTTTTAATTCTTTCGTTTTACGGTTATCATAAAGATCAATTTTATTGAAAATCAGGATTGGAGGAATACTATAAGCCTCTGCTGTAACAAGAAAACGGTCAATAAATTCCGTTGATATCCTTGGTAAAACAAGAGTTATAACTAACAAAACCTGATCGATATTAGAAGCAATTATTTGGTTTTCTTTTGACAGGTTGGATGATTTCCGGATAATATAATTCCTTCGCGGATAAATTTCTTGTATAATCCCATGTTCCCCTTTAATTACAAAACGTACATGATCTCCAACAGCAACAGGGTTTGTATTTCTTATCCCCCTGATTCTGAAACTGCCTTTTATTTTACAGTTTATCACTAATCCATCTTGCTTTTTTACAGTGAACCAACTTCCTGTTGATTTTATTATCAGACCTGTTTCCAAAATAAATTTTTTTTATAACAAAAATACACGAAAAACATGTGAACTAATAATCAATTTTTGCCTTATTCAACAATCATTCATATTTAGCAGTGTTTATGAATTAAGCAGGCTAAGTAGCTGTACGCAAATAATTATCAGCACCATAGCAACGATACAGATAGCCGTATATGAAATATGTGAAGCGTTACTTTCGGTCATTGTTCGTACATTTAGCTCAGCTATTGTCTTACCTGTGATCTTATGGTTCTCAACAATAAAGTTATTATTATAAATTTCAGGATAAGAGAATTTAACACTAGTCTGATTAAATATCATCTATATGGATCATTGCTTTGTTTTTCATTTGTCGCAATTAAATTTTTTTTGTTCAAATATTAATTTCTATTTTTGCAGACAAATTTTTCGTGACAGATATATAAATTAATATTTTACTTAAATGGCACATCCAAAAAGGAAAACTTCAAAACAAAGAAGGGATAAAAGAAGGACTCATTACAAAGCCACTGCGCCAACAGTTGCAACATGCTCCAATTGCGGAGCAACAGTCAGGTACCACAGAGTTTGCCCTGAATGTGGCTATTATAAGGGTAAACTTGCTATTGATAAGACAGTAAGTGTATAGATTATTATTGTCTGAATTATGATTTAATTAATTTGCTTTTTATGCGAATCGGTCTTGATGTAATGGGGGGAGATTTCGCTCCCGATTCCACAGTTCTCGGAGCTCTTGAGGCTGTCAAAGAATTCTCAGAGGATACCAGGTTGGTATTAGTTGGGGATGAGAAAAAAATTATTCCCATTCTCGAAAGGGAAAATTGTGATCCCAATCAATTTGATATTGTCAATTCTACTGAAACAATTGAGATGGGAGATCATCCGGCCAAGGCTTTTGCCAAAAAGCCAAACTCAAGTATCGTTGTTGGTTTCCGGCTTCTGCGAAATGGCGAAATTGACGGCTTCGCCAGTGCAGGCAATACAGGAGCAATGCTTGTCGGTGTTCATTATATAATCAGAACCATTCCGGGGGTAATCAGACCGGCAATAACCTCTCCGATCCCTACAGTAAACGGAAACCCAACCGTTTTGCTTGACGTAGGAATAAATCCTGATTGCCGCCCCGATGTGTTGTATCAGTATGGCATTTTGGGATCGTTCTATGCTAAGCATGTATGGAATATTAAAAAACCAAGGGTTGGTTTGCTTAACATTGGCTCAGAAGAGACAAAAGGAAATCTTGTGGTAAAATCCACGCATGAACTAATGAAAGATACTAATGATTTCAATTTCATAGGTAACATAGAAGGGAATGATTTTTTCAAAAGCGATAAGGCAGATGTGATAGTTTGTGATGGATTTGTTGGTAATGTGGTGCTGAAAGTAGCTGAAGCATTTTATTCAATGATCATAAAAAGAGAGATCAAGGATAAATTCTTCGAGAAGTTTAATTTTATTAATTATGGTGGAACCCCGATCCTGGGTATCAACTCTGATGTAATTATTGGACATGGTATTTCTAATTCTGCAGCCATAAAAAACATGATTTTACACACAAAAGGTGTGATCGAAGCAAACCTGATAGGAAAATTTAAAAAAGTATTTAAATAATGGGGAAGATCAGAGCAGCTATAACCGGTATTAATGGATGGGTGCCGGAGTACCGGCTTAACAACGATGAGTTAGCAACTATGGTTGACACCACTGATGAATGGATAATGCAGAGAATTGGGATAAAAGAACGCCGAATTCTTAAAGGGGAAGGTCTTGGATCATCATATATGGGCGCAAAGGCAGTAAAGGGGTTGCTTGAAAAAACAGGGACCTCTCCTGACGAGATTGATCTCCTTATAAATGCCACGGTAACTCCTGATATGTTATTCCCGGCTACTGCAAACATTATTAGTGATAAGGTTGGAATAAAAAACGCTTTTAGTTTTGATATTAATGCAGCATGTTCAGGATTTTTATTTACTCTTGAAGTGGGAAATAAATTTATTGAATCAGGACAATATAAAAAAGTGATCATTATTGGTTCAGATAAAATGTCTGTAATTATCGATTATACCGACCGAACCACATGTCCGTTATTTGGCGATGGGGCGGCTGCCGTATTGCTTGAACCAACAAGCGAAGATGTTGGAATCATTGATCATATGTTTCGTGTAGACGGTTTTGGACGCCACCATCTTTTCCAGAAAGCCGGTGGTTCGGTAAGGCCCCCAACGCACGAGACTATTGATGCCCGCGAGCATTTTGTTCATCAGGATGGAAAGACCGTTTATAAGTTTGCCGTTTCAAATATGGCAGATTACTCTGTCAAAATGATGAAGAAACATAATATCAAACCGGAAGAACTCGCATGGCTTGTTCCACACCAGGCTAATATGAGAATTATTGAAGCGACTGCCAAACGAATGGGTATTAAGAAAGAACAGGTGATGATTAACATTCAAAAATACGGAAACACTACTAACGCTACAATCCCTCTCTGCCTGTGGGAATGGGAAGATAAACTAAATAAGGGTGATAATATAATTCTGGCAGCTTTTGGAGGTGGTTTTACATGGGGTTCCATATACCTGAAATGGGCATATGACGGAACTAAATAAACCAAATATTCCTGGGGTTTTTATGTTTCACGTGAATGAATTTGTTATATTTGCTTTCTGTTTTTAGCAATTTTTTTTAATTACTGAATTATAGACAACGATGGGGAAGAATAATGGATCGGAAAACAATGCCATTAATTTACTTGCTATTGGCACAGAAATTACCGGGGATATCAATTCAAACGGAGATATCCGG
>JADFQJ010000003.1:0-46159 GCA_022561875.1 Bacteroidota bacterium | reverse complement strand
CGTCCATTAGCCACCCTATGTTCCCTGCTCCACCACCGCTTTTTACCTCGATCGCGATCCGCGGTGATTAAGATAAATCCAACGCTTTAAACAAGGAGGTGCCAGCACCCTGGAAATTTGGGCAAACACTAATTCAGTTACCACGTCCCCTTAGAGGCAACGTTCACGGAACCCCTGGCAGGAATAATCACAAAAAAAAGTAAAGGGAGAAATAAAATGCAAGAATTCCGATGTGTCGGGAAGTATTGAGGGGAAAATTGTGGTCTCACAACTACTGTCACTTAAAGTAACTGCTAATGTTAATGGGGATATTCAAACCAATAAACTTGCTATTGAACCTGGCTCAAAATTTACCGGTAATTGCAATATGAGTGATGAAGAATCAACCTACCGTTCACCCGAAGAAAAAACCACAGAAATCAAATCAGAAAAAAGTAAAGAACCAGTTAAATAAATATGTAAAGTACTCTTCACTGGCTTTTCAAATGCTGGCAATTATTCTGATCGGTGTCTTTGGTGGTATGAAATTAGACCAAATAATCAGGTGGGATTTCCCTGTTTTTACAGTTGTTTTATCAATTTCAGCCGTTTTTGGATCTATATTCTTTGTTGTAAAGGATTTGCTTAAATCCAAGTAACTCATATTATATGGATACTCATCTGAAAAAATTCATCTTTAGAGGGATAATAATTTCCTTAATTCTGATTGTAACCGGTTTTTTCCTGTTTACAACTATTTTGAAAGAATATTTCAGCCTTTCATTCCCGGTATTGCTTCTGGTAATATTCCTGGTTACAGTTTTGTTCCATCGTTATCTGATTCGCTCTGCTGATAGAAATGACAGGAAGTTCCCTTTAATATTTCTGGGTGCCACGGGAATCAAAATGGGTTTTTACCTGTTCTTAATCATTCTGTATATTATTTTCGACAAAGAAAACGCCGTTTCCTTTTTGTTCTGTTTCATCATTTTATATATCATTTTTACCGTTTTTGAGGTTGTCTCTGCAGTCGGTTATTTTAATATTACAAGAGACAAATAAAGAAGTTGTAAAATATATGTTCTAAACATATTTTCCTTATTTTTGTTGATGTTAATAATGGCTGCATGCATAAGAATTGTCGGAAAGTTGGTTTATTATTTCTTGTTCTGTTAACTTTCGTTCTCAGCCATAATGTGTTGGCGTTTGAAAATCCGGAAGAAGCGGAAAAAGAACATACTTCAAAGACAGAACATGAAAAGGAAAAATTTGATCCCGGACATTTTATTTTTGATCATGTAACCGATTCATACGAATGGCATATTCTAACCTTTAAAGAACGCCATGTCAGCATCCCGTTACCGGTAATTGTTTATAGCAAGGAGTCGGGCTTGCATTCTTTCTGGTCCAGTAAACTACACCACGGACATAGTGAATATAAGGGTTTTCGTATTTCCGAAGAGGGCCCTGATAAGGGAAAGATCGTCGAGATAATGAAAGATGGGACAGAGTTGAAACCTCTCGATTTTTCTATCACTAAAAATATTTTTGCTGTTTTTATCAGCATCGGACTGTTATTATGGATTTTTATTTCTATCGCCCGAAAATATGAGAATAAAAAAGCGCCCAGTGGTTTCCAAAATGCGATGGAACCCTTAATCCTTTTTATCAGGGATGATGTTGCCAAGCCCGCAATTGGAGAAGATAAATATGAGAAGTTTATGCCCTTTCTTCTTACAGTATTTTTCTTTATACTCATTAACAACTTGTTAGGGCTGGTGCCTGTTCCTCCAGGTGGGGCTAATGTAACCGGGAATATTGCTGTTACCGGAGTTTTAGCTCTTTTTACCCTGGTTATTATTACAATAAACGCAAGTAAATATTACTGGCAGGAAATTTATAATGCCCCCGGAGTTCCCTGGTGGATGAAAATACCAATCCCCCTTATGCCGATTATTGAAATTTTAGGGTTGTTTATTAAACCTTTGGTTCTTATGATTCGTCTCTTTGCCAATATAGCCGCCGGACACATTATTGTTATGGGGTTTTTCAGTTTGATATTCATTTTCGGCGATATCATCCCTTATCTGGGGTATGCCGTTTCTCCGGTAACTATACTTTTTACTGTCTTTATGACAGTTATTGAGCTTTTAGTTGCATTTGTACAAGCGTATGTTTTTACCTTGTTGTCAGCCATTTATTTTGGGATGGCAACAACTGAACACCATTGATATTTATTAATTAAACCTTTAAATGTTATGTTAACTTTATCTGTATTATTACAAGTTGCTGCAGGTGCCGGGCTTGGGAAACTGGCTGCTGGTTTTGGTGCCGCTATTGCTGCTATGGCAGCCGGTATCGGGATTGGACGTATTGGCAGTAGTGCAATGGAAGCTATTGCCCGTCAGCCGGAAGCAGCAGGAGATATTCGTGCGAGCATGATCATTGCCGCAGCTCTTATTGAGGGTGTGGCCTTCTTTGCTGTAGTTGTTTGTATGTTGATCCTGTTCTTCTAAAGAACATTCCGGTTTTTGAAAACCGGCGGTTGGCTGGTTGCAAAAACCTTTTTTTATTAATTATCATCTTGTAAAGTTATTCATTATGGAACTTGTAACTCCGGAATTTGGAACTGTTTTTTGGATGTTATTATCTTTTTTGATGATACTTTTTATCCTTAAAAAGTTTGCCTGGAAACCAATCCTTACAGCTCTTAAAGAAAGAGAAGCTTCCATTGATAATGCACTTAGGTCAGCAGATAAAGCGAGAGAGAAAATGGAACAGCTTAAGGCAGATAATGAAAAGATTATTAAAGAAGCTAAAAATGAAAGGGATAATTTATTAAAAGATGCCCGCCTGGTTAAAGATATGATTATATCTGAAGCAAAGGAAAAAGCAAATACGGAAACGGAAAAAATAATAAAAGATGCCAGGGTGAAAATTGAAAATGAGAAAAATGCGGCACTGGATGAGATAAAAAATCAGATTGCAATTTTTTCCATCGAAATAGCTGAAAAAATCCTGAAAAAGAAACTTGAAAGCACAAAAGATCAAAAAGATATGATCAATGATTTGCTCGATGAAATAAAATTGAATTAACTCTGCCATTTATAAGCAGAAATTGTTATGAACTTAAGCAAAATCTCAGTACGGTATTCGAAAGCATTGTTCCTTACTTCACAGGAAAAGAATGTGTTAGAAAAGATCAATGATGATATGCTGTTGCTTAATAATTGCTGCCGCGAGCTTGAAGAATTTAAACAATTTCTTGAAAACCCTATTGTTTCTTTATCAAAAAAAAGAACAATAATCAAAACTGTTTTTGCCGGGAAAGTGCACGAAATCACACTTTCTTTTCTCGACCTTGTTCTGAAAAACAACCGGGAGGCATTTCTTGAAGATATTACAAGGATGTTCCTTGATTTGTACCGTAAGGAAATGGGATTCATTTCAATATCACTGACCACAGCGATCAGGATTGATGATGATCTCAGAAAAAAAATGGTTGAACTGATAAATACTGCATATAAGGCCGATGTTGAAATGACTGAATTTGTCAATAAAAATATTCTGGGTGGTTTTAAGCTTCAAATTGAAAATATGCTGTTGGATGCAAGCGTTGCAACATCAATAAATAAAATGAAAAGGGAATTAATAAAAAAGTAAACTAAAGTTGAGTGGGTTGAGTAGGCGAGTAGGTGAGTAGGTGAGTAAGGAAGAGTTCAAAGTTCAAGGTTCAAGGTTGAAGAAGGCAAAAGATTCACGATTCTTCAATTTTAGACACTTTAGCAGCACTTTAGGCACTTTAGGCACTTCTTTTATCAGGCGCTGAGTAATTACAACTAAAAATATTAATAGGCAACACCTTGTTCTGCCTTAAAAAATTTTGGATATGACAAATATTAAACCATCGGAAGTTTCTGAAATTCTGAAAAAGCAATTAGAAGGAATTACAACCCTGGTTGAACTTGAAGAGGTCGGTACCGTTCTTCAGATTGGAGATGGTATCGCTCGTGTTTACGGACTCTCAAATGTCCAGTCTAACGAATTGGTTGAATTTGAAAACGGTATTGAAGGCATTGTACTAAACCTCGAAGAAGATAATGTTGGTATAGTGGTATTAGGACCAACCGAAAAAATAAAAGAAGGAGATAAAGTAAAAAGGACGAAAAGGATCTCTTCAATTATGGCCGGCGAACCATTGCTTGGTCGTATTATAAACACTGTCGGTGAGCCAGTAGACGGAAAAGGACCAATCAAAGGCGATCTTTATGAAATGCCTCTTGACAGGAAGGCGCCCGGAGTGATTTTCCGGCAACCGGTAAATGAACCTTTACAAACCGGTATCAAAGCAATTGACTCGATGATCCCAATAGGAAGAGGACAGCGGGAATTGATCATCGGCGACCGGAAAACAGGTAAAACTTCAATTGCCATCGATACAATTATTAATCAGAAGCATAATTATGATAAAGGCGCCCCCGTTTATTGTATATATGTGGCAATCGGTCAAAAGGGTTCAACTGTAGTTAATATCGCTAAAGTGCTTGAGGAGCAAGATGCGTTTAAATATACAGTGATTGTTTCAGCAACTGCTGCGGTTCCTGCTGCGGCACAATTCTATGCTCCTTTTGCCGGTGCGGCTATTGGCGAATACTTCAGGGATACCGGCCGTTCAGCTCTTGTAATTTATGACGACCTTTCAAAACAGGCAGTCTCTTATCGTGAAGTTTCCCTCCTCCTGAGAAGACCACCCGGAAGAGAAGCCTATCCGGGCGATGTGTTCTACCTCCATTCCCGGCTTCTTGAAAGAGCTGCAAAAATCATCGAATCAGATGATGTGGCTAGAAAAATGAACGATCTGCCGGAATCAATCAGAAAAAAAGTTAAAGGTGGAGGATCACTAACGGCACTGCCCATTATCGAAACTCAGGCAGGAGATATTGCTGCCTATATACCAACCAACGTGATCTCTATTACCGATGGACAGATATTTCTTGAGCCGGACTTGTTCAACTCGGGAGTGAGACCTGCAATTAACGTAGGTATTTCCGTATCGCGTGTCGGAGGGAATGCACAGATCAAATCGATGAAAAAAGTTGCCGGTTCACTGAAGCTTGATCAGGCACAGTACCGGGAACTGGAGTTGTTCGCTAAATTCGGATCTGATCTTGATGCTTCAACTTTGGCAGCTATTAATAAAGGTGAAAAAAATGTTGAAATACTTAAACAAGGACTCTATTCTCCCATGCCCGTTGAAAAGCAAATCGCAATAATCTATTGTGGTACAAAAGGTCTGCTTAAAAATGTGCCGGTCGAAAAAGTAAAAAAATTTGAAACCGAATTCCTCGAATTTCTTGAAGTTAAACATACAAAAGATGTTCTCGATCCACTAAAGGAGGGTAAATTAACCGATGAAATATCTAAAACTCTTGAGGAAGTTGCAAATGATATAGCAGAAAAGTATAATAGTTAAGAAGTGACTAAAGTGAGCTAAAGTTATAAGTGACTAAAGTTAAGAAGAGTAAGAAGTTAAAAGTGAGCTCTGTTTTTATTAGAATGAGAAAAGAAAAATGGCAAATTTAAAGGATTTACGTACAAGGATAAATTCAATTAAATCTACCCGCCAGATTACTTCTGCCATGAAAATGATTGCTGCCGCAAGATTACGTAAAGCCCAGAACAGGATCATTCAGTTAAGACCGTATGCCAATAAGTTGCATAAACTCATTTCCACACTAAGTAATTACCTTATTGAGGAAGAAGGTAATAACTACTCAACTGTCAGGGAAGAAGAAAAAATATTAATCATCCTGATTACTTCCAACCGGGGACTTTGTGGTTCTTTTAATTCTGTGGCGATTAAAAATGCCATTAGCCTGGCTGATGATGTATATAAATCACAATCAAACAAAGGAAATGTTCACTTCCTGGCAATAGGTAAAAAAGGAGCTGATTATCTGAAGCGAAAAAAATACAACCTTATAGATTCCAAAAATGAATTATTTGACAATCTCAGTTTCCAGTCTGTTGCACCACTGCCGGAGAACATCATGAAGCAATTCATTAATGAGGAATATGATAAAATAGAAATTGTTTATAATCAGTTTGTAAATGCTGCAGTGCAGAATATTATAAAAGAACAGTTTTTGCCGGTTGTTGTTAGTGAGGAAGAAGAGGGCAAACATCTTCCATCTTACATTTTTGAACCGGACAAGGAACGAATAATCAAAGAACTGATCCCGAAATCGTTGAAA
This sequence comes from Bacteroidota bacterium, assembly GCA_022561875.1. GTDB lineage: Bacteria > Bacteroidota > Bacteroidia > Bacteroidales > VadinHA17 > JADFUQ01. The sequence goes on along the minus strand of JADFQJ010000003.1, from coordinate 39,926 downwards.
ATCCAGTTTTATAAGGCCGTCGTTGATTCGTATGTTGCTGAAAACGGGGCCAGAATGACTGCAATGCATAATGCTACCGATAATGCTACCGAATTGATAAGGGATCTTAATCTTGAATATAACAAAGCCAGACAAAACGCTATTACCAAAGAACTGTTAGACATTGTTGGTGGTGCTGAAGCTTTAAAATAATTAAACAGGGTATCAACTATACCAATAAACCTGTTAGCTTTACCTGATAAACAAGCATAAAAAAATATCCATGCATTCGCTTAATGAGTCACGCGAAATCATTAATGATGCCATCGTAAAAATAAATTTATCAGATGACCCGAAAGAGTTATTCGACCCGATAAAATATACATTATCGATCGGAGGTAAAAGATTGAGACCTGCGTTGGTGCTTATGTCATGCGAATTGTTCTCCGGAAAAATTGAAGAAGCCATCATGCCTGCCCTGGGGATCGAGATATTTCATAATTTCACTCTTCTGCATGATGATATTATGGACAAATCACCCGTTCGGAGGAATAATCCAACGGTTCGCTTAAAATGGAATGAGAACACTGCCATACTTTCAGGCGATGCTATGTCTATTCTCGCTTATAAATTTATTTCAGCATGTAATGAAAATATCCTTCCCCATGTGTTGAAATTGTTTAATCAGACAGCTCTTGAAGTCTGTAAGGGTCAGCAATATGATATGAATTTCGAAACAATTAAATATGTCACTTCTGAGGAATACCTCCTGATGATTGAGCTTAAAACATCATCCCTTATTGCAGCCAGCATGAAACTCGGTGCTGTAATCGGAGGTGCAAACGCAAAAGATACAGACCTTATCTATGATTTTGGTAAGAACCTGGGGATGGCATTTCAGATCCAGGATGATGTTTTGGATGTTTATGGTAATTTGAAAGTTTTTGGGAAAAACCCCGGCGCCGACATTGTTGCTAATAAGAAAACATATTTGCTCGTTAAAGCAATTGAGCTGGCATCTTCACAACAAAATAAAGAAATTTATAACCAGCTGGAAAAACCGGATTTCGATCCGGAAGAAAAGATCAAAATAATACGTTCAATCTACAACAACCTGAATATCAAAGAAAAATCCAAAGAACTTATAACTGATTATTTCAGCAAGGCAAACAAAACCCTGGAAAAAGTTTCAGCAGATCATCAAAAAAAGGAATATTTAAGAGATCTTGCCGATACAATACTGAACAGGAATAAGTAATCTGCCCACTTCTTTCGAGTCATATACTCGCTATTGCTCGTGTAATATGCTCACTGCGTTCGCTGTCATTAATGACTACTTATAATGACCATTGTATGACTATTGCATGACCCTCTTCAATTAAACCAATCTATATTCATAATTATTCCAACTGTTACAATAAGCTGATTGTATTTACCAGCCACATACTTCATTTCCGCAAAAAAAACAACAGATTTATTAAATGACAAATTTGCCCCAGCTCCCAGATTTAATCCAATTCCCTGATCTGAATAGTCGAGATAAAGATCAGATGATTCACCCTTGTAATTTGAAATAAGGCCTGTAGTACTTAGCCCCCCCAGTACGTATAACAGGAACTCGTCACGAGAGTATAAAAAATATTGTCCTTCCATGTCCACCATCCAAAGAGTTGAAGACCGCGTCCCGTCATAAAAATCTTCTTTTTCGGGTAAAAAAAATGTAACTGCTGCAGATAAATGAAATGATTCATTAAAATTGCGAATTCCAATTATTCGTATACCCCGATTACCCGTATGTATATCATGATAATCAAAACCCGTCGCGAAAGATATCCCTCCCCCTAATCTGGTTGATTTTGCATAACTCTGCCCGGAAGTTTTAATAATTACTATAAAAGAAAAGAAAATGAATATCAGCGAAAGCTTTTTCATATGAAGCAGGTTTTTTGTAATAAGAACATAGCTTCGCAAAGTAATTAAAAAATGTAATAATTGGAATTATACTACTAATTTTGATTTTTCTCCAAGGCTAAGGCTAAGAGAAAAGAGGTTTTGGAATTTTGGGGCATAAATTATAATAAAATACGATTTTGTAAAATATCAAGAGGAAGTTGTTATTTAAATAAACAAAAGAAAACAGCAAAGGTATGTCTGAAAAATAAAAAATGAGGGAAATTGAATTTAATAAGTCTAAAATGAGCAGTCAAATCCCTTAGCCTTTTATAAGATAAGTTTTATTACATACACATAACTTATTGTAAATCAATAAACAATTTTGAAATTCCGATACATAAATATAAATATAATTCTTACATTCAGCATTTAAAAATTCTTCTCTTTTCATTTTATCATTTTCCACCTCTCTCCTTCACCTTTGCTCCCTCCCTCACTCTTTCACTTTTACCCTTTTCTTCAAACTTATTGCAAAATAAACCAGTACACATATTATCATAAAAGCAAAAAATACTAAATTTGTATCTTTCAAACCTTATACTTTCATAATAAAAGAATTAATACACTTTTTCATGTCAAAAAATACAGGAATAGTTAGCCAGGTAATCGGTCCGGTAGTCGATGTTACATTTGAAAAAGAAGGTTCGGAATTACCCAATATTTTCGATGCCCTTGAAATTAAAATGCCTGATGAACAGACACTTGTTATTGAATGCCAGCTACATATTGGTGAAAAAACAGTTCGTGCAATTGCAATGGATTCTACCGATGGACTAAGCCGGGGGACAGAAGTAATTGCCACCGGCGCTCCCATTATTATACCTGTAGGCGACCAAATTAAAGGCCGTCTGATAAATGTAATTGGTGAACCTATTGACGGAATTGGCAAACTGGATAAAACAGGAGGATATCCGATTCATAGTAAACCCCCGAAATTTGAAGAATTATCTACTACAGAAGAGGTGTTGTTTACAGGTATCAAGGTAATTGACCTGATTGAACCATATTCAAAAGGTGGTAAAACCGGATTGTTTGGAGGAGCCGGAGTGGGAAAAACCGTGGTTATCCTCGAACTAATTAATAATATTGCAAAAGCTTATGAAGGATTGTCTGTATTTGCAGGTGTTGGTGAAAGAACAAGGGAAGGAAACGACCTGCTGCGGGAAATGCTTGAAGCCGGAGTTATTTCATATGGAAAAGAATTTCTGGAAGATATGAGAAACGGGGGTTGGGACCTGTCCAAAGTTGATAAAAAAGCAATGAAAGAATCCAAGCTTGCCCTGGTTTTCGGACAAATGAACGAACCGCCCGGAGCACGCTTCAGGGTCGCCCTCTCAGGATTGTCGGTAGCTGAATATTTCAGAGATGGAGATAAAAAAAGCGGAGGAAGGGATATTCTTTTCTTTATGGATAATGTCTTCCGTTTTACCCAGGCCGGGGCTGAAGTTTCTGCTCTTCTCGGACGAATGCCTTCTGCCGTCGGATATCAGCCGACACTTTCCTCTGAAATGGGAGAGATGCAGGAAAGGATCACATCTACCAAACATGGATCTATTACATCGGTCCAGGCCATTTATGTTCCTGCCGACGACCTTACCGACCCCGCACCTGCAACTACATTTGCACACCTTGATGCAACGACGGTTCTGAGCAGGAAAATTACAGAATTGGGTATCTATCCTGCTGTTGATCCTCTTGAATCTACTTCAAGGATACTTACTCCTGAAATCGTAGGAAAAGATCATTACGAAACGGCTCAGAGGGTCAAAGAGATCCTGCAGAGATACAAAGAATTACAAGACATTATTGCTATCCTTGGAATGGATGAACTTTCAGAAGAAGATAAACAGATAGTTCACCGTGCAAGAAGGATACAACGATTCCTTTCCCAACCATTCCATGTGGCAGAACAGTTTACCGGAACTCCAGGGGTGTTTGTTTCTATTGAAGATACAATTAAAGGATTTAAAATGATTATAAACGGTGAGGTAGATGAATACCCCGAAGCTGCGTTTATGATGGTTGGAACTATTGAAGAAGCAATAGAAAAAGGAAAGAAACTGCTTAGTGATTCCGGTAACTAATTAAAGTTTCTCTATAAACCGTTTCAATTCTGAAATAAAAAAGGTAAAACCAGTGAATCTTGAAATATTAACACCCGAAGAGAAAGTTTTTGAAGGAACCGTGGAATCAATAAAAGTTCCAGGCACAAAAGGATCTTTCCAAATCCTTAATATGCATGCGCCTATTATTTCGACACTTGAGAAAGGAGAAATAAAAGTGAGGAAATCCAAAAACCAGGAGCATATATTTACAATCTCAGGAGGTGTTGTGGAAGTCAGGGATAACAAGATCATTATTCTTGCAGAATCTGTTACAAATAAGGATATTTTTTCCCAGAAACCAGAAACAGATTAATTCCTAAAATTTTTAACTCCTGCTTTACGTACTATAATATTTTGGTTAAATTTCTCATAATACGTTTTAGTTCGATCGGGGATATTGTATTAACCTCTCCTGTTATCAGATGCCTGAAAAAACAGGTTGAAGCAGCCCGGGTTCATTATCTCGTAAAAAAGAAATTCAGCACACTTGTTGCCTCCAGTCCTTATATTGATAAAGTTCATGAGTTTGATGATGATCTAAACCGGACTATTGCAAAATTAAAAGCAGAAAATTTTGACTATATTATCGACCTGCATAATAATATCAGGAGTTCGCTGGTAAAATTCAGGATTAAGGCCATACCGTTCTCTTTACATAAGCAGAATTTCAATAAATGGTTGCTTGTACATCTGAAAATAAACCGGATGCCTGATATTAATATTGTTGACAGGTATCTTGATACTGTCAAAACCTTCGATGTTGTTAATGATGGTACGGGTCTGGATTTTTTTCTGCCCGAACAGGACTATGTAAACACCAGATCATTACCTGCTGAATTTCATGATGGATTTATCGTTTTTGCTATTGGTGCAAATCATGCTACAAAACGCATGCCTGTTGAAAATATTATCTCGTTAATTATAAATATTGATCTTCCTGCAATTCTGCTTGGTGATGAAAACGATAAAAAACCCGGAGAACAAATTGAAAAGGCAGTAAACAAAAAAATTTACAATGCCTGCGGGGTGTACAATATTAACCAATCAGCTTCTTTAATAAAACAAGCAAAGGTTGTGATCAGTCATGATACCGGACTAATGCATATTGCCGCAGCTTTTAAGAAAAAGATCATCTCTCTCTGGGGCAATACCGTTCCTGAATTCGGAATGTACCCATACCAGCCCGACCCTGATTCACGAATCATACAGGTGGAACACTTAAATTGCAGGCCTTGCTCAAAATTGGGTTATAAAAAATGCCCTAAGAAACATTTCAGGTGCATGAACGATATTGATGTAATTCAGGTTGCCAAACAGGTTAAGGATCTGTTCGAAAAATGACAACGCTTCTGCCTAAAGCAATAGCTCCTTTTTGGCTCGCGCCATAAAGAGTGAAGGTGTTTATGGTTCAAAGTTTGTTCCGATTATGCATAATAACGTCAACACACTTTAATGTCCAACATTTACAACCAATGAACATAAAAGAATTCCGAAAAAATGCCCATGAAATTGCCGACTGGATGGCTGATTACCTGGAAAAAGTTGAAACTCTCCCTGTAAAATCAAAAGTTAACCCCGGAGAAATATATGATAAAATTCCTGAAAGCCCACCACAAACCGGCGAGTCGATGGAAGATATTATGAAAGATTTTGAGCAGGTTATTATGCCCGGAATAACCCATTGGCAAAGTCCTAACTTTTTCGCCTATTTTCCCGCTAATTCAAGCTATCCGTCAGTGTTGGCCGAAATGCTCACTGCAACAATCGGCGCCCAGTGTATGATATGGGAAACATCCCCTGCTGCAGCCGAACTTGAAGAGAAAGTTATGGACTGGCTGAAAGGTATGATTGGCCTGCCTGAATATTTCTACGGGGTTATCCAGGATACCGCTTCGACAGCAACACTGGCAGCATTGATTACTGCCCGGGAAAAAACAACCGGTTACAGGTCAAACAGAGGCGGTCTGAGGGACGAAAAAGCGCTCAGGGTATATTGCTCCGCCGAAACACATTCATCGATCGAGAAGGCAGTAAAAATAGCCGGATTGGGGAAAGAGAATCTTGTTAAGATCGAAACCGGTTATAAGCTAAAACTAGATCCGGACAAACTTGAACAAGCTATCCGCGACGATCTGAACAAAGGATACCAGCCAATGTGTGTAGTGGCAACTCTGGGAACAACGGGGACAACAGCTATCGACCCCCTGAAAGAAATCGGACAAATCTGCGAAACACACGGTATATGGCTCCATGTCGATGCCGCCCTGGCAGGAACAGCTCTCCTGCTTCCCGAATTCCGTTGGATGATCGAGGGAATTGATTATGTGGACAGTTTTGTTTTTAACCCTCATAAATGGATGTTTACCAACTTTGATTGTTCTGCCTATTTTGTGAAAAATAAAGAAGTCCTGATAAAAACATTTGAAATACTCCCTGAATACTTAAAAACAAAATACAGTGGCGAAGTGAATGATTACCGTGATTGGGGTATTCCACTCGGACGAAGGTTCAGGGCGCTGAAGCTATGGTTCGTTATCCGGAATTTCGGAGTAGACGGCCTCCGGGAAAAAATCAGGCTTCATATTTCATTGGCACAATGGTTGAAACAGGCCATTGAAAAAAATCCGCATTTTGAACTGATGGCGCCGGTTACATTAAATACAGTCTGCTTTAGATTAAATCCGGATAAATCTATGAAATTGCAAAAGGTAAATCGTTTAAACGAAGAGTTGCTCAACAATCTGAACAAATCCGGAAAATTGTACCTTACCCACACAAAAATCGATGAAAAATATACCCTGAGGATGGTCACAGCACAAACATATGTAACCAAAAAACATGTGGAAAATGCGTGGGAAAGGATAATAACCACGGCTCAGGAAATTATCAATATAACCCCGGAATAAACACAGGAAGCTATGGAAAGATTTGATCTGAAAGTCCTGGAAAAGCACTTCAGGGAAAACGCTGATCCTGATAATGCTTTTTTTATGAAAAAGTATATGAAGAATAAATTCGAATTTTTAGGCATTAAGTCTACTGAACGCAGAATTGTTACACGAAATTTCTTTACAACACACTCCCGGCCTGACAAACGTGACCTTGAACATATTGTGAAAGAATTATGGGGATACAAGGAAAGGGAGTTTCAGTATTTTGCAATGGAACTGGCTGAAAAACAGATGAAAAAATTTGTTCGGGATGATATTGAACTTTTTGAATATCTGATCGTAAATAAATCGTGGTGGGACACAGTTGATTTTATTGCTGCTAACCTTATCGGTAAACATCTTTCCAACTTCCCCGGATTGATCGAACAAATGAACAAAAAATGGATCTCGTCTGATAATATGTGGCTGAACAGAACCGCCCTGTTATTTCAACTTAAGTATAAAAATGATCTGGATACAAAATTGCTGAGACAAAACATACTTAAATGCCGTGATTCAAAAGAATTCTTCATCCGTAAGGCAATAGGATGGGTGTTACGGGAATATTCAAAAACAAATCCTGACTGGGTGACAAAATTTGTTGAATCAACCGGAATGTCCCTCCTGAGCAAAAAAGAGGCAATGAAGTGGATGAACAGAAAAACTTCTTAAACAGGTTTAAATAGAACGAAATTTTATTGGGATTATGGATAAATAATTAAAATTATTAGAATTTTAAAATTATTAGAATAATTACAACCAGGCGTTAGCGAGCTTGTGAACACAATTTTAACCATTTTTTTTCTTACTTTTAACCTCCGATAAATACATTGATCCATGGCATTAGCAGAAGAGTTTGAACAATCCGGGAACTGGCTTTTTAAAAGAAGGGGATATCTTCCGATGGCAATGCTGGCAGCAGGTATTTTTATTCTCCTGTTGAAAGATTATGATCCCGGTCGTAATTTCCTTGTAACAGACTTTGTTTTTCTTTTTGTTAGCTTTATTGGGCTTGGTATCCGGGCATTTACAATCGGACAAGCACCAAAAAACACATCGGGAAGGAACATCAAAGAGCAAAAAGCTGATGAAGTGAATACTACCGGTACCTATTCGATTGTCAGACATCCGCTTTACATTGGTAATTTTGTTATCTGGCTTGGACTGGCCCTTTTTACCGAATCTTTTTGGTTCATTGTAATTTTTATCCTTGCCTTCTGGCTATACTATGAACGGATTATGTTTGCAGAGGAACAATATCTTAGAAAAAAATTCGGCAGGAACTACGAAGAATGGGCAATGAGAACTCCTCCTTTCCTGCCAAAATTTTCTTTGTGGACACCTGGTAATTTATCATTTTCATGGAAAAATATTTTCAAAAGAGAATATAATGGTTTTGGCAATATTATTTTTGCCTTTACTATACTTGATCTGGTTAGAAATTACCGCATTACAGGAAATTACTATCCTGAATTAAGATGGATCATCATTTTCTTCAGTGGATTAATAATATGGCTTATCCTCAGAACCCTTGAGAAAAAAACAAATTTATTCCATGTTGAAGGCAGGTAACTTTTATATTCGTAATTTGTTCCGCGGAGACGGATATTTATTGCAAGAATCCGGTAATAATTTACCTTAGCCTCAGGGACGACATATTTTATCTTAAAAATTCATACATATGAAAATTAACAGTCGTTTTGACGGAGGCAATATTGAAGTAGTTTCTCTCAAAACCAATGATGATATTCAGCTTAAAATTGAAAAAGACACCGGCGCTGACTATTTTCAGTGGTTTTACTTCAGACTCCAGGATGCAGCAGGTTATCCGTGCAAACTGAATATAATCAATGCCGGTGAAGCATACGAACCGGAAGGATGGAAAGACTATAATGCCTGTGCCTCGTACGACCGGCTAAACTGGTTCAGGGTGCCAACAAGCTTTGATGATAATGTGCTTTCCATAAATCATACCCCTGAATATAATTCTGTTTTCTACGCATATTTTGCTCCCTATTCTCACGAACAACTTCTTGATCTGTTACACAGGGCCCAGTTATCCGACGACTGTATCCTTGAAAACCTTGGTGATACTGTTGAAGGCAGAAGTATCGATATGCTCATAGCCGGCGAACCCACAAAAGGGAAGAAGAAAATATGGATCATTGCACGTCAGCATCCCGGCGAACCTATGGCTTCCTGGTTTATGGAAGGTTTTATTTCAATGCTTCTTGATAAAAACAACCCTGTTTCCCGGAAATTACTTTCGGATTGTGTTTTCTATCTTGTGCCAAACATGAATGTTGACGGGAGTATCAACGGAAATTTACGTGCAAACGGTGCAGGGCGCAATCTTAACCGTGAATGGAGTGATCCGGATCCGGAAAACAGTCCGGAGGTTTACCATGTGTTTAACAAAATGGAAGAAACCGGGGTTGACCTTAACCTGGATATTCACGGAGATGAAGGGCTGCCCTGCAATTTTATTTCAGGCACTGAAGGGATTCCCGGTTTTTCAAACCGGCTTGAAAATCTCCAGAACGATTTCATTGACGCACTTATTTCTCTTACTCCCGATTTCCAGGACGAACATGGTTATCCAAAAGATAAACCAGGCAATGCTAATTTAAGTATTTGTTCAAAAGCTGTGGCTTATAAGTTTGATTGTCTTTCACTTACACTGGAAATGCCATTCAAGGATAATAAAAACATGCCTGATCCGGTATCCGGCTGGTCACCCGAAAGGTCAATGATTCTCGGAGAGTCAGTTTTACAAGCCATTCATAGCATTTTTCCAAAACTCAGATAAAAAATGAAAAAGACCAATTATACCGCTGTTTCGGGATTTCTGCTTATCATTTTCAGTATGACCTATTTACCATTTAAGCTTGAAAAACTGTCGGCATCCTGTTTCGACCAGCTGACCATAAAAAGTAAAATAATTGCGGAAGAAAAATTTCAATCCATTAACCACGAACTTATCAACCGTGAGGTGGAAAACCTGAGTCTCACGGTTGACGAGTTGAACCGGAAACTGAACAATGCAATAGTTATCTCAAATGAAACCAACCAGGCAATGAGTAATTTGCTGGTAAAAGCTCAGGGTCAAATACAACTGCTCGACTCGGTAAGGCAAATGTACGATCATGAAATAATTGTGCATGAAAAAATGGTTGATTCATTAAATGCCTTATTCCGTGAAAGCTCAAATTTACTTATCAGCAAGATGAAAACATTCAATAAAAGTGATCTGGAGCTGAACATTGTTCAATCAGAAAAGAAATTCAAGGGAACTTTCATCCTTTCTCAAATGATCCTGTTTATCCTTTATGCCATATTTTTCCTGTTTTGTATTACAGTCGGTATTGTTTTGTTTTTTAAAGGGTTGAAGCAATTGAACAGTGCACATGCCGGTTATTCGGAGGAATTTATTCAAATTTCACAAGATGATTAGGTTTAAATAAAGCTACTTTTTATATTTTTACCCGTTTTGCGCTTTAAAAACAGATTTATAGAAACATAAAAAAAATTTGTATGGTGAACATAAAAAAAACAAATGGAGTAATAGGTATTCTTACCGGTGGTGGTGATGTTCCCGGACTGAACCCGGCAATTCGTGCAATTACAATCCGTGCTAACCGAGAAGGATACAAAGTGATTGGTTTACGAAGAGGATGGGGGGGAATAATCGAGCTGGTCCGCGACAAAAAAGCAAACAACAAGGATTCATACATGGTTCTTACCGATGATATTGTTAATAAATCAGGCAGAACCGGCGGTACGTTTCTTCATACATCCCGTACCCGGCCAAGTCATATGAAAAAGAGTGAGGTGCCTGATCATTTAAAAGATACATATAATAAGGAGATTAATGATCTTACTCCTGAAGTAATAAAAAATCTCGAGTGGCTTGGGATTGATTACCTGATACCCATTGGGGGAGATGATACTTTAAGTTATGCAGTGCGGCTATACCAGGAAGGTGTTAAGGTTGTCGCCATACCGAAAACCATGGATAATGACGTCCCGGGAACTGAATATTGCATAGGGTTCAGCACATGTGTGACCAGGACTATCCAGATGACTAACAGTCTGCGGACCTCTGCCGGGTCTCATGAACGGTTTTTAGTATTGGAAGTATTTGGCCGATATGCAGGTTTTACTGCAATGCTTCCTACCATGGCAGGCGCTGCCAACCGCTGTGTAATTCCGGAATATAAATTTGATATCGATAAGCTCACAAAACTTCTTGTTGAAGACCGTAATCAAAATCCAAGTAAATATGCTGTCGTTCTGGTTTCAGAAGGAGCAATATTTAAAGGTGGGGAAATGACTTTCGAAAATGGTGAAAAAGATGCTTTCGGGCATGCCAAACTTGGTGGTATCGGCGATCTTGTTTCATTAGAGCTTAAAAATATTTCTGCAAAATACAACAAAGGAAAGACCATCAACACTATTAACCAGAAACTCGGTTATATGGTGCGTGGTGGTGATCCTGATGCTATCGATTCTATTGTCCCAATGGCTTATGGTAATCTGGCGCTCGATCTGATCCTGAAAAAAATTCACGGTCGTCTTGTTGTCCTCAAAAACGGAAGATATGACAATGTTCCTATTGATCTTATTACAAGCACAAAAAAAATTGTGGATGTTAAAGCTTTTTACAATGAAAAAAGGCTTCGCCCATATTATCACAGCTTTGAAATGAAGCCTTTCTTTATTATGACCTCTGATATGTAAAAGAATGTCAACCAACATAAAAAAACCTGTAGAAAAAACACTTGCGATAAATCCATAAATAACAGCTTTGATCTAAATTGTTACCAGGATAATAAAAATAGTCACCCCGGCATAGTACTCCTGATCTTTTTTAGTATTAACTCTTTTTCATTATTTATGCGTGTTGTAATCCAAAAAGTCAAAAAATGTTCTGTCGAAATACAAAACAATGTCAAATCTTCGATTGGGAAAGGATTGCTGGTTTTTCTCGGAATTGAAAATGGTGATGGAACGGAGGATATCGACTGGCTTTGCAAAAAAATTGTGCAACTGCGGATATTTGACGATAAAGAAGGAATAATGAATTTATCTGTTGCTGATGTTGATGGCGAGATCCTGGTTATCAGCCAGTTTACTCTTCATGCAAAAACAAAAAAGGGAAACAGACCATCATATATTAAGGCTGCAAAACCGGATGTGGCTATACCTTTATATGATAAATTCGTGGAAAAACTTGGTCTTCAATCTGGAAAAGAAATAAAAACCGGTGAATTTGGAGCGCTGATGCAGATCTCACTGATCAATGATGGTCCTGTTACCATAATTATCGACACTAGAAATAAAGATATATAATTGAAGCGGGGAAGCGTAACAGGCAAAAGTTAAGAAGTGAATAAATAAATGCAAAATCAGCCTCAAAATATCACTAAAAAGACTGCTTTATTTGTTGCAACGTTCGCTGCTTTCCTTACGCCTTTTATGGGATCGGCACTAAATGTTGCCCTGCCCTCCATTGCAAGAGATTTTAATGCTGATGCCATTTCCATCAACTGGATTGCCACTGCATATATCCTTGCCACGGCTATATTTCTTCTTCCTTTCGGACGTATTGGCGATATCGCCGGGCGCAAAAAGATTTTCACATATGGTATTTTTCTTTTTACATTTTCCTCTTTGCTGTGCGGACTTTCTCCCAATACCGGTTTACTAATCACATTCAGGGTTTTGCAGGGAATCAGCAGTGCAATGATATTTGGCACCGGTGTAGCTATTCTCACCTCCGTATTTCCTCCCGGAGAACGGGGTAAGGCACTGGGCATAAATGTGGCTTCAGTTTATACAGGGCTATCTGCCGGTCCGACACTGGGTGGACTTCTTACACAATATTTCACATGGCGTAGCATTTTCTTTGTTATGGTACCTCTCGGACTTATTACTCTGTGGGTCACAATAAGCAAGCTAAAAGTAGAATGGGCTGATGCAAAGGGAGAAAAATTTGATTTTCGCGGAATGATATTGTATGGTCTTGGTTTAAGTTCAATTATGTATGGCTTTTCAGAATTTCCGGGATGGATGGGATATGTTTTTATTTTAGCAGGGTTATTAATTATTGTAGCATTTGGCTGGTGCGAACTTCATACAGAACAACCTCTGTTTGAAATAAGATTATTAAGCAGAAGCCGTGTTTTTGCTTTTTCTAATCTTGCAGCCCTTATCCATTATAGTGCAACATTTGGTATAGGGTTTATGCTTAGTCTGTATCTGCAATATATTAAGGGTTTGGAGCCGCATGAAGCAGGTTTTATTCTTGTTGCTCAACCAGTGATTATGGCTGTTTTTTCACCTTTCTGCGGCAGGCTTTCCGACAAAATTCAACCCGGAATTCTTGCTTCTGCGGGAATTGCTGCTTCCTCCATCGGTTTATTTATGCTTTCTTTCATTAATGAGAATACATCTCTTATTACCCTTTTGCTAATCCTTGTTTTACTGGGCATGGGCTATGCCCTTTTTTCCTCTCCGAACACAAATGCTATTATGAGCTCCGTGGAACGAAAATATTATGGTATTGCGTCAGGCTCGGTTGGCACCATGCGGATGGTAGGTCAGATGTTCAGCATGGGGGTTGCACTAATGCTGTTTTCCCTGTTCCTGGGGAAAGTTGAAATCCGCCCTGAATATTTTATTGATTTTATGCGGGCAATGAAAGTTTCATTTATCATATTTACCGTATTATGTATTGGAGGAGTATTTGCCTCACTGGCCAGGGGACAATTGAATAACAATTAAAAAAATGAAAAACCAATTTTACACATCTGAAAATTTAAAAACCCTGTTCGGGCTTATTGATCTTACAAGCCTGAATTCAACGGATACGGAAGAAAAAATCCTGGATATGTGCAATAAAGTAAATGATTTTAAGAATTATTATCCTGATATTCCCAATGTTGCAGCAATTTGTATATATCCTTCAATGGTTCCGGTTGTTCGGAAAAACCTGAAAGACCCTTCGGTAAAAATTGCTTCTGTTTCAGCAGGTTTTCCTTCTTCCCAAACTTTTACAGAAATAAAGAAAAGAGAAACTCTGCTGGCCCTGGAAGCCGGAGCCGATGAAATTGATATCGTTATCTCCCTCGGCAAATTTCTCTCCGGTAATGAGAAAGAGGTCGCTTTTGAAATTGAACTGATTAAGAAAATCATGGGTGATCATCAACTTAAAGTAATACTTGAAACAGGCGCCCTGAACCCTGACCAAATCAGGAAAGCCAGTTTCCTTGCCATGGAATCCGGAGCTGATTTTATTAAAACCTCCACCGGTAAACTTCAGCCTGCCGCCACCCCTGACGCATTCAGGATCATGTCAGAGTCAATCAGTGATTTTGTAATTAAAACAGGGAGAAAAACAGGGATTAAGCCTGCAGGTGGAATTTCCACGGGAGAACAGGCGCTTAAATATCTGGAAATTCTGATGAGTGTTCTGGGTAATGACTGGATCACCCCTGATCTGTTCAGGATCGGCGCAAGCAGTCTTGCAAACAACCTGCTCGCTGAAATATCTCAACTTGAAGATCCGGAAAAAGAGGTGGTTATCTATTTTTGATATTATTTGATTGCTTAAATTTAATTATCTTTGAATCGTTAAATTTCTGAAAAAAGCTGGAATGGTAAGCATTAGAAGAGATAAGCAACCACAGGATACTACACTTATCAAGCCCCTTACCGATACTATTCCAAAAATCATTAATCAGGACACTATAACGGTATTCTTGCAGGATACAACTGTTTCACCGGATACAAGTTTTGCATCAGAAATAAAGCAGTATTCAATTCAGGAAGTTCTCCAAATTTTCGAAAGGGAACAAGAACACCGGGAAAAGGTTGATTCAATCTACGAAATCACCCGCAATAAATCTGAGCAAAAAGTTGTCACTCCTGTAAAAACGGAACCTGATTTTCAACCGGACTCATCAAGTATTATCGTTGCTATAGGTGAAAATCAAGGCCTCAAACCTCTGTTTTTTAAAAACATGTGGGGACAAAATTATAAAAAAGTCTTTCAGAAAGAACATGTTTTTATACCGTTAGAAAAAACCACTTCCAATCAGCCAATAAAGACCCGAACCGAGGTTCCCGCAACAAGTCCGGGCAACTACCGGTCCCGGGATGAAATTCCTTCATTTTGGAGCGATTGGATTTTAGGAATTATTATTGTCTCGTTCATCTTTTTTGGATGGATCAGGTTGTTCTATAACAAAGTGTTGTCAGCCACCCTTAATTCTCTTTTCAACTATAAGATGTCTTATAATATCTTCCACGATAAAAGCAGTCTGACACAAAGAGCATTCCTTATAATGGATCTGATCTTTTATTTAAATACCGGTCTGTTTATTTACCTGTCAGTTAAACATTTTAATTTAACACTAATCCAAACAGCAGGATTTCAGTCATTCCTTATATTCACCGGATTCGTCATTACTATTTACCTTGCCCGTTTTATTACCAGCAAAATAGCCGGATATATTTCCCTTTCCCAACAATTATTTTCCGAATACCTCCATAATGTTTTTATTTATGCAAGAATATCCGGTTTTATTTTGTTGCCATTTCTGATAGCCATCCCATATATTGACTACCGGATAACCCCCATTGTCATTTTTGCCGGTGCCGGGATATTCGTTTCATTGTATATTCTGCGTATTATCAGGGGAATAAAAATTTTTGCCCTACGAAAGGTTTCTGTTTTATATTTGTTTTTATACCTTTGTACTCTCGAATTTATTCCCGTATTGGTTTTCTTTAAATACATAGGCGTTTTTTAAATAGCCTGATTTACAAAAATAAAAATTTGGCATTTTGAAAATAAAAAAGATTTTAGTATCACAGCCTGAGCCGGAGAATGGGAAATCGCCTTATTATGACCTGGCGAAAAAAAACAATCTGAAAATTGATTTCCGATCCTTTATCCATGTAGAATCTATTAATGCTAAGGAATTCAGAAAGACCCGTGTGAATATATCTGATCATACCGCTGTAATTTTCACCAGCAGGATTGCTATCGATCATTTTTTCAGAATTTGTGATGAAATGAGAGTGGCTATACAGGATTCAATGAAATATTTCTGTACGTCGGAATCAACAGCTTATTACCTCCAAAAGTATATTGTTTACAGGAAAAGAAAAATATTTTTCGGAAAACACAAGCTGGCTGAATTAATGGATTTAATCAATAAACACAAGAATGAAAAATTTCTTGTACCCGTATCAGATCATCATAAAAAGGATATTTCAAAAATTCTTGATAAGAATAAAATAAATTATACCAAAGCTGTTATCTACAAGACAGTTTGCAGCGACTTGTCAGATCTTATTAATGTAAATTATGACATACTTGTTTTTTACAGCCCTTCAGGAATAAAATCTTTATTCGAAAACTTCCCTGATTTTAAACAAAACAATACAAAAATTGCTTCTTTTGGACCTACTACTGCTAAAGCGGCCAGGGATGCCGGATTGAAGGTAAATATTATAGCCCCTAACCCCGAAGCGCCATCAATGACTATGGCCCTTGAACAGTATATCGTTAACTATAATAAAAATAATAGTTAGAAAAAAAGGCTAAAAGGTTGATATGTACAGTTAAAACCTTAGCTTTAGTCTTTCCCTTTTTTGTATATTTTTTTTAGTGTTTGTTAATTTGATGAAAGCTACTTTTAAAAAAAAAGAGAGACTCAGAAGCAAAAAGGTTATCGGAGAATTATTTGAACTGGGCAAATCTTTCTATTCCAAACCGTTTCTGGTTATCTGGGAAAAAACAAATCATGAACAAAAATATCCTGCAAAAATGGCTGTCAGCGTGTCTAAAAAGCTTTTTAAACGAACCGTTTACAGGAATCTCCTTAAAAGAAGAATCCGGGAAGCATATCGTTTAAACAAACATCTCCTTTTTAAATTTCTTGAGAATAAGAATTTCGGTGTGATTTTTATTTTTGTTTACCGGGAAAAACAAATTATGGATTATCATTCTATTGAACAAGGAATGATTTCAGCTCTTCAACAATTAAGACAAAACCTTTGAGAACAGTATTAATCAATATACTCATTATATTCGTAAATATCTATCAACGGTTAATTTCTCCGCTAATTCCTTCATCCTGCAGATATTCACCTACCTGCTCAACGTACAGTATCGAATCACTTAAAAAGCATGGTCCTTTAAAAGGAAGCTGGCTTGCAATTAAAAGGGTTATTAGCTGTAATCCATGGGGCGGACATGGTCATGATCCCGTACCGGATCACTTCTCTTTCAGAAAATGATTTTTATCTTTGCCCTGTTTTGATTAAAACAAATCTTATTATGAAAACAACAAGAATGAAAATATTTGGGAAAGCGGGTATTATTGCTCTGCTTATTATCGTTTTTTCTGCTGGTTTTGTTTCATTCAATGAAGACAGGGATTTTAAATTATTGAAAAACCTTGATATATATTATTCTCTCTTCCGGGAACTTAATGTGTTTTATGTTGATGATATCGAACCTGAAAAGCTGATAGAAATAAGTATTGATAACATGCTACAATCGCTTGATCCTTACACTGTTTATATTCCTGAATCAGAAATTAATGATTTTAATTTTGCAACCACAGGTAAATACGGAGGAATTGGTTCGCTAATCAGGAAAAACGGTGATTTTGCAATTATTTCTGAAATCTATAAGGATTCTCCTTCTGACAGAGCAGGTTTGAAAGCCGGAGATATTATTCAGGAGATCGATGGAAAATCCATTATGGGATTGCCTCTTGACAAAGTAAGCGAACGGTTAAAAGGACACCCAAACACCGAAGTTAAAATAATAGTTAGCCGGTTTGGACTAGATGAACCGCTCACTATGATCCTCACCCGTAAGAAAATCCATATAAACAGTGTTCCTTATTGGGGTATGTTAAATAAGAATACCGGATATATCCGCCTTTCAAACTTTACGCAGGATTGCAGCAAAGAGGTTAAAAAAGCCCTGACCCATCTGGAAAAAACAGAGACCATGAACTCATTGATCCTGGATTTGAGGGGAAATTCCGGAGGGTTGCTCATTGAAGCCGTTAATATAACAAATTTTTTTGTTGAAAAAGGTCAGGAAATAGTCAGCACTAAAGGTAAGATAAAACAATTTTATAAAACCTATACTGCAACAAACACCCCTGTTGATCTACATATCCCCCTTGTAGTAATTGTAAACCGTGAATCTGCATCTGCATCAGAAATTGTTGCCGGTGCCCTTCAGGACATTGACAGAGCCGTAATTATCGGTACACGTACATATGGCAAAGGACTTGTTCAAACCACACGCCCTCTTAGCTATAACTCGAGACTTAAGCTGACAACAGCAAAGTATTATATTCCCAGCGGGCGCTGTATTCAGGCACTCGATTACACACACCGGAATGATGATGGGAGTGTCGGTTATATTCCTGACTCTCTGATATCAGAATTTAAGACTAAAAACGGCAGGGTGGTTTATGATGGCGGAGGTATTTCGCCTGATATAGAAATATCTCTGGATAAACCCAGCCAGCTTACTATTGAGTTGTTTGTCAATTTTATGGTCTTCGACTTTGCAACACGGTATTCCCTGACACATGACTCGATCCTCCCCCCAAATGAATTTGTACTTACCGATGAAATTTATCGCGACTTTATTATGTTTGTTAAAGAGCAAAATTTCAATTATAAAACTCATACGGAACAAGCTTTACGTACATTGAAAGAAACTGCCAAAAAGGAGAAATATTATAAATTATCTGAAGATGAGTTTACAGCTCTGGAAGAAAAGCTTTCACATGACCTTGAACAGGATATGAATATCTTCAATGTCGAGATAAGAAGCCTGCTAAAGGAAAGTATTGTTAATCGCTATTTCTACCGTGCTGGCAGAATACAGACTTCTTTAGACTATGATAAACAAATAAAAAGAGCCTGCGAACTATTTGAAGATAAAAACATATACACTGCCATTCTCAATCCTTCTGATCAATAAAATTCAGTCGGCAGGAAAAATGCAAGGTCTAATAAGGTTTTCAAAGACTATTAATAACCAGTAACTCGAAGCCAGAAACCCTCACTTCATACTTTGATATTCGTTAATCGATATGCATTATTCTCTTCTTCAGCTCTTCCCCTTATCACCACATTACCTCATTACTTCATCACCTCTTCTCTTCATCTCCCGGTAGCCTTTTCGCCCAGTCTCTCTCTCGCCTGTCCATTAGTGTGCTTCAAGCCAGTTTTTTCCTGTTCCCCAATCAACCAAAAGCGGAATGTCTAATTTTAAGGCATTTTGCATTTCATCGACCACTATAATCCCAAGTCTTTCAATTTCATTTTCCGGGACATCAAATATCAGTTCGTCATGTACCTGCAGAATCATTCTGGACTTCATTTGTCTTTCGATAATTTTATTGTGAATCCTGATCATGGCTATTTTAATAATATCAGCTGCTGACCCCTGAATAGGTGCATTTATTGCATTCCTCTCTGCAAAACCCCTGACAATAGAATTGCGCGAAAGAATGTCCGGTAAATATCTTTTCCTGCCCATAATCGTTTGCACATAACCATTTTTTCTTGCCCTTTCTATGCTCCGTTCTATATACCTTTTAACCCCGGGATAGGTTTTAAAATACTCCTCAATAAATTTTCTGGCATCAGACAGTGCCAAATTCATCCTCCGGGCAAGCCCAAAGGCTGAAATGCCATAGATAATCCCGAAATTAGCAGTTTTTGCCCTTCCCCTTAATTCTTTTGTCACCTCATTAAGAGAAATCCCATAAATTTTTGCCGCGGTAGAAGCATGAATATCCTCACCGGCTTTAAAAGCATTTATCATATTCGTGTCACCACTCATATGTGCCATTAATCTCAACTCTATCTGGGAATAATCAGCCGAAAGCAAAAGGTGTTGCAGATCTGAGGGAACAAAAGCTTTCCTGACCTCCCGTCCCCGCTTTTCCCTGATCGGGATATTTTGTAAATTAGGGTTGTTGGAGCTCAGACGACCAGTGGCGGTAACAGTTTGATTAAATGAAGTATGAATTTTCCCGGTATCAGAATGTATCAACTCCGGAAGTTTTTCAACATATGTGGAAAGCAGTTTGCTAACCGATCTGAACTCTAATACTTCGGGAACTATTTCATGTCTGTCGGTCAGCCTTTGAAGTACATCCTCGCTTGTTGAATATTGCCCGGTCTTAGTCCTTTTTGCTTTAGTATCAATCCTCATTTTTTCAAATAATACTTCTCCAAGTTGTTTCGGGGATGCAACATTGAATTCAGTATCAGCAAGACTATAGATTCTATCCCGTATATCTTTCAATTCATCCTTTAATACTATTGAGTATTTTTTCAACACATCAATATTCAGCTTAAACCCCATAATTTCCATATCACTCAACACATATACCAGTGGCATTTCGATTTTTTCTGCCAGTGTTTCAAAATTTTGCGTCTTAATTTCCTTCTCAAGAATCTCTTTTATCTGCCAGGTAATGTCAGCATCTTCAGCAGCATATTCCTTGATTTTTTCAACCGGCACCGATTGCATGCTTCTCTGTTGTTTTCCCTTCACTCCGATCAGTTCCTCAATCTTTACGGGAGTATAATTCAGATAGTCTTCAGCCAGGTCATTCAGTCCATGTTTCCCTTCCGGTTTAATTATATAATGCGCTATCATTGTATCGAATAAAGGGCCTTTCAGGTATATTCCCCTGCGCTGCAGCACTTTTATATCAAACTTCAGGTTCTGACCTGTCTTTTTAATCTTTTCATTTTCAAATACCGATTTGAATTTACTGAGTATCTCCTCAGATCTCTTACCATCGGCATCAACAGGCAGGTAATATGCCTCATGACTTTCACAACAGAAAGAAATACCAATAAGCTCATCTCCGATTGTATCCAAACCTGTTGTTTCAGTGTCAAAACAAAATTCTTTCTGTTTTATAAGCTTACTGATAAGGGCATCCTGTTTTGCGGGTGTATCAATCAAAAAATATTTGTGGGGGGTTGAATTAATATCCTTTCTTGATTTGTCCGTTCCGGCATTCCCTGCAACATCGTCGGGAAACAATAATCCTTGTGCCGGTGTGCTTGTCATTTCTGACGGCTTCGTGATCTCCGCATTCATCCTTCTGAGTAGGGTTTTGAATTCAAGCTCCTCAAATATTTCCACCAGTTTTTGCTTATCCGGCTCCCTGGATTCCATAGCTTCTTCATCAAAATCGACAGGAACATCAAGTGCTATTTTAACTAATCTGCGTGACATTTCGATCTGTTCCCTGTATTCAAGCAGATTTTCTTTTTGTTTTCCTTGAAACTGGTCAATATTTCTAAATATTTCATCAATTCCCCCGTATTTAGATATGAGCTTTTTCGAAGTTTTTTCTCCAATACCAGGAGCTCCGGGAATATTATCAGAAGTATCACCCCATAAAGCAAGCACATCAATTACCTGTTCAGGACGTTCCACGTTAAATTTTTCACGTATTTTTTCCTCATCCCAAATAACCGGTTGTTCTCCGCCTTTTCCAGGTTTAAACATAAATATGTTTTTTGAAACAAGCTGTGCAAAATCTTTATCCGGGGTCATCATATATACTTTAAACCCTTTACTTTCTGCTTTTTTCGCAATTGTTCCGATAGTATCATCCGCCTCATATCCCTCCACCTCAATAACCGGTATATTGTATGCTGAAATCAATTTTTTAATATATGGAACAGATTTTTTAATATCTTCAGGAGTTGCTTCCCTGTTGGCTTTATATTCTTTATACATTTTATGCCGGAAAGTCGGAGAAGGAGGATCAAAAACCACGGCAATATGTGATGGGGCTTGATTTTTAATTATTTCATTCAGTGTGTTTACAAAGCCATAAATCGCTGAGGTGTTTAATCCTTTGGATGTTTTGATCGGATTATTTATAAATGCATAATACGCCCTGAATATCAACGCATAAGCATCCAGCAGGAATAGTTTTTTTAAATTTTCTTTTTTTTCATTTCCAGTCATTGTAAGAATTTATTTTCCGGTTTTAGTTTTTTCTGGTTTTCGCAGTGCGTATTGTTATGTAGTGTTACGAGTTACGGGTTAGGTTTTCAACAGGGTAAACGTGGCAAGCTTCTGCCTCCTTGCGCCTTGTGTCTTGTGTCCACAGTGAAATATGCTCCTCTGTCGCATTTCACGTGGCAGGCTTCTGCCTTTACTTATTATCTTCTTCATACCATTCTGCAAACGAGTTACCTGTTTCATATAATCTAAGACTATGAAGACAAACATTATCAGGTAGTTTCGTTCTTATCTTTTCTGCGAAACAGGTCGCCAGGTTTTCGCATGTAGGCTGGAAATCCATTACTTCATATTTGTCGAACATTTGCTCTATTTTCTTTAACATTTCATGCGGCGCTTGTTTATTCACAACAACTGTATGGTCAAACCGGTTGATAATAGTATCGTCAATTATCTTTTTCAGGTCACCAAAGTCAATTATCATTCCATGCTTTGGTTTACCCGGTTCATTCATTGGTTCTCCTCTTACCGTTACCAGTAATTTGTAAGAATGCCCGTGAATATTCCTGCAAGGTCCGTCATAATTCCATAAAGCATGTGCCATTTCAAAATGAAACTCCTTTGTTACACGTATTATAGCCATAAGTTTTTTTCTAATTTATTTATTCCTTCACTCAGTACATTCACTAACACACTTAATAATGTTTGACAGATTATCGTGCTTCAGAAAATAGAATGTATGTTTTCCTTTCCGCTGGGATAATAAAACCCCTTTATCTTTCAGAATACCTAGGTGGTGCGAGGTGGTAGATTGCTCAACATCAAGCAGTTCGTGAATCTCTGTAACGGTTAGTTTTTTTCCTTCATCCAAATAATTAAGTATTGCAATTCTCAAAGGGTGAGCTATTGCTTTCAACATATTTGCTGCTCTTTCAAGTTGTTCGGTAGTAAGATCGTTTATTTTCATGATTTCTGATTATTCCTATTAGTAATAAGCAAATATAAACAATATATATTTTTCTATCTTTGAACAAATTAAATTACCTTATCGCATTTGCCGGGTTTACCTTTTCTAATATCCGTAAAGAGGTTTATAACGGCATGTAGTACATCTTAAACATTTGTATGTCTGTTATAAAGGAAATCAGAGCGCCCATTGAGGCAGAAATGAAGCGGTTCACCGGTTATTTCAACACAATTATGAAAAGCAAGGTTCCGCTTCTTAATATTATCACAAACTATATTCTAAGAAGGAAGGGGAAACAAATGAGACCTATGTTTGTTTTCCTCGCTGCGAAACTGTCAGGCAAGATCACCGGGTCGAGTTTTACTGCAGCCGCATTAATTGAGCTGCTTCATACAGCGACCCTTGTGCATGATGATGTTGTAGATGAATCATTTGAACGCAGGGGTTTCTTTTCTATAAATGCTTTATGGAAATCGAAAGTAGCTGTTTTGCTTGGAGATTACCTCTTAGCAAAAGGATTGCTTTTATCTGTAAAAAACAAGGAATATGAAATTCTTGAGATTGTTTCTTTCGCAGTGAAAGAGATGAGTGAAGGTGAATTATTACAGATACAAAAATCCCGAAAGTTGAATATTACCGAAGATGAATATTTTGAAATAATAGTTAAGAAAACTGCCGCTCTTATAGCAGCTTGTTGTGCTTCCGGGACCAAATCAGTAACAGATGATCCTGAAGCAATCAGAAAAATGAAACAATTTGGAGAATTTATAGGAATTGCATTTCAGATCAGGGATGATCTGTTTGATTATGAGAAAAAAGGAAACCTGGGTAAGCCAACCGGGAATGATATCAAAGAGAAAAAACTCACACTTCCCCTGATCCATGCTCTGGGAAATACCAATCCGGCCCAAAGAAGAAAAATACTCAGACTTGTAAGGCATCATAACAAGAAGTCTTCCAAGGTCAGAGAAGTAATTCGCTTCGTCAGGGATAATAAAGGAATGGAGTATTCAAAAGAAAAAATGCATGAATATAAAAACAAGGCACTTGATATTTTAAATGAATTTCCTGCAAGCGAGGCAAGACTTTCTCTTGAAAAACTTGCTTTGTATACTGTTAGCAGAGGCAAGTAATCGTTTCTGATTCTGCAAGTTCCCTCCTTCCGGGGTAACAGACATCCATACCATGTTGCCTATTTAGAGTCCGTCTATAAAGTAAATAAAAATTGCAAGGAAATAAGCTCAAATACAAATGAAATACAGCATTACAAGCAGAATATCAAAACATTACGGAACAAATTATTTTCTTTCGTTTTTTTCTGATCCAGGATGATTTTTGAAATATTTGAGTATAATATTTGTTTTTGCTTTACCGATATGTTTTTCTAACTCTTCAGCACATGTTTTTTTTATCCTGTCAAGACTCTTAAATTCCTTTAATAATTTTTTTATAGTCTCCGGACCGATTCCTTTTATCCGGTCTGTTTCTGATTCCAGAAAGGTGCCGGATCTTTTCAGCCGGTGAAATAAAATTCCAAACCGGTGTGCCTCGTTTCGCAGATTTTGTATTATTTTTAATGAATACGAGTTCTTGTCGAGATAGAGGGGAACCGGATCGGATGGAAAAAATATCTCCTCAAGTCGTTTTGCTATTCCAATTATTGTAAGCTTTTTACGAATATTAAGCTTATCAAGACTATCGATTGCAGCATTCAATTGCCCTTTCCCTCCATCAACGATCACCAATTGAGGCAACGATTTTTTCTCATTTAATAATCTTTTGTACCTGCGATACACCACCTCTCCCATCGAAGCAAAATCATTTGCTCCCTTAACGGTTTTAATGTTATAATGCCTGTATTCACGTTTCAATGGTTTTCCGTTTTTAAATACCACACATGCTGCTACAGGATTTGTTCCCTGAATATTTGAGTTATCGAAACACTCTATGTGTGTTGGCAATTTCTTCATTCTCAGGTCTTTTTGTAACTGCTTTAGTTTCTTTTCCAGGCGTATTGATTTTTCACTTCCTTCCAGTCGCTTTTGAACTTCTCTGCGATAATACCATGCGTTTCTTTTTGAAAGATCCAGAAGTTTCTTCTTATCTCCTCTTTGAGGAACAGTAATTTTTATCTTCTTAAGTTCAACATCCGGTTTAAATGGCAGTATTATCTCTTTTGCTTTACTCGAAAACCGCTTCCTGATATCAACAATAACAATTGGTAATATTTCTTCCCGCTTTTCATCTAACATTTTCCTGATTTCTACCGTATGTGACTGAACCAATGCTCCTTTTATAACCTTTAAATAATTAACATATGCACGTTTCTTATCATCAATAATAGAAAAAACATCCACATCTTTTATACGTAAACTAACAATGGTTGAACGGCTCCGGTATTTCTCGAGTGTTTTTATTTTTTCTTTAATAAGAGTTGCTTCTTCATATTTTAAACCGGTTGCATATTCGTCCATTAACTTCCTCAGGTATTCAAGAACTTCCTGAATATTTCCCTTCAGAATATTTTTCACTTGTTTAATCAATTTTCCGTAATCTTCTTCACTCTGCATACCTTCGCAGGGACCTTTGCAATTTCCCAGGTGATATTCAAGGCAAACTTTTATTTTCTCTTTTTTTATATTTTCCTGATTAAGCTTATAGTAACATGTTCTGAGCGGATATAGTTTTCTTATCAGTTCAAGCAATGTTTTTACCATTCCTGCCGATGTATACGGACCGAAATAATCTGATCCGTCACGTACAGGGTTCCTTGTAGAAAACACTCGCGGGAAGGGCTCATTTTTAATACATATCCAGGGGAAGGTTTTATCGTCTTTAAGCAAGATATTATACCTCGGCTGGTGCTTTTTTATCAGGTTGTTTTCAAGTAACAGGGCATCTTCTTCAGAATCAACTACAATATGTTTTATTTCAGTAATTTTACTAACCAAAACCCTTGTTTTACCATAGTTTTTTCCTGAAAAATATGAAGAAACCCGCTTTTTTAGATTTTTTGCCTTTCCCACATAGATCATGTATCCGTTTTTATCATAATACTGATATACACCAGGCTTACCAGGCATCACTGATAGTATGGATTTAATATGACCGGGTATATTGGCAGGTTTGTCCATTCCCGAAATGTAGTAATTTTTATGTTAAGAGAGAGAAAAGGAGATGAGGTATTTAAATACCTATTTAAATAGGTGGTTAATTACGTAATTAACTGTTTTTTTCAGCTCTTCGCTCCTTAATCTACAAACAGCGAAACCGGAGAAAAAGAGGTTACATCAAAAAGTCCTTTATCGCACAGTTTCAGTTCAGGAATTACCAGAAGAGCCATAAAAGAGAGGGTCATAAACGGTGATCTGAATGAAGATCCCAAAGATTGTGCAAAATTGTTAAGCTCGGCATACCTTGCAGCCACCTTTTCACCATCACCGTAAGACATTAATCCGGCTATTTCAAGGGGTAAAAACCTGGTATTGTCTTTTACGGAAACAGCTATACCTCCCTTTTTAGATATAACGGAATTAACGGCGTTCAATATATCCTTGTCATTTGTGCCAACCGCAATAATATTATGACTGTCATGTGCAATGCTCCCTGCCAGGGCTCCGTTTTTAAGTCCGAAACCATGAATAAAACCAATAGCCGGTTTTGAATTGTTGTAACGGCTAATAACAACCAGTTTTAATATATCTTTTTCAATATCCGCAATTAATTGTCCATTCCCTGTTTTGGGTTCTGTCACCAAAGTGTTCGTAAACAATTGTCCTTCAAAACATTCTATTACCCTGATTTTTTTTCTTTTTTCATCAATTATCAGGTCGTTTATTGATATTTCAGTTCGTTTAAAATTATTTATAGGTTTGCTTCCGGCATAGTCAAATAATAGTTTACCCCTGTCATACACTTTTTCACCGTTAATATATGTTTCAACGATATTGAAATCATTCAGATTATTTACGATTATAAAATCGGCCGGATCACCAATCTGCAGCATACCAACATTCAATCCATAGTGTTTAACAGGGTTTATACAAGCAGCCGTTAACATATCGAACAGGTCAATCCCCTTCTCAATACCTCTTTTAACAAGCAGGTTTATGTGTCCTTTTACCAGATCGTCAGGATGACAATCGTCTGTACACAACATAACTTTTTCAGTATACTGTTTAATCAAAGGAAACAGGGTGTTAAAATTTTTAGCTGCACTTCCTTCCCGTATTTGAATTTTTATACCACTCCTGATTTTTTCAACAGCTTCATCAATTGTTGCGCATTCGTGATCTGTAGTGATATTTGCACCTGCATATTTTCTCAAACCATTTCCTGTAAGACCGGGTGCATGCCCATCAACAGGTTTGTTAACTTTTATTGCAGATCTGATTTTTTCCCATACTTCTTCATCATCACGTATCACTCCCGGGTAGTTCATTATTTCCGACAAGAAAAAGTAATCATCGCTTTTCAGTAGTTCTCCAACAATTTTAGCATTCAGATTTGCCCCTGAGGTTTCAAAGTCCGTAGCAGGCACGCATGAAGGAACACCAAAATGAAATTTCAAAGGCACTTTTTTTCCATCCTCAATCATAAATCTCAATCCCTCTTTCCCGCATACATTTGCAATTTCGTGCGGATCGGACAGTGTTGCAACCGTTCCGTGCCTTACTGCCAGCCGGGCAAACTCTCCCGGAGTAAGCATTGAACTTTCAATATGCACATGAGAATCAACAAATCCCGGAAGGATATACCTTCCCTCCTGATTTTCTATCTGTGTTATTTCCTTTATTTTCCCATCTTCCACAGAAATTTTTGCATTTAGCATTTCCCTGTTTACCGGGTCAACCAATTTCCCAAATAAAATATATTTTTTTTCTTTCATTTGTTAATTAATGTTCCACGTGGAACAATACTAAGATAAAAGTAAAAAGTGAAACTATATACTTTCTGTAACCAAAAAAGTGTTCCACGTGGAACACTTTTGTTTATACTCAACTTCTTCCTTTTTCTATTACTTATCGCCCCATATATATTAACAACACATTAACGTCTGACGGTGATACACCGCTTATTCTTGATGCCTGTCCGATTGTTTTCGGTCTTATTTTTTCCAGTTTTTGTCGTCCTTCCGTTGAGATGGACAGTATTTTCTCATATTTAATATTTATTTTTATTTTTATTTTCTCCAGCCTCATTATCTTTTCAGCAATTTTTTTCTCTCTCTCAATATATCCAGCGTATTTTATCTCAATTTCTGCTGATTCCAGTATTTCACTTTTCATTTCTTTTATTCCATCAAATTCGTTTCTGACCTTTGCTAATTCATCTTCCAGGTCATAAATACTAACTTGCGGTCGTAACAGGATTTCGTATATTTTTTTTCTCCGTTTTATTATTGCAGTTCCAAGATTTTCAAGTTTACCATTGATCTCTCCAGGGTTTACTGATTCCTTTTTCAGAAAATCAATAATCTTATTTCTTTTATCATATTTCTTTCTTTTTCTTTTTATTCTTTCTTCCGATGCCAATCCTATTTTATACCCTATTTCCGTCAGTCTTTCATCTGCATTATCTTGTCGTAATAATATACGGTATTCTGCTCTTGACGTAAACATCCTGTATGGTTCATCAACACCTTTAGTAACAAGATCGTCGATAAGCACACCTATGTAAGCTTCATTACGATTTAGAATCAATTCATTCTTTTTATTAATTTTTAAATGTGCATTAATCCCTGCCATTAATCCCTGTGCGCCGGCCTCTTCATATCCTGTTGTTCCGTTAACCTGACCGGCGAAATAAAGATTTTTTATTTTTTTCGTTTCCAGTGTATGTTTTATTTGCGTTGGAGGAAAATAATCATATTCAATTGCATATCCCGGTCTGAATATTTTAGCTTTTTCCAATCCTTTTATTTTTCTAATTGCATTATATTGTACTTTCAGCGGCAGACTGGATGAAAACCCATTTATATAGTATTCAATAGTATTTTCTCCTTCCGGCTCAATGAACAACTGATGCTTGTCTTTTTCCGAAAACGTTACTATTTTACTCTCAATGCTTGGACAATATCTTGGTCCGGTGCTTTTAATTGTTCCGTCATACATTGGCGACTCATCGAGCCCTGATTCAAGAATATCATGTACTTCTCTGCTTGTATAAGCAATGAAACAGCTTTTTTCATTTTTTATCTCAACCTCATCATTCATAAAAGAGAAACATTTCCCTTCATCATCCCCTTTTTGCTCT
This sequence comes from Bacteroidota bacterium, assembly GCA_022561875.1. GTDB lineage: Bacteria > Bacteroidota > Bacteroidia > Bacteroidales > VadinHA17 > JADFUQ01. The sequence goes on along the minus strand of JADFQJ010000003.1, from coordinate 10,685 downwards.
TTCAATTTACTGAAATCAATGCTTCTTCCATCAATTCTTGCCGGTGTTCCTGTCTTCATTCTTCCAACCTCAAAACCAATATTCTTGAGCTGATCAGATAAACCATACGATGCAGGTTGTGATTCCCTCCCTCCTTCTTTTTGTACTTTTCCTACATGCATCAGCCCATTCATAAAAGTTCCGCTTGTAATAATCACGCTCTTTCCTTTTATCTTTATTTCCAAATTTGTTTTTACTCCTACTGCTTTTCCATTTTCTATTAATATTTTATTCACTGTATCCTGCCAAAAATCAAGCTTTTCTATGCTTTCCAGTTTTTCTCTCCACATTTTTGAAAACTTTATTCTGTCGTTTTGTGCTCTTGGGCTCCACATTGCAGGTCCTTTTGATTTATTAAGCATTCTGAACTGTATCATAGTTTCATCTGTAACAACCCCACTTAATCCTCCCAGTGCGTCAATCTCTCTAATTATCTGACCTTTAGCAATGCCTCCCATTGCCGGATTACACGACATTTCCGCAATTTTTGTCATATCCATCGTTATCAGCATTACTTTAGAACCCATATTGGCGGCGGCGGCGGCAGCTTCGCAACCTGCATGTCCTGCACCAATAACGATAACATCATATTTATTCATTAATCATTCCTCAATAGAAACTTCGAAATTCGTTTTTAGTAAATCTTGTTCATAATTCTTTTTTTCCTTTGTTAAGCTCTATAACGGTCTAAAATCTTTCCAGAAATAAATTCTCCTTTTCTTTCATCACCAATTTCTCCTCCTTATTCTTGTCATTATAACCAATCAGGTGTAAAACGCCATGAATTATAACTCTTAAAATTTCCTCTGAAAATTTTGTTTTATATTTTCCCGCGTTCTTTTTAATTGTTTCCGGGTTCAAAAACAGGTCTCCGGAAATAAGGTCATCACGGTTATAATTGAAAGCAATAATATCTGTTATATAGTTTCTCTTCAGATACTTTCTATTTAAATACTTTATTTTACTATTGCTTGTAAAAATAATATTTATTGTTTCTCCCGTTTTTCCTTCGCTATTTATTGTCGCCTTAATCCAATCCTTTATTCTTTTTTTTTCTTTCACATCAGTTTTAACCTCTTCCCTATGAAAAAATATTTCCATTAATTTAGCTATTACATCTATTCAGTGTTAAATAAAAGAAGTGTCTAAAGTCCTTAAAATGACTAAATTGACTAAAATTTAATAATCGTGAGTTGTGAATCGTAAACACATGTCTTTGCTTTCTCCTTCCTTCATCCTTAACCTACTCAACCTACTATATCTTAAAAAGTATCTGCACTTTTGTTCCTTTGTCGAAAAAATTAACCTCATCTGATAGTTGTTTCATCAGGAAAATTCCTCTTCCATGAATATTTTCAATATTTTCCGGTGCCGTTGGATCCGGAATTCTCATATAATCAAACCCTTCACCCTGATCTTCAACAAATATTTCAAATCTATCAACCCTTTTTATGATTTTAATTTTTACTTCCTTTTCAGGATCAAGTTTATTTCCATGAACTATAGCATTATTCGCAGCTTCAATTGTAGCCAGCATTATTTTCCCATACAGGTCTTCATCCAGTTCCTTTATTTCTGTAAATTCATCAATTAATTTTTCTACTTTTTGAAGGTTTTCCTTTTTTGACGCTATATTTAGACTCTTTTCCATTCTTTAATTAAATGTTATTATAATTTTGCAATTATTCATTGATTAATAAAATATTAGGCTAATTCAAAGGTCTAACATTTCCAACTGCACATTTTACTCTTTTAGTTTTCATATTAAGGTTTTTCTAATCAATTTGTTAAAATATGTGCCTATCTCATCTCTCTTTATACTCACTTTTTTCCTTCCAGGTTACAATTTATTTTGCAATCCATTTCTCAGGATCCATTTTTATATTATTCTCCCATATTTCAAAATGAATTACACTATCGTTTTCTGAATCTTTCTCAGAATATACTACTCCTATTTTCTGTTTTATTTTTACCTTTTCACCAGCTTTTACATTTACTTCAATCAAATTTTGGTACACTGTATAGAAATTTCCATGTTTAATCAGCACTGTATTATTTGCACCTTTAATTGCCACAATTTTTCTTATTTCTCCATCAAATATCGCTCTAATATCGGCCCTTTCTATTGTCGCTATGTCAATTCCATTGTTGTTAATCTTAACATTTTTCAGAACCGGGTGATTATGTTTTCCGAATTTCCCTATTATTATTCCTCTTTCTGCCGGCCATGGAAGTTTTCCCTTATTACTCGAAAAATTCGCTGCAATGATTTTTTCCTCCGGCGTTAATTTTATTATTCCTTTCCCTCTCTTTCTTTCCTCTTCAAGCATTCTTTCAATTTCTTTCTTAAGTTGTTTTGCGATTCTTTCTCTTTTCCTCAATTCACTTCGTAATTTTCTTTCTTTTTTCCGCAAATTAACAACCATTTTGTTCTTTTCTTCTTTTTCATAATTTAGTTTCTTTTTCTCTGATCTCATATTGCTTAATAGTTCCTTTTTTTTCTCTCTGTCACATTTAAGCTCTGATTCTTTACTATCAAGAATAGTTTTTATTGCCACTATTTTCTTCGCTTGTTTTTTTCTGTATTCAGCATATTGCTTATAATATTTAATTCTTCTGTACGCTTGTCTATAACTCTCTGATGATAAAAAATAAATTATATGATCCTGGTTCTTAGATTTTTTATAACTCCCCACTATGATTTTCTCATATTCTCCTCTTATTTTCATCAAATCATTTGCTAATGATGCTATTATCCAACTATTGTCACTAATCTTTTTATTTAATAAATCAATTTCATCTTCCAGAGTTCGGATATATACATTTCTTTTATTTATTTTTTCTTTTACTATTATCAATTGATTTAAGGATTCTTTTCTATATCGTTTTGTTCTTTTAAGAACTTTGCTTGTAAATTCAATCTCCTCCATGGTTTTCACTCTTTCTTTCTCAAGCTCTTTTCTTGTTTGGCAAAAGCATTTCCCCGAGAACAGCACCAATCCTATAATCATTAATATACCAATACATAATTTTCTCTTCCTACAAATCATAAATTTATTACTTTATATCCATCCGGGTTTTCTAATTTAATTTCTACATTTGTATTTATCTCCGTCCTCTCATATTCTAATATTACAACCGTTCTTTCATCATTTTTATTTATCTCGATTTTTAATCCTTTCGGAAACTTAAATCCTTCAATCTCAATCCATCCCAAATAATTGATTTTCAAACTGTTTTCCTTTCCGTTTTCCCCTTTGTTTTCCTTTAAGTAACCAAGCAGTTGCCAATTATCATTTCCTATCATATAATTATTGCATAACAGCAGATTTTCAACCTCTTTATAACCATCGACCAAACTAAAATAGCCTTTCATTTTTGAATATACACCATTGTAAATTTCTTTATGTATTCTATCAACAATTTTTACTGAATCTTTAGTTAATAATATTCTTGCTGTTTCCATTCCAATTCCGCTTTTAATTGTTATCAGTATTCCTTTGTCTTTAACAATCTTTATTCCTCCATAGAAGTTTCTTGTTTTCCATTTTTCCCTTATTTCGCAATTATATCTTTTTATCCAAACAGTTTTATAATCATTTTTGTTTCTAATTATTCCATTCCTTATTATTTCAATATTCTCCTCATTAAACTTCTTAAGGGTATTTCTAGTTGTTTTACATCCCTGTAAAATGATATTAATACAACAGAGTGAAACAATAAATAGTATGATTTTTTGCTTCCCCATTATTTTATATGTCCTCTTTTTTTTGCTTTATTAATTTTCTTTTCAATTTTCATTCGGTCTCCTCCCAAAAAAATCGCATCTTCCCAGTTTTCGACAGCTTTACCATACTCCCCAATTTTGTAAAGTATATCTGCATAATGTTCTGTTATTTCAGGATCATTTATCACTGCCCTTTTCATAGCTTTTTCCAAATATTTTCTTGCTTCCTCAAATTTTCCCATTTTATACAATATCCATCCATACGTATCTAAATATAAAGCATTTAAAGGTTCTGTCTTCAAACATTTGCTACTCATCCTCAAAGCTCTTTTCAGCTTTTCCCCTCTCTCTGATAAATAATATGCATAATTATTTAATACTATAGTATTCTCAGAATCTATTTTCAATGCACTTTCCATTGCTTCATCCGAATTCTTACTCAAACCTGCATTCCTGAATGCATCTCCCAAAAGCGTATAAAATTGTACTTTCAGTTGATTATTGCCTGTCACTAATTTCACTCCTTTTTGAAGCGCTTTTACTGATATTTCCGTTTCATCTATTTCAATACCGGAAATTCCCCTTAAAAGAAATAGCGTTGGTTTCTCAGGATAAATTTTTATCGCTTTCCCGCTCTCAGTAAAAAGATCTGAATAGTTCCCCAGACTATTTTCAAGGAACAAATATTGCTCCCACAGAACAAAATTTGCATTACCTTTCTTTATAATAACTTTTAATTTATTTCTCGCTTTTTCCAGGTTGCCCGTTCTTAAAAAAAAATCAGCTATTATTGCTTTAACAGTATAGTTTTCCGGATACTTGTCTTCAAGCATTTCAATATAAATTTCAATGTTTGCCCTATAATTGAGCATTTCTTCCGGACTTGAAACAAAAGACATCATCATTTTCACCTTTTCAGGTACACTTATCTTCTCCTCTTCAATAATCTCTTTTACCCGCTTAAAAACCATTTTGTATTCGCCTTTTCTTCTGTATAAATCTATTATTGAGCGCTTTGCAATATAATTATCCGGTTCAATCTCAAATAATTTATCAAAAGTCCGTTTTGCTTCTTCATCATACCCGTTATTATTATAAAGTTCAGCTAACACTCCAAGTATATTAACATCATTGGGATAAATATTCAATAACTTTTCTAATTCCTTTTTAGCTTTCTCGAAATTTCCTTCCCTTTCAAAAATTCCCACTTTCGCAAGCCCGATTTTCTTATTTAGTCCAATACTTTTTTCTAAATTTTCATATACTTTCAGCGCTTTTTCTTTTTCTCCATTCTCTTCATACAATTTGCTCAGGTTAAATGCCAAATCACTTCTTTCCGGATATTTAGCATTAATTTTCTCGTAAATTTTTATTGTATTATCCTTTTGCCTGTTTATGTGATACAAATTTGCAAGATGTAATTTATACCAGATGTTTTCTTCATCCATTTTTTCAGCCTTTACTGCATATTTAATTGCTTCGCTAACATTTCCTGTTATTGTATAAATACTTGACAACTCATAAAAAGCAGCAGATCTTTCCTTATTAAATCTCACTGCCGTATGAAAATGCTTTTCTGCCAGTTGTAATTCTCCAAGCATTTTTTGTTTCACTCCCTCAGCAAAAAAATAACTGAACATCTCATTACTCTCTTCAATACCTGCTTTTTTCACATTTTTTATTGTTTTTTCAGGGAATTGTTTTTTCGAGCATCCTGTAAATAAAACTGTTATTATCATTAATCCAATCGCTATTTTCATCTCACTTTTCATATTTCCTTTTCAATTTAGTTGATTCATTTGAATAATATTAACCATTTTAATCACTGTACGATATTATGTGCAATTTCACTTGTTCCCGGTGTGTCCAAATCCTCCTTTTCCTCTTTTTGTAATATTTAACACTTTGACCTCTTTAAAAATTGCTTTTTCATGCTTACTAATTACCATCTGGCAGATTCTATCCCCATTATTTATCTTTACATTCTCATATGACAGGTTAATAAGTACTACCTCGATTTCTCCCCTATAATCCGCATCAATCGTTCCGGGAGCATTTAATACAGTAATTCCATTCTTTATTGCCAATCCGCTTCTTGGTCTTATTTGGGCCTCATATCCATCCGGCAGTTCAATAAATAAACCTGTTGGCACAAGTGCTCTTTCAAGAGGTTTAAGCGTTATACTATTTTTAAGGTTTGCTCTCAAATCCACCCCGGCTGATTTATCCGTACTATATCGAGGTAATTTGTTATTCGATTTGTTTATAATTCTAATTTTCATAATTGCTTTTTAATATTTTTTCCTTTCTTATAATGATGAAAATAAAAAGAGCTAAAAACAGAGTATTAACAGCGATATTTATTAGTTCCTTTTCCGCTTTTATTATTTGTGTAAGCCAATACATTGCAAGTGCAATTACAAAATAGATTACTATTTTACCCGTTTCGTAAGGTATTTTATAATATTTTCTTCCGATATAATACGACAGAATAACCATTGTAAGGTAACATGCTATATGGGCCCATGCTGAAGCATGGTAACCATAAACCGGAACCAGGCTTACATTGATAATCACTGTTATCAAAGCGCCAATTCCAGTTATTATCGCACCAAATTTTGTTAGCTCATTAATTTTATACCATACTGACAGATTTACAAAAATCCCATAAAGCAAATATCCTATCAGTATTATTGGTACTACTTCAAGTCCGGAGCTTACTATAAATTTCTCGCCCAGTAACAGGTTAACAATAATGTCCAGATAAAACGTAACCCCCAGAAAGATAAACAGTCCGAACAATACAAAATACTTCATCACTAAAGCGTATATTCTCCGCGCATTTTTGTTTTCAGAACTCTCAAATAAAAATGGTTCAAACGCATATCTGAACATCTGTACAAACAATGCCATTATCACTCCTATTTTGTAATTTGCACCGTATATACCAAGTTGATTCATTGCTGTATCCTGATCAGGCAACAGGTGTTTTAAAACAATTTTATCCACAACATCATTTATTGTACCTGCAAGCCCCGCGATCAGTAACGGATAGCTGTATCTTAACATTTTTCTCCATAAAACCGTATCAAGTCTTAACTTTATTCCTAATATTTCAGGCAACAGGATAACCAGCGTTATTATACTACCTGCAAGATTTGCTATGAAAACATATCCTACACCAATTTCCGGTGAATAAATTAATTTAATAACGCTGTTGGGGTCTTTAGAATATATCTTTGGGGCAAGAACATAGAAAAACAGTGCCAATCCAATAATTACAACAACATTAATCAGTTTGATCAGTGCAAACCTGAATCCTCTTTCTTCTCTTCTCAGTTTTGCAAAGGGTATTGCAGTACAAGCATCTATTGCTATTATCAAGGAAAAGAATATGATATATTCCTTATTATCAGAATATTTCATAATATTTGCAATCTGTTGGTTAAACAGAATTATTGCCAAAATAAATAATCCACATGTTATCAATATTGAGCTCAGAGCGGTGCTATAAACTTTTTTGGGATCATTTTCCTTTGATGCAAACCTAAAATATCCGGTCTCCATTCCATATGTCAGAATAACAAGCAAAACCACCATATATGCATACAACTCAGTGACAATACCATATTCTCCCGTCTTAAATATCCTTGTGTAAAAAGGTGTCAGGAGAGCATAGTTCAGAAACCTTGGCACAATTGTTCCTAAGCCATAAATAGCAGTCTGTCCCGCGAGTTTACGTATTTGCTCCAAAATAAAAACTTATTTTATCGAGAATATATTTTAATTTTGCATTGTTCATAGAATCTTTAAAAATACAAAAATGATGAAAAGATTTTTTTCTAATTCCTTAATATTTTCTTTATTTCTCATTCTTTCTGTTTCTTGTTGCTTTTCAATCGATGGATCAAAAGAAATAATGGTCATTATTGAAACAAACAAAGGGATTATCAAAGTAAAGCTTTATAATGAAACTCCATTACACCGCGATAATTTCATTAAACTTGTTAAAGATGGGTATTACAACGGACAATTTTTCCACAGGGTTATTAATAATTTCATGATACAAGCCGGCGATCCTGCCACAAGAACTAATTCTACAACAGAAGAAAAGAATAGTCATGGGCCGGGATACACTATCCCCGCAGAATTTAATCCCTCATTATTCCATAAGAAAGGCGCCCTCGCTGCAGCTCGTGAAGGTGATAAAGTTAATCCCGAACAAAGATCTTCCGGTTCACAATTTTATATCGTTCAGGGGAAAAAAATTACCGATACCGATCTTGATCAAATTGAGAAACGTATTAACGATCAGAATAAACAATCACTTTTTTTTAAATATATCAACCAGGAAAAAGAAAAATCTTTTGATAATGAGGAGGCGCTTAATTATGCTAAAATTCAACAAGCAGCCACACTTCGTATGGAACAAGAACTAAAAAAATTACCATTCTTCACTATTCCTGCTGAACAAAGGGCTGTATATAAGTCTCTTGGTGGAACACCCCGCCTTGATGGTTCTTATACTGTTTTCGGTGAAGTTGTAGAAGGTATTGATATTATAGACAAAATTGCAGGTGTAAAAACTTCTGATAAAGACAAGCCGTTAAATGATGTTATTATTAAGAAGATGAAAGTGGTGCATTCCAGGTTTTAATTTTTATACCATTTATTCAAATCATATCTATCATTTATGTTAGACAGAATAAAGAAACTTAGAACAGAAGTTGATAATTATCAGGTTGACAGTATTGACGATCTGGAAATTTTTCGTATCAGGTTTCTGGGAAAGAAAGGGTTTATTGTTAACCTTTTTTCTGATTTTAAAAAGGTTTCTCCTGAACAAAAACGTGAATATGGAAAATTAATAAATGACCTTAAGAATTCAGCTATTGAAAAGATCAGCCATTTGAAGAGCGTTCTTGATGAAAAAAATGATTTTGTGTCAAACATTGATTTAAGTCTTCCCGGAGATCCTCTGCCTGTTGGGTCGCGTCATCCTATATCAATTGTACGAAATAACATTATAGATATTTTTACCCGCTTAGGTTTTTCCATTTCCGAGGGTCCTGAAATTGAAGATGATGATCATGTTTTTTCAAAATTAAATTTTCCTCCGGATCATCCTGCACGTGACATGCAGGACACTTTTTTTATTGAAAAGGGGCATTCAGAAAGCGCGAAAAACCATGACATATTACTCCGAACTCATACTTCATCGGTTCAGGTCAGGGATATGGAAAATTCAAAACCGCCAATCAGGACTATTTCTCCGGGCAGGGTTTTCCGAAATGAAGCAATAAGCGCCAGGGCACATTGCATTTTCCACCAGGTTGAAGGGTTATATATTGACACTAACGTGTCTTTTGCTGATCTTAAACAAACGTTGCTATATTTTGCCAGGGAAATGTTTGGCGAAGATATTAGCACCCGCCTAAGGCCCTCTTACTTCCCTTTTACTGAGCCCTCTGCAGAAATGGATGTTTCATGCCTTATATGTGGCGGGAAGGGCTGCAATGTCTGTAAACATAATGGATGGGTTGAAATTCTTGGTTGTGGAATGGTAGACCCAAATGTTTTGGAAAATTGCAATATTAACAGTAAAAAATATACCGGTTTTGCTTTTGGTATGGGTGTTGAAAGAATTGCCCAGCTCAAATACAAAGTAAACGATCTTCGTTTATACTTCGAAAATGATGTCCGTTTTCTAAGTCAGTTCAGATCCTCTATATAAAAAGGTGTAACTAATCAGTACTTAAAATGATCTAAAGCTAAAAGTGCCTAAAGTTATTAAAGATGGATAATAAGGAAAATGGGGTATGTACATCTGTCCAGTTAATTTATTACCTTTGCAGACATGACATATCCAAAGAATCAGATAGAATTTGAAAAGATGTTTGCAACAGAAGAAGATTGCATAAAATACATTATAGCGCTTCGTTGGCCAGAAGGATTCGCATGTCCTAACTGTTCCAAAAATGTGTATTGGTTTGCAAGCAAGAACAGAATCATTTGTGCTGCCTGTGAATACCAAACTACTGCAATTGCCGGGACTGTATTTGAACAAACAAACAAGCCATTGACCATTTGGTTCAGGGCTATTTGGTGGATGATCGCACAAAAGAATGGAGTTAGTGCAACAGGTCTACAAAAGATACTTGGCCTAGGCAGTTACAGAACAGCTTGGACATGGCTTCATAAATTGCGACTATTAACTGTGAATCCAGGAAGAGAAGTTCTCTCAGGAGTAGTTGAAATAGATGAGACCTTTATTGGAGGTAAAGCAAAAGGCAAGAGGGGACGAGGTGCTGAAAACAAAAGCATTGTTGTGATTGCGGTAGAGATATTGGAAAAAGGGACAGGACGGGTCAGGCTGGGCATTGTGCCAGAAGCATCCGGGAGATATCTTTTAAAGTGGATAAGAATGAATGTACGACAAGGGAGTCTTATTATTACAGATGGGTGGAAAGGTTACAATCGTCTAAAACAAAATGGGTATGAGCATAGGATAGAAAAAGTAACTGTTAAAGATGATGACGAAGAAATGTTGCCAAATGCCAACAGGGTAGCATCTTTGCTTAAAAGATGGTTGATTGGGACACACCAAAATTTTACCAGTAGAAACAGGCTAATCTCTTATCTTGATGAATATGTATTTCGGTATAACCGTAGGACATCAAAGAGTAGAGGGCTTTTGTTCAAAAGAGTAATGGAGCAAGCTGTACTTCATAAACCTGTGAAATATACTGAAATAATGAATGTTAGATGACTGTAGAGATGTACATACCCCAGTAAAGTAATATCGTATAAAGCAGAAACACAAACCTTTACGGATGTTAAAAAATTAAAGGATTCTAAAATCACTTTAAAACAGCAATAATGTCGGCAGGACTTATAATAATTATTTCTTTGGATTTTT
>JADFQJ010000002.1 GCA_022561875.1 Bacteroidota bacterium | reverse complement strand
TCAAAATATCTTCTGGAAGCCAAAAATTACTATAAGTCAAAAAAATATGAAAAAACTATTACCACCCTTCAAAAAGCCATAAAAATCAATCCGAAAGACGATACAGATTATTATAATATGGGAATTACTTATGGTGAATTAAAGCAATACAAAGAAGCCATAACCGCCTACAAAAAAGCCATAGACATCAATCCGAAAAACGATAGCGCTTATAATAATATGGGATATACTTACTTAAGAATGGAAAATTTTGAAGAAGCTTTAGATATATTTAAACAAGGTTTAGAGATAAACAAAGACAATATAAACTTACACTTCAATTTACTGCATACATTAATCATCACCAATGAATACAATGCCGGCAAAGCCCAACTAACACGCTCGCTCAAAAAAGCAAAAGATCCTGATTTGTTGCAAGCCCTGGTTACAGAAGATATATTATTTCCTCTGTTCAGATATGGCTCTCTGACTTATATGCGGTCCTTTTTCTCTCATTTAATAGAAATTTTTGAGAAAGAAAAAAGAGAAGAAGTCTTATGGAAATCTTTTCCCAAAGCCATTTTTGACCTACTGGTACATATAGAACAGTATGATAGTGAACGCCTTGCAGGTATAGAAAAGCTGTTAGTAACATCATTATCGGAAGAAAAGAAGATGAGAATCTCTTTGATGATGCTAAATGTAGGTATCCGCTACCTGAAAGAGAAAGATCAACGAGCTATCTATGACTTAAGCAAAGAGGAGCGAAAAGTATTTATGGAGTTTGTAATAGAACCCAGAGGAAATAAAGAATCACAATAGTAATTATGAATAAATTATTGTTCAATAAATAAATAAATAAGCTAAAATGAAAGTAATTGATCTAATAGAGGAACATAAGAAGTTGTACTATGTATGCCTTGAGGACTGGTCTGATGAAATGCAAGAGGCAGGAAATCATAAGGAATGCGGAGTCGTATCCGTCTTGCGGATTTAAGGTAATATTGAAAAAAAATAGTATATTCCTCGTGGTATTTATTCAGGTATTAATACCTGTTATATTGTATTTCACCCGCTTACACATAAAACTTATTCTTTACCTATGCCAGTTCAAATAAAACAAGTTAAATCAAAAGGTGATCTTCGTAAATTCATTTATCTGCCGGATAAATTGCATAAAAATCATGCAACCTGGGTGCCTCCTTTATACTCAGATGAGTGGAAGTTCCTTAATCCAAAAGAGAATAAAGCGCTCTCATATTCAGATACCATACTTTTTCTGGCATTCCGGGATAATAAAGTTGTCGGACGAATTATGGGGATTATTAACAAGAATCACAACAAGTTAAATAATTTAAAGAATGGAAGATTCTTTTTACTCGAATCAGTGAATGATCAGGAGGTTGTACATGACCTGATATCCTCTGTGGAAAAGTGGGTCAGGAATAAAGGAATGGAAAAACTGGTGGGTCCGCTTGGGTTTTCAGACAAAGACCCACAGGGCTTTCTTATTGAAGGATTTGCACACCGTGCTATTATTGCATCGCTATGTAATCACAAATATATGATTGATCTGATTACCGGGGAGGGGTTTACAAAAGAGGTTGACCTTCTTGATTTTGTTATTGCAGTGCCTGAGAAAATACCGGAGGTTTATGACAGGATCTTTCAACGGGCTTCCCGGAAAGAGGGCTTTGTTATACTGGAATTTACTAAACGAAAGGAACTCAGGTCATTTATCATACCTGTACTCAGATTAATGAATGAATGCTACAGCCACATCTATGGTTTCGTGCCTATTGAAGAAAATGAGATGATTAAACTGGCAGATCAATATATCCCGATACTTGATCCTAAATATGTAAAAGCTGTTACCCTTGATGGGGAAATAGCAGGTTTTGCAATAGGTATTCCTGATTTTAGTGAGGGGCTTCAAAAATCCCGTGGCAGATTATTCCCGTTTGGAATTTTCAAGATAATGAAGGCAATGAAAAATACCGACCGGGTAAATCTTTTGCTCGGAGCAGTTAAACCGAAGCATCAAAATAAAGGGATCAATGTTATGATAGCAGTAAAATTTTTTGAAACTGCAATCGCAGAAGGAATTAAAGAACTGGAAAGTCATCTGATTCTTGAAACCAATACCAAAATGTTGGGAGAAGTGGGGAAGGTTGGGGGGAAATTTCATAAGCGATTCAGGATCTATAAAAAAGATCTACAGTAATGTGTTTCTATTCAGCAATCTCCGGGATTCAATATTACAGAAATTTGTAACTAATCAGTCGGCAGTACACAATCCCGGAAAAACAGAAATCTTCGATTTTATATTTTTCCGAGGATCTTCGAAAATTTAGACATTTTAGCACTTTAGGCACTTGTAACTTTAGACACTTTAGGCACTTTAGGCACTTTAGGCATTTCTTTTATTAGACATTCCAAACTTAAGACACTGAATAGTTACAGAAATTTATATGTAAAGCCAATACTTATTATTTCTTTGAACTGTACCCGCGGACCTGAACCAATCTTAACCCGTTCACTATCATAAAGTGGCACCATTATATTATCATCATAAATAAGATGAGTTGAGATGTTTGCATTAATGTAGTAACTTATTCTCATTTTCAGGATAACCTCCCAGTCAATATCAATATTCTGGGGATTGTCCAGATAATTGGCAAACAAGGTGAGTTTATTATCAACTGAAATATCTTTATTGAATTGATAGCGGAATTTTGCTTTTATATACCCTCCCATTTCTGATTTAATTTTCCGGTCCGGATCCACACCATATTTGGTTTGGTCTATATTAATAGTATCCCGTACAATTGTCAATTTTGAAGTTATTGGGGATATCAACAGTGATGTGGTTTTACTAGGTTTATAATCCAAACCAAGTGCAAAAAACAGGTAACCTGGAGCCATAAAATCCGATACAATAACAGAATCGTTAGGATAATTGTAGCCTGGAGTGATCTGGCTTTTCAAACTGACCAAAAAGCTGTAATACCAATCTTTCAGCCCCTCCTTCCCATTCTTTTTCATTATTTCGTTGCCAGGCTTACCAAAAACTTTTTGACCGAATTTTGAGTTGATCTCCCAGAAATCATCGTTTTTTCTCAGGTCTCTTTCCCCTGTTTTTATTATTCCATATTTAAACCGGAAATTATTTTCCCACTCAGACTTGTTCTTTGTGTAATTGGCAAACGAAGTAATATCTCCAAGTGCTGAGACAGAGCTCTCTCCCCCTTTAACCCAGTTTGATAAATAGCCCTGTGTTAAATTTATTCCAGATTCAGCGCCGAACTTCCAGTAAACCGGCTTAATCACAATTGGTGTAACTTTACGAAGGTCAGTATCGGGCTCTTCTTCTTCAAACCTAAAATTGTCAATAACTTTTTTCCTGCTGAATTTTCTGAAATATATACCATCATCCAGAGTTAATTTTAATCCCTCTCTTCCGACATTCTCAATCCACAACCCAATAGAATCCATTACCTCATTCTTTAGCCAGAACCTGGAAAAACTTTTGTCTCCCTTATTCACCCAGACATTAATTGAATCATTGGCCTGATTCAACAACCAAACCTGTATTGAATCTTTTCTGATCTCTTCAATAAGAACATTCACAGCATATCGCAATGAATCACCTGCACCGGTTCTATTGATCAGGGTAAACGGGATATTAAAAGTGTCTGTCAGGTACAGTATTACAGAATCACCCATATGTATTCTTATAGAATCATCCAACTGCAGGATCAGTGTATCAGGTTCTTGTGCTGTTATTCTCAAATCAGCAACCGAATCAGGACTGGTTGCAATTAAAGAATCTTTCATCTGCAATGAAAGTGTATCGTTGATACCAACAACAGAATCAGCTAATAATATCTGTCCGGTAATAGTTGTATCAATAATGTTCTGTAATTGCTCTATTAATATAGTATCAATATGTGTAGCCGATATACTGTCAGGCAATAATTGTTTCAATGGCGCCGGGATTGAATCTTTAAATAATCGTTGGATATTGAGATTATCGTAGGGATAGGACCGGAGATATTTCATGGTAGAATCAATGTGATTGTTTACCACATAATAAGCAACCCGGTATAAAGCATGACGAAAAGGATCGTCAGGGTCTTTCCATATCTCCTCATTCATATAAAAAGACATAATGTATTCCACAGCAGCCCTGATTGAATCATCTAATTCAATCATTGCCCCTTTCATTAACAATGTGTCGACAGCAAGAATTTCATCGATAGATACTATTGTGTCCGGCTTGTCTGTATTAATCGAATCTGTCTGCCCCTGAAGACCAATACTATTGATCACTAATAGCATGATTATCATTATCTTTTTCATCTGTTTGGAATTTTTCAAAATTAACCTGTTATGTCTCTTAATGTACTCAAATTCTGTTATTTTTCATAACTTTGTTACATAACTGTGAAAATAATTAATAGTCCCTAAAGTATACATTGTTGTTCAGGTTTTTATTAAGCCTTTATTCAACAATTCATAAATAACTTACGGCAAAATGATATTCCTTGAGATCAAAGCCTGCATGAGATACATGAACATAAAAAACAGGGATGCTTTTTCCTACTGTTAATTCCCCCCGGTAGTGATACCTCTCCCGGTGTTATATCAGTAACACCATTTTTACAGCAATTAATTTTTATTTTTTACATAAACGGCATTAATAAGTACTTAAAGTGAACTAAAGTTAAGAGCGCCTAAAGTTATTAAAGATGGATAATAAAGAACCAAGCGTAGCGATCTCACGGGTACCTTATAAATATTATTAACAACATGAGTAATTTAGTAAACAATTAGAAATCAGGAACAAGTATAGGAGTAAACTATAGGGAAGCAAACCGGTCAAGAAGTAAAGCAGATTTTGCAAATAAAATTAAAATATGCGAAAGTGAAGCAACTGGATTGGAAATAAGTTAAAACTTTAGGCATTTTAGGCACACTAAGTACTTTAGCCCCTTTATAAAAATCAAACTTTAGGCACTGAGAAGTTACACATAAACAATTCAAAAAAAACAATATGGATTTACCATTTGCTGAACCTTATAAAATAAAGATGGTTGAACATCTTCGCAAAAGTACGAAAGATGAAAGGCTTAAGTGGATTAAAAACGCCAGGTACAACCTTTTTAACCTGAAAAGCGAACAGGTATTTATCGACCTGCTTACCGATTCAGGTACAGGAGCTATGAGCGATAAACAATGGTCAGCCCTGATGCAGGGAGATGAAAGCTATGCCGGTTCCTCTTCGTATGAAAAGTTAAAAAATGCTATAAAAGAGATAACCGGATTTGAATATTTCCTTCCTACACATCAGGGACGCGCTGCTGAAAATGTACTATTCTCAGCCCTTATTAAAGAAGGCGATATAATACCCGGAAACACGCACTTTGATACAACAAAAGGACATATTGAGTTTAGAAAAGCATTTGCCGTGGATTGTACTATTAATGAGGCTTTTGACACAACTGTTTATCATCCTTTCAAAGGTAACATCGACCTCGGAAAACTTGAGAAAGTGCTTAGAGATAATCAAAAGGGGGGAATTCCGTTTATTATTGTTACACTCACCTGTAACAGTGCCGGTGGTCAGCCTGTAAGTCTTGCCAATTTGAAAAAAATTCATGAACTGGCTAAAAAATATGAGGTTATGGTTATTTATGATTCTGCCCGTTTCGCTGAGAATGCTTTTTTTATCAAATCACGGGAAGAAAAATACAAAGAAAAAAGTATCCGTGAGATTGTCAGAAAAATGTTCTCATACGCTGATGGAATGACAATGAGCAGTAAAAAGGATGCAATTGTAAATATGGGAGGTTTTATCGGATTACGCGATAAGGAACTTTACAGGAAAACAACCACCTACAATATAATGTTTGAAGGATTCATAACTTACGGAGGTTTATCCGGAAGAGATATGGAAGCGCTGGCGCAAGGATTATACGAAGGAACAGAGTATGACTATCTTAAGTCACGGATCAACCAGGTGCATTACCTTGGAAAACTGTTTAAAGAGCATGGGATTCCAGTACAAGAACCGTTCGGTGGTCATGCAATATTTGTCGATGCCAAACGGTTTCTGCCTCATATTCCGAAAGAAGAATTTCCTGCCCAGACCCTGGCCGCTGAACTTTATATTGATGGTGGTGTGCGTAGTATTGAAATTGGCACACTGCTTGCCGACAGGGATCCTGATACCGGGAAAAACAGGTATCCGGAACTTGATCTCGTTCGTCTTGCAATACCGCGAAGAGTATATACAAATAATCATATGGATTATGTAGCTGCTTCATTAGCCAGAGTATATAAGCGAAGGAATGAATACGGAAAAGGATTACGAATTGTATGGGAAGCGCCAATCATGAGACATTTTACTGTTGAACTTGAACCTGTTAAATAATTATTTCTACTTTCGCTGGCAATCTGACGCAATATGAAAGATCTCACTAACGGCAGTGAACGAAAACTTATTTTTCAATTTGCCCTGCCTATGTTGCTGGGGAATGTTTTTCAGCAACTATATAACATTGTTGACAGTATTATAGTGGGTAATTTTATCGGCAAAGAAGCTCTGGCAGCCGTGGGAGCTTCTTTCCCGATAATTTTCACACTAATTGCACTGATAATCGGAATTGCCTCAGGTTCAACTATTGTAATTGCCCAGTTTTTTGGTGCCAGGGATTATCAAACTGTGCGAAAAATGATCGATACATTGCTTATCTTTCTGTTTTTTGCATCGCTTCTTATCACAGTTATCGGTATAACATTCACGGAACAAATATTACGGATTATTCAACTACCTGAAGAGATTATACCACAAGCAAAGGCTTATCTGGACATATATCTTGCAGGAATAATCGTTTTTTTTGGCTTTAATGGCATCAGCGCAATTTTACGCGGGTTGGGCGACTCAAAGACACCTATGTATTTTCTTATTATTTCAACTTTGCTGAACATTGGTTTTGACCTGCTGTTCGTGCTGGTTTTCAATTGGGGAATCAAAGGAGTAGCCATTGCTACTGTTCTGTCGCAAGGAATAGCATTTATTTCTGCCATCATTTATCTCAATAACACTCACAAGATCATAAATTTTAATCTGAAGAACCTGACTTTCGATAAGGATTTGTTTAAAAAAAGTTTCAGGATTGGATTGCCTACCGGGATACAACATACCTTTGTCTCTCTTGGAATGATGGCTGTTCTGACAATTGTTAATCTTTTTGGCACCAATGCTATAGCCGCATATTCTGTTGTACTGCGGATCAATTCAATTGCAACCCTACCTGCAATGAACTTCGCTGCCGCCCTCGCAACTTTTGTTGGTCAGAACCTGGGAGCAGGTAAAACCCACCGGGCAACAAAAGGGCTGAAAGAAACTATTTTTATGTCATCACTGGTATCCGTTTCGGTAAGTATCCTGGTAATTGTGTTTGGGGGGTTTCTAATGGCGCTCTTTACCCCTGATCCTGAGGTAATACGGATTGGAAAAGAATATCTGATGATCGTCGGTTCATTTTATATTATTTTTTCAGTTATGTTTTCCATAAACGGAGCCCTTCGGGGAGCAGGTGATACACTGATCCCTATGTTCATTACATTACTTGCCCTCTGGTTTATAAGGGTTCCTGTTGCATACCTTCTGTCGAAAAGTATGGAAGAAACAGGTGTCTGGTGGGCATTCCCAATTGGTTGGCTGGCAGGCGCCATCCTCTCCTATTTGTATTACCTTACCGGCAGATGGAAAAATAAAGTTGTGGTAGAAAAACAAAAACCTGAAACAGGTAAACCGTTTACCATTACAGCAGAAAATTGAAAATTCTGCTGATTATCGTAACTTTGCTATTTATTTAAAAATATCTTCTATGATCCACTCAATGACCGGTTTTGGAAAAACTGTTTGCGAACTACAGGGTAAAAGAATAAATATCGAAGTTAAATCACTTAACAGCAAACAGCTTGATATCTATACAAAAATTCCACATATATATAAAGAGAAAGAATTAGATATCCGTAATCTTCTGAAGCAAAAACTCGACCGTGGAAAAGTGGAGTTTGGTATTTATATTGACAAGATAGAAGACGAAAAGTCTGCTAATATCAACAAGAGTGTAATAATAAATTACTACAAACAGCTAAAAAAGATCGCAGGTGAACTTAATATTGAAAAAAGCGAACCGTTATTACCAACTATTATGCGATTACCTGATATCATAAAACCTGAAAATGATGAACTGGACGAAAGAGAATGGGAGGAGATAAAATCTCATATCGGAAAAGCTATCGAAGAATTGATCAGCTTCCGTTCCCGGGAAGGAGAAACTCTGGGAAAAGACATGATTGAAAGAGTAAACATGATTGAATCATATCTTAAAAAGGTTGACCCATTTGAAAAAGAAAGGATCAACAGGATCAGGCAAAGACTAAATAACAATTTACAAGAGTTTATCACAACCGGGAATTTTGATGCTAACCGACTTGAACAGGAGATCATCTTTTACCTGGAAAAACTCGATATTTCGGAAGAAAAAATCAGACTGAAACACCATTGCAGTTATTTTAAGGAGAATCTGTCAAAAGGTTCTCCAATCGGGAAGAAACTGGGATTTATTTCACAAGAAATGGGCAGAGAGATCAATACACTCGGATCAAAAGCTAATGATGCCGATATTCAGAAATTGGTAATACAAATGAAAGATGAACTGGAAAAGATAAAAGAGCAATTGCTGAATGTTTTGTAGAAAAGAAAATTGGTTTGAATAAGGACAAACAAAAAGGAAAAATGGTTATTTTCTCGGCACCGTCAGGAGCCGGCAAAACTACCATTGTAAAACGTCTGCTGAAACATTATCCGGACCTGAAATTCTCAATTTCAGCTTGTACAAGAGAAAAGCGATTAAATGAGGTCGACGGGAAAGATTACTATTTCATGTCTGCCGGTGATTTCAGAGATAAGATCCGGGGTAATGAATTTATTGAATGGGAAGAGGTATACCCTGACCATTTCTATGGCACACTCAGAAGTGAAGTTGAACGAATTTGGAAAGAAGGTAATCATGTCATTTTTGATGTAGATGTTATAGGAGGACTTACTATTAAGAAACAATTTGGTGCACAAGCATTATCAATATTTATAAGGCCTCCGTCAATTGAAGAACTTGAAAACCGACTTAAACGCAGGTCAACTGATAGTAAAGAGAACATATTGAAGAGGGTGACAAAAGCTGAGAAGGAAATGACCTGTGCTGATCAATTCGACCAAGTAATAATAAACGAGAATCTTGAAAAAGCAACCGGCGAAGCCATTACTGTAGTTTCCAGTTTTCTCGACGCTTAACTGATTATTTCAAACAAACAGATGTGTTGATATAATACCTATATTTCGGAATAATGAAGAAAATCGGATTATATTTCGGGTCTTTCAACCCCATACATATCGGTCATCTGGTAATAGCAAACTATATGATTGAATACTCTTCCGGCCTTGATAATATTTGGTTTGTAATCAGTCCGCAGAACCCATTGAAGAAAAAGTCCACCCTTCTTGCCAATCATCACCGGCTTTATCTTGCAGAACTGGCAATCGGTAATGACCCTGACCTGGAAGTATCTGATATTGAATTTAATCTGCCCATACCCTCCTATACAATTGATACGCTTACCTACCTTGAAGAACGATATCCAAACAACCGGTTTGCTTTGATTATGGGTGCAGATAACCTGGCTACCCTCAATAAATGGAAAAACTATGATCTGCTCCTGGAAAAATATGAAATCTATGCATATCCCAGGTCGGGATACTCAACAGATAAAATTCCCGTTGAAAAAGATTTATTGAATAATGCAGTGATCCACCATGTTGATGCACCGCTTATGGAGATCTCATCCAGCTTTATTCGCATGTCGATAAAAGAGGGGAAAAATATCCGGTATTTCCTGCCACCCAAAGTTTATGAATACATCAGGGAAATGCATTTTTATGAAAAGTGAGAAAGAGAGGTGATGTGGGAATGAGAAAATGAAAAGTTTATAAGTGTATAAGTTTATGAGTTGAGAAGTTTAGAACTTATATATTTTAGGTGATCCGGGGCATCTTATAAATAAACTCATCAACAAATAAACAAATAAACTTTCATATTGTTAAAAACTCATAAGTTCAGGATTAATAAATCATATTGCAGTGTAAAGAGATCATACTTTAAAACCTAAAACAACAATATCATCAATTTGTTCCTGTTCTCCACGCCATTCGGTCATGGTTTTGTTAAGGATTTCTTTTTGAACTCCCATATTCTCACCTTGTATATCAACCAATAATTGTTTGAATTTTTTGTTTTTGAATTTTTTTCCTTCCGGTCCTCCAAACTGGTCGACAAAACCATCGGAAAATATATATAGTGAATCGCCCGGTTCAATTGGGATATCATGTTTCGTAAAATCCTCCATTTTAATATGAATAGCAACCGGCATTCGGTTTCCATCGGTTTGTACCAGTTCCCTGTTTCTTACCAGGTAAAGTGGGTTATTTGCTCCTGCAAACGACAAGCGTTTTAATTTTTTATTATAAGCACAAACAGCCATATCCATTCCATCCTTTGATTCAGTTTCCAGACCTCTTTGTCTGAGAGCAGTAACAATATTTTCCCTTAAGGTATTTAAAATTTTCTCGGGGGAAGTAATATTATCTTTTTCAACAATTTCATTTAAGAATGATATGCCAAGCATACTCATAAAAGCGCCGGGAACACCATGACCGGTACAATCTGCAGCAACGATAACAAGTGATTCATTTTTTTCTTTCACCCAGTAAAAATCTCCGCTAACAATATCTTTTGGCAGGTAAAGCACAAATGAATCTTTAAGATTATCCTTAATCACTTTTAAAGATGGCAATATTGCATCCTGAATTCGTTTTGCATACCTGATACTATCTGTAATATCAATATTTTTCTGTTCAATGATATCTTTTTGATTCTCTATCTCAGTTTTTTGTTTCAGTATCTCAACAGTTCGTTCATTTACTTTTTGTTCCAGTATCCGTTTTTCACGAACTAACTGTTTTTCACGATACTTGATATAGGTAATAATGGCAATAATTACCATAACAACCATAATAGTAATAAACCACCATGTTTGATAAAATGGGGGTCTGATAGTAAAATTAAATGTAAAAGGTTTTTTATTCCAAATCCCGTTTTCATTTTCAGACATAACCAAAAATGAATAGTCACCCGGACTAATTCCCGAATAGGTTTGTTCCGGTAGCAGCCGTGATGGTGACCAGTCTTTATCTACCGGATCAAGCTTATATTTATATCTGACATTTTCAGGATTGCTAAGGGATATTCCTGTCCATTTAAAAGTCAAATGATTTTCGCTATACGGTAATCTGAGTGACCGGGGCAACAAAGTCCATGGATACAAACTATCTGCATGTTCATTCCAGTTAACTTTCTTAAACAGGAGATCCAGTTCGGTTAAATGATTTATTGGTGGTTTAGTATTGATTTTCTCCAGTTCAGGTTTATAGCATGTAATTCCCTTAACGGTTCCAAACCATATATTCCCTTTGTTATCTTTAAGAATGGAATTCAGATTATTCTCCATTCCGATAAACCCATTTGATTTATAATAATTTTTTGCACTTATAATTTCACCCTTTTTATCTAAAACAAGTTTATCAAACCCTACATTGGTTCCAACAAGAAGCACACTGTCATTCTGGAATACAAGAGATACAATATTCGTTGACCTGAGTATGCTATTGTCTGCAATTAATTTAATTGGTTGTTCTTCCTGAGAATCTATTTCGTATTTAAACAGGCCGCCACCATTTGTTCCAATCCAGATATTTCCATCTGTATCTTCGGCAAGTGCATAAATTTCCTTAAAATACAATCCCTCTTCTTCATCAAAAGTAGTCATTGTACTATCTTTAATCTTTGCTAAACCTGCAAGAGTACCAACCCAGATATTTCCATTTTTATCTTCGATTATAGTCTGGACTTCATTATGTGGTAATTCCCAGTTTTCTTCATTAATTGTAAAAAACCCCTTATCATTTAAAAGGCTTATTCCTCCACGCGTCCCGCTCCAGACCTGTTGCCGGGAATCAACCATTATACAATTTACATGGTTATCAACCAGATGATTTTCTTCTGTATAGTTAATGATATTCTTTCCGTCAAAACGGGCAATACCATTTTCTTTTGTTGCCAGCCATATAATATTGTCTTCTGTAATATATATTGAATTTATATAGTTATCGGGTAATCCATCATCAACGGTATATGATTTAAAAAAGGGTTTATCGTTTTGAAAAGTTAATTTTATTAACCCCCCGCCATGTGAAGCCAGCCAGTAATTGGCTTTTGCATCCTGGTCAATATCGTATATTTGATTGTTTGTAAGCCCTTGTTCTTCTGTATAATGAGAAAAATGTTCTCCCATTAATCTACATATACCGCTGCTAAATGTGCCGGTCCAAATATTCTTCTCACTATCCTGCAACAGACATAGTACCTGTTTGTCGGGGAAACCCTGTTCAATGGAATAATTCCTGAATTGATCCTGATCATATTTTACAATTCCTGCTTTATCTGTACCAAACCAAATATTTCCGTCGTTATCTGAAAGAATATCCCAGATAGTGTTATCGGGAAATCCGTTATTTATATTAAAAGTTTTTATTTTCCCCAAACTTGAACTGGTAAAACCTTCAATTTTAAATGCTCCTTCATCACCGGTACCAAACCAAAGATTTCCTTCGCTGTCTTCTTCTATGCATAAGATAATATCACTCGGGATGGTTCCGCGAAATAATTTATCTACCTGTAACCCTGCATTGTCTGAAAAAGTTAAAATATTTATACCTCCACCATAAAAAGCCAACCATAATCGTTCATACCTGTCTTCATAAATATCAAATATTAAATTGTCACTTAAACCATCTATATATGAATAAGTCTTAATATTTACCGAATCATAATTATTTACAAATCCAATCTTATTTAAACCTTCGTCCGTACCTGCCCAGATATTGTTTTGTTTATCTTCATAGATCTTCACAACCAGGGTCCCGGATAATCCATCATCTTTGTTAATTGTGCGAAATGAATACCCATCATAAAAACTAATTCCATCGTCAGTTCCAAACCATAAATTTCCTTTACTATCCTCCAGGATTGTTCTTATTGTGTTATTTGCCAGACCCTTTTCACTATTGAAATTGATAAAATTATACCCATCAAACCGGCTTACTCCTCCACCCTGAGTACCAAGCCATAAATAACCCCTTGAATCCTGTATCATTGTTAATACAGTAGAAACAGGCAACCCATCTTCAATTGAATAGGATTTGAAATTATTTATCTGTGAAGAAATTTCAGGGGCAGAAATAAATACAACGGACATTAAAATCAATAATGCTTTTTTCATTTTATCAGAATTTAGATGAAATATAGAATAAAAAATCTCAAAACTCTGCAGTTTTGAGATTTTTTATTCGTCTCAGTTTGCTATACTAAAAATCTTTTCTGATAAATAAAAATTGTCCTCCTTCATCACCGGTATTTTTAACAGGCTGCAAAATTGGCGATTGAGTTGAATTGTTAATCACCGGGATCCGTATATCGTTATACAGGGAAAAAGCATCGAAGAATCGTTTATTGTTGTTTCTCAAGCTTTTAAGAAGGTAATAGGCAAAAACCGAATGTCCGTCTCTTCCGCCATCCATAACCGGTTCAATACCTCCTGAGGTAATTGCCTGGCGCGATAGTTTAGCATGTACATCACGGTAATATCGTTCAGTATCTTCGAAAGGAATTGAAATTGTTTTACCCCTGAAGATATCCCCGCTGAAACAGGCATCTGAAATAAGGAGGGTATGTTTTGACTTTATTGATGAAAGGAAGGTTTGCAGGTCATTGTTCGAAACGTATTGATATGTTGATTCCTCAGTAGCATCTGCCGGAACCCAATACCCTTTATTATACTCTTTCTTAAACTCACCATGCCCCGAATAATAAATAAACACATTATCATCTTCCTGAACATTTCGCACTAACCATTCAAGCTCTCTGATTATATTTTCGCGTGTTGCAAGCCTGTTATAAAGAGTACGGAAGTGTTCAAATTTATATTTCGATTCCAACATTTCCTTGATGGCTTTTGCGTCACCTACTGCATTTCTAAGCGGTGTCCATGTTCCACTATAATCATCAATGCCAATGATCAGGGCAAAATAATCGCCAACTATCATCTCCGATCTTTCTTTCGAAATATTGAGCCCTTTCAACGGGTCTCCAACTCCCCTGTAAGCTGTTTCCGGAACAACCTCTTCCTCCTGCTTTATTCCCTCAACTACAGTAACTTCCGGTGTATATTCCTGCGTTTCAATTCGCATTGTAAGTGGACGTGCATCTAATCCATTCTTTTCTAAAATTTCAATATTAAAAAGAACCGAACCGGTTTGAATTTCCTTAGTGGCAATAATCGGGATAGTAATATTTTTCGATTCTTTGGTTTTAATATCCCCGACATAAATAACTTCATCAAATTTCAGTCCCTTTATGTCCGGGTCGGCAAGTGATAATTTAACCTGTACACCGCTTGCTGATCCTTCTCCCGAATTAACAATTTTGAATGTAATCTCACTGGTCTCATAAGCATCAATGATCTGATTACTGTTCCTGTCAGAAAATGCTTGTTCTTTGATCTCAAGGTTTGGTAATAATTTTTTTATCACTTCCTGTTCCACGAAAAGCTTTTTCACTTTACTTTTACCGGTAATAACCTTTTCCTGCCCATAAGAATAACTTACCAGGGCAATTAGCGCAATGATAAATATTTTTGTTTTCATGGCTTAAAATTTTATAACAATTCAGTGTCCTAAATGTTGAATCTAAATATTTCTAATCTTTTCATGTTTTGCATTAATAAGTCGGCAATCTTCAGTCTGCAGTTTTTATTTGCTTTCTTGCCGACTGTTGACTTGGGGTCTGCCGACTGATTCAGAATGTTATTTTTAATGTCATTAAAGGGCTTTTACTAATTGGATCGATAGTATATCCTAATTTTGGTCCTGTACTATTTTGTTTATACGATAAATTTTTGGGGTTGTTACCTTTTATTAATAAAATTGTTATATCTGTCACCCATATTGCCGCAGCGCCAGCCATTAAGATAGCGGATAGTTGATTCTGTGACTCGGCATCACTAAACAGTTGGTCTCTCCTGTCTATATCAAGAGCAATCTTGTAATCTTCAAGACTTTGGTGACTTTGGTTATTAAAAATTGCCGAACCGGCTACACAGCCATATCCTGCAACTCCGAACAACCAATACGGACCACCTGAGATACTTGAGTTTCCCCAACCCGGAAATACAAGGGATTTAACAAAAGCGCCACCCAAACTTTTCCTCTTCACAGGTTTTGGCTTCTCAATCACCAGGAGTGATTCTGCAATTACCTCAACATATATCCCTTCTGTAAGTTTTATATTATCATTCTTGAAATCCCACGTAACTGTTTTATTTTTTCCACCGGTAATATTCCTCCCGACATCTCCTTTCAATGACCTGGCACCCAGATTTTTACCTGATTCAGTGATAACTTCTATTGTAACATCAAATTTTTCTCCCGGTGCATAGTTTATAATATCATAAGTAATAACAATATCTTCACCGACCAGGTTAAAATCGATATTAATAATTTTTGCTTCTGTCTGCCCGAATCCATTAACAGATAACAAGCAAAAACAAAATAGAATTAGCAAAACAGTTAAAAATGGTCTTTTAGTCATTTTAGCTCACTTTAGGCATTTTAGGCGCTTATTCCAAGGGCAAATATTCCCAAAAATCATTCAGGTATATGTCATTACTACCATCATTATAAATCCCGGTGCCAATATACCCTATATTATTGATCGAAAAACCAACCGGTGCATAACGGGGCTGACCCGGGAAATCTGCCATTTGTTTCCAGTTTTCTGTTAAAGGATTGTACTGCCAGAATTCATTATTAAAGATATAAGCCTTATTGCGAATAATAAAGCTAACCATTTCAGGACCGGGAGGTCCGGGATAATCTGTTTTTTGAGACCAAACACCCATTGGATTACCATTAGCATCAAAGCCATTATCAGCTGAGAACGGGTCATATTGCCAGAAATCGATTAATTCACCATCGTTATATCCACTGCAAACATAACCGTAACTTGCTATAGAAAATCCTTCTCCTCCTGCTCTGCCTGTACCCGGGAAATTAACTTTTTGTGTCCAGCTTCCCATTGGATTTCCATTTATATCAGTGCCATTTGTTATATAATCCTGCGGATTAAATTCCCAGAAATCATTTGAATAAACATCCTGTGATCCATCCCAGTAGGTTCCGCTACCAATATATCCTTTATTGCCTACATTAAAAACGAACATTCCCGACCGATAAGGTCCCGGAAAAGGTGTTTTGGGTACCCACATACCCAGATCAGGATCAAATTCATAAAAATCATTCCCATTAATAACATATGCTTTGTTACCTATTGTAAAAGCAGTACCGGAAACAGGTGAACTTCCTGTAGATAAAGAAATCCAGTTTTCCGGATCAGGAGAGAACTGATAAAAATCATTTGTAGATCCTGCATCATTACCACCGCCTGCAATATATCCAAAATCTCTCAGTGAAAAAGCCAGAGCGTTAGCTCTTGCGCTGCCTTCAAAATTTCCAATCCTGGTCCATACATTTTCAATTTTGAAACTTCCTACAGTTCCAAATTTAGTTTCACTGTCATTTTGTACATAAGCTACAAAATAATAATCGGTATAAGGGGTAAGGTTGGTTAATATATAATTGAATGTGGTTGTTTCTGTAGTAGCTCCTAAAGATATTTTGTTTTGGCTAAAATTCTGGGGAGTAGGATCTTCAGCCCAGTAAAATCCATGGTCAGTAACAGATTCAAATCCCAGGTTATTAATAATACCATTTATTGTTGCCGAGGATTTACTCTGAATTGCAACAGTTTGTGTTGTCACAACCAGGTCTGGTGTTGAAAAATTACTGCTTTCACCATATATTGTTTCTCCCCCGGATGTAGCAAAAGCACTAAAATAGTAATTTCCCCCACTACTTGCTTCAGCAAAATTGTATGTAAATTGTCCGGTTTGCGAGGCAGTACCTAAACTTAATTCTGTTCCATTACCGCTTGAAACACCAGGAGTATTTGACACAACAAAACCATGATTAGTAATTCCTTCACCCAGGTCAATAATAGTGCCTGTCAGTGTTATTGTACCGGTTCCTATAGTAAATGAATTTGTTTGAACAAGAGCTTCCCTGGTAAGCTCTATTTTCCGGCATGTATTAATAAATAACAAAATTAATAAGCTGCAAAAAGTAATAAGAACTTTAGAATATTGTTTACTTCTGTTCATTTTTTTTTAACACATTGTTAACTAAAAACAAATACTTTACAGGCATTCAATGAAACGTGAAACAAATATTAACTACTTGGTCAGACTAAAATACACAAATCTTTAAAAACCGCATATAAAATTACAAAAAATCTCATTTTTTCCTAAGTATTGACCGTTTAATGAACTTTAAAGTGATGAATCCTTATTTATGACAGCAGGGTCACATTTAGTTTATCCTTGTATACCGGCAAAACCTGTCAGGGAAAAGACCCTAAGGGTTTCAAACATACAGGATTTATAAACTTGCGCCTTAAAATTGGATCCATTTCAAGAAAACCAATATAATACAATAATATTCAAACCCTTAGGGTCTGTTAGACTCTGTCAGGTTTTAGCTGCTAATTTCGCCAATACAAAAATATACAACCAGGCAGTTCTCAGTACAACGATCGTCCCGGATTGTTGATTTATATATTACACTCACACAGCATATTACATATATAGATATACCTATTTAAATACCTATTTCTTTTCAATATTTATTATTACAAAACAAGAAAATAATTTAATCAAACCTCCTCGGGGTACGACTTAAGTTTGAGCTTGTCGTGCTCCGACTTCAGTTCGGGGTACGACTTTTCAGGAGTAACAGCAACTCGGAGCCTGAACTGGAGTCGGACTCCGAGGGGAGCTGGGATTCAACTAATAGTTGCTACCTCTTTAATGATTTCCATTCCCCTGTGGATAGCTTTTACGTTAACCGGTATCAGGTGATGGTATCGTTCAGGGAGTGATTTTTTAAGACCTTTGATGACACTTTCCAATTTAAAAAGCTTCTTAACTTTGAGGTACCCCCCCAGCATAATCATGTTAAAAGTTTTGGTGGTTTCCATCTTTGTTGCTTCTTCTGTAGCATCCACCCTGTAAATATTGATATCGTCTCTTTCGGGGTGACGTATTATACTGTTTCCATCATATATTAGCAGACCGCCCGGTTTAATCGCAGATTCAAATTTGTCCATCGATTGCTGGTTCAGGATAATAGCAGTGTCGTATGTATTAATAATCGGTGAACTGATCATTTTATCGCTCAGAATTACCGTAACATTTGCTGTTCCACCTCTCATCTCAGGACCATATGAAGGCATCCAACTCACTTCCTGTCCCTCCATTACTCCCGAATAACAAAGGATCTTACCCATAGATAAAACACCCTGTCCGCCAAAACCTGCAATGATGATC
Organism: Bacteroidota bacterium; assembly: GCA_022561875.1. Classification (GTDB taxonomy): domain Bacteria; phylum Bacteroidota; class Bacteroidia; order Bacteroidales; family VadinHA17; genus JADFUQ01. The sequence continues at coordinate 106,426 of JADFQJ010000002.1, read as the reverse complement.
TCTTCAGTCATGATTTCTTTGTTTTTTATTAATGATCAATCCTATTCTTCAGGAACTTTCAGATCTCCCAGAGGATAAAAAGGCAGCATATTTTCAGCCAACCATTTATTTGATTCCACCGGGGTCATTTTCCAGCCTGCAGGACAATTAGAAACAACCTCCACAAAACAAGTTCCCTTATTAAGGGACTGGTATTCAAATGCTTTCTTTATTGCCTTTTTGGCTTTTCTTACATTGCCAGGAGTGTGTACTGATTGTCTTGAAACAAAATAGGTACCCGGCAGATTTACAATAAGGTCGGTCATATTAAGCGGATTTCCCGCCAGGCTTACTTCACGTCCATATGGTGTTGTGGACGATTTCATACCTATCAATGTTGTAGGCGCCATCTGGCCTCCTGTCATACCATAAATTCCATTATTAATGAATATCATAGTAATATTCTCACCACGGTTACAGGCATGTATTGTCTCGCCTGTACCAATTGCTGCAAGGTCACCGTCTCCCTGGTATGTAAAAACATACTTTTCCGGAAGAAGACGCTTAATTCCGGTTGCAACAGCAGGGGCCCTGCCATGTGCAGCCTCCTGCATATCGAAATTCATATAGTTATACATAAGAACCGAACATCCTACCGGAGCAACACCAATAATTTCAGACTGTATACCCATCTCTTCGACGATCTCAGCAATGAGTCTGTGTGTTGTACCATGACCACAACCCGGACAGTAGTGCATCACATCATCAGTAAGCAGTTTGGTTTTTTGATAAACCAGATTTTCCTTCTTTACCAATTCCTTAGTTGTAATAGCATTTTCAGCCATGTATTTATCCTCCTATAATTTTTTGTTTCAGCGCTTTAACAATTTCTTCCGGTGAATGTACTATTCCCCCCATTCTTCCGTAATGATCAACTTTCACCTTAGCTTCAACAGCAAGCTTAACATCTTCAACCATCTGCCCTGCACTCATCTCCACAGACAGCATTCCCTTCACTTGTCCTGTCATTTCCATGATCTCCTTATACGGAAAAGGCCATAAAGTTATTGGGCGGAACAGACCAACTTTGATTCCTTCATTCCTTGCCAGTTGTATAGATTTCTGACATATTCTTGAACTTGTTCCGTAAGCAACAAAAAGATAATCAGCATCATCACACTCTATCTTTTCATATCTCACTTCCTTCTCACTGATCTCCTTGTATTTAGCCTTTAATTTTATATTGAACCTCTCTTGGCAGGCAGGATCCAAATTTAAGGAGGTAATGAAAATTCTTTCCCTGTCGGGTGTTTTTCCTGTTGTTGCCCAGTGGGGTGATTTTTTACTCCTTGGTTGTTGTGGTTTGAATTTCACTTTTTCCATCATCTGCCCTAATGCACCATCTGTCAGTATCATAACCGGATTCCGGTACTTAAAAGCCAGATCAAACCCAAGACTTACAAAATCGGCCATTTCCTGAACTGAAGCAGGAGCCAGGGTTATAAGACGATAATCTCCATGCCCCCCTCCTTTTGTTGATTGGAAATAATCCGATTGCGCGGGCTGAATAGTTCCTAGTCCGGGTCCTCCACGAACCACATTCACAATGAGACAAGGTAATTCAGATCCTGCCATATAGCTTATACCTTCCTGCATCAGGCTTATTCCGGGACCGGATGAGGTTGTTAAAACTTTTTTTCCTGCCCCTGCTCCACCATATAACATATTGATAGCAGCAACTTCACTTTCAGCCTGAAGTACAACCATTCCTGTTCTTTCATGGAGCCTGGCAGCAGTCAGATACTCCAACACTTCCGATTGCGGAGTAATAGGATACCCGAAATAACCGTCAGTTCCCGCACGAATAGCCGCTTCAGCTATCGCCTCATTTCCTTTCATTAAAACATATTCTTCCATTTTCTAGATTTTTATTCTATAAACAGTAATGATCCCGTCAGGACAAATTATGGCACAGTTGGAACACCCGGTACATGCATCCGGATCCGTCATATAGGAATAATGGTAACCTTTAACATTTACATTGTCAGAAAGGGAAATAACTTCAACAGGACATGCCTCAATACAAAGTCCACACCCTTTACATCCGTCAATATCAACTACAATTGCACCCTTTATTTTTGCCATTTCCAAAACATATTTTTTTTATAAGGCTCCAAAGATAAAAATAACCTTAAAAACATTATATGATAAACATCAATTATTTGGTTTTCAGTTTTCGGTACGTAAAGAAAAAGAAACATTTTAAAACACTTCATCCTTCCAATGTGTTACGAGTTTCGGGTTACGGGCTTGCCACGTGAAATGCGACGAAGGAGCATATTTCACTGTGGTTACGAGTTAAGTTATTTGAATTTTTCTTAACTTCATCCTTCACCCTTCATCCCTCCTATGGTCCTGGTGAAAACGTTTAAGTCTGTATTCAAGATCATTATACCGGTCGCTACCTGTCTGGGACACACAAGCCCTCACACCCTCAATCCTTTCGCTCCCGGTAATCTCAAGCGAGATAGCACTAACTCCATAATAAAGTAATTCTTCAAGCAACTCTGCTCCGGTGAAACCGGGATAAGAAAAGGTAAAATAAAATCCGTTTGCCAGGGGTTTATCCACATCCATGTCATACACGATCCTGAAACCATTATCAGTGAACATTTTTCTCATTATTCCGGCTCTCACAGCATACTCTTTCACACTCTCAACAAAATTGAATCTGCCTTCATTCGCCTCTTTCAGAATAGCTCTGAGCCCCCATTGTGCTGAATGTGATACTCCTGCCGAAAGCGCATACAAAGCGCCATATATCATTGAATATCCAAACTGATCTGATTTAAAGTACCGTTTCAGATCGGGGTATCTACGTTCAAAAAGGTGATCGGAGATAATCATCATGCCGATTCTCTGTCCGGCATAGCTAAATACCTTAGAACTTGAAATAAGTAAAAGATAATTATCGGTATAATTGGCTACGGTGGGTTGGAATGGGGGCACACCGGGTTTTGACATATCCTTCCTGAAATCCATTGCAAAATATGCCAGGTCCTCAACTACAATAACGTCATACTTATCAGCCAACTCGCCGATAATTTGTAATTCCTCCTCAGTAAAACATATCCATGCAGGATTATTGGGATTAGAATATATAATAGTAGAAACCTTGCCTGTTTTCAGATAAGATTCCAGTTTGTTTCTCAACTTTTTCCCCCTGAAATTGTAAACATCAAACGAGCGAAAATCATGTCCTAATATCTTTACCTGTTGTTTCTGTACTGGGAATCCGGGATCGATGAACAGGGTACCCTCCCGGGTTTGGTCATTCCGGTTAGCCACCATGAAGGTAGCCATTCCTCCCATCATTGAACCAACTGTTGGAATACAACCCTTCGGATCCACATCAATATTTGCAAACAGTTTAACAAACCTTGACATTTCTTCTTTAAGCTCTTTAACCCCTTCGATCATAGGATATTTTGAAGCCACACCTCTTTTCAAAGCTGCGATCTCAGCCTCCACACCCATAGGAGCAGGTTCCAAACCGGGTACTCCCATCTCCATCCTGATAAACCGTTCACCGGTCGATTCCTCTATCTGATTTACCAACTTTACAATCTCACGGATGTTTGCGGTTCCAATTTCCGGTAAGCCACTATCTTTTATTAACCTTGAAACAATTTCGTGATCAATTGGCGTATTCTTCTTCATATTTTATGTGTGCCTATATTAACGTAATAAAAAAGGGGCAGAATATTATCTTCCACCCCAGTTGTTATTAGTAAAAATCTAATAGTAATATCATAAACCAATTACAAATCCATTCACCCTTTTTCCCTAACCCAATATTTTTATCAAAATATTCTGATCTGTTTCTCATATACAAATATAAGATTATTTCCAGTTTTTTTGGAATCCTGATTCTTACTTTTCCACACAAATCCGGGCATCAACCACAACTATACTTTCCGGTGTTCCCAACACAGGGTTCAGGTCCATCTCACTGATTTCAGGCGCAATATTAACCAATACTGCAACCCTGGTAATTAATTCAACAAATTGATTTTCATCAACTCCTCTTTGTTTCCTTGCTCCCTTAATAATGCCATATCCTCTGAGGTTTCTTACCATTTCTTTTGCCTCTTCAAAGCTTAAAGGTGCAAGACCGGATTGAAAATCTTTCAGAACTTCAATAAAAATACCCCCCAGTCCGCACATTACCAGGTGACCAAATTTGTCTTCCTTCTTCGCACCGGTAAATAATTCAATCCCTTCGAGCATAGGCTGCATTAACACTCCTTTGGCGCCCTTGATCTTCATCATCCTGCTAAACTCTTTCCGCACCTCTTCATCATTACTCACATTCAAAGCCACCCCTCCGACATCCGATTTGTGCAATGGACCAACCACTTTCATTACCAATGGGTAACCTAACTCTCCAGAAGCATTTACAGCATCATCACCAGAGGTTACCACTTTCTCAGGTACACAGAGTATCCCGGCAGCGTCCAGTAATTGTTGTACCTTTTCAGGTTCCAGGTAACCATTCCCTGCTTCATCAATAATTTTCCTGATCTTTTTCTGTTCCAAGGCCGGATACTCCTCTGTTTCCGGCACCGGTTCAGAAATATGATACACTTTTGATAATGCTCTTCCCAATGCCACTTCATCAGGAAAATTGATCCGCCCTTTCGACAGGAACATCTTTATTTCATCCTTCGCGTTGATTATTGAAGGCAGTACCGGGAAAATTGGTTTCTTACATGTTTCCATTTTTTCATGAAGCACTTGATACACATCATATACAGGAGATAGTCCCGGGCTGCCAAAAATAATTACCATACCATCAATATGGTGAAAGTCGTTTTCAACTGCATCAATAATAAACCCAAGCTGTTCTGCATTACCTGTTGCAAGAAAATCAATCGGGTTTGCCACCGATGAACCGGGATGAAGCTTCTTTAGTAAAGCATCAGCTTTTCTTCCTTCAATCGGAGGGATACTCATTCCTCTTTCTGAAAGGGTATCCGTCAGCATCACAGCGGGTCCGCCTGCATGCGTAATAATAGCAAGATTCTTTCCCTGTAATTCTTTATGCATAAATACAGAAGCTACAGTTGTCAACTCCTCCCGGCTATAGCAACGAACAATCCCTGCCTTTTTAAACAGCGCTTCTGCAGCAGTGTCTGAACCAGCCAGGGCGCCGGTATGCGATGATGCAGCACGGCTACCGGCATCAGAACTTCCTGCTTTTACGGCAGCTATCTTACATCCCTTGCTGATCAGTGAAGATGCATGCCTGAGTAACAACTGTGGCTTCTCAATGCTTTCAATATATAAGAGCTTCACTTCGGAGCTGGTTTTCGGATCGAAATTTTCATCCATGTATTTTAAAACATCCTCAACACCAAGCTGAGCACTGTTGCCCACTGAATATACACTGGAAAAAATTAAACCATTAGGTATCCCTGCCTCCATAACAAACACAGCTGTTGCACCTGACCCGGAGATAAAATCGCATCCTGCAGGATCCAGTTTAGGGATCGGAGTAGTAAACACCCCGTTGTAATTGTGGTTAAGGAAACCTATACAATTAGGACCGATCAGACATCCATTTACCGAGTTCACAGCATCAACCATCTGCTTTTCCAAAACAGCACCTTCTTCACTTTCTTCACTAAATCCGGCAGACAGTACAATGAATGCCCTGGTATTTTTGTTTTCAGCCAGGTATTTTATTGTATCCGGACAATGTTTAGCAGCTATCGCAAATATTGCAAGGTCAGTTTCAGGAAGATCATCCGGATTCTTGTACGACCTTATCCCTTGTATCTTATCTGCCTTAGGATTGGTCACATATAAATCACCCTTATATCTTCCATCCAGGATATTTTTCAACACCTTTCCACCCGGCTTGGATAGATCTTCCGAACCGCCGACAACAACAATGCTGCGTGGATTAACCAATTGCTTATTGATCATAATAAATTGTTTTTTCAAAAATACCAAATTTTATCTGGCATTAAGATTTCTTTTTTAAGCTTGAACACGGAAATAACTATCTTGTGAATCATTTTTGTTTTTGTACCTATTCGAAACAATATTTCTTTATGAAAAAAATTAATTCTGTTTTTATCATCGTTCTGTTTTTATTGAAATTATCAAACGGACAGGAAAACCTGGATTATTTCCTTCCGCAAAATATCCGGTATAATCCGGATATTCCCGTTCCGGAAAAAGTTATAGGTCATGAAGTAGGAGAATGGCATGTTACCCATGACAAACTGATCGGTTACATGAACGAGATAGCCCGGCTTTCCAACCGTGCAGTTCTGCAGGAATATGGACGAAGTTATGAAAACCGTCCACTGGTACACCTGGTTGTAACTTCACCTGAAAATCATCAGAAATTGGAGCAAATCCGAAAGGAACATTTAACACTATCTGATCCTTTTCAATCAACTAAAGTTGATATCAATGACATGCCTGTAGTAATTACACTTGGATATAATGTACATGGTAATGAGGCAAGCGGAGGCAATTCGTCACTGCTTACAGCATATCATCTTGCTGCTGCAGAGGGATCAGAAATTGAACGATTGCTTCAAAATGCTGTTATCCTTATTGATCCTTGTCTTAATCCCGATGGTTTCAACAGATTTGCCACATGGGTAAATATGCATAAGAGCCACACTCCTGTTACAGACCCGAATTCAATTGAGTTTGATGAATTTTGGCCGGGGGGTCGCACAAACCATTACTGGTATGATCTGAACCGCGACTGGCTATTGCTGCAAAACCCTGAGAGCCAGGGACGCGTTAAAAGATTCTATCAATGGATGCCCAATATTAATACCGACCACCATGAAATGGGATCTAACTCAACATTTTTTTTCCAACCCGGTATTTTAAGCCGAAACAACCCACTAACCCCGGAAAAAAATTATTACCTGACACAAAAAATTGCGAAACACTTTGTCAAAGGTCTTGACAAAATAGGATCATTATACTTTTCCGAGGAAGTTTTTGATGATTTTTATTTTGGAAAAGGTTCATCATACCCTGATATCAATGGTAGTATAGGAATACTTTTTGAACAGGGAAGTATTCGCGGTCATGCCAGAGAAACAAATTCCGGCATAAGAACTTTTGCATTCGCTATACGGAATCAATTCACCGTTACATTATCAACTCTTGAAGCCGGAATTGAACACCGCAAAGAACTCCTGGAATATCAACAGGAATTTTACAAATCAGCTATTGAAAAGGCAAAAAACAATAAGGTAAAAGCTTATCTTTTTGGAGATTCAAATGACAGGGGAAAGGTTTATCATTTTGTTGATCTTCTGAAACAACACAATATAAAAGTATATGAATTAAAGAAGGATATCCGCCTGGATAACAAATTATTTTACCGGAGAAAAGCCTATATCGTACCTGTAGAACAACCTCAATACCATCTGATTGAATCATTATTCAGGAAAGTTACAAAGTTTGCTGACAGTACATTTTATGATATTTCATCCTGGACCCTGCCCCTTTCCTTTAACCTTGATTACACAGGAATCACATCAATGAAAGAGGTGGACAACATTGTGGGACAAGAAATAATAAACCCCTCCTTTCCTGATGGTAAAGTTACGGGTGGACAAAGTTCATACGCTTACCTGTTTAAATGGGATGAATATCATACACCCGGAGCTTTGTACGAACTTATGAAAAACGGGGTAAGGACCAGTGTTGCAACAAAGCCATTCAGGTTTGAATCCGGTGATCTCAAAAAAGATTTTTCATATGGTACTATCCTGGTACCGGTACAATCGCAGGAAATGAACTCTGATAAACTTTTTGAACTTATGGAAAAGATCTCAGATAAAAACGGACTCGAAATATTTGCTGTAGAGACAGCATTGACACCTTCGGGCATTGACCTGGGCAGCAACAGTTTCGCATCCCTCAAAAAACCTGAAATACTTTTGCTTGCCGGAGAAGGAGTTAGCAGTCGTGATGCCGGTGAAATATGGCACCTTTTTGATACGCGCTATCAAATACCGGTAACTCTTGTTAAAACTGACAAGTTAATGAAGATTGATATTAACCGGTATAATGTACTGATAATGCCCGGTGGTAAGTATGAAAATATGGGAGAACAAGTTATAAATAAAATAAAACAGTGGGTACAAAATGGAGGTACTCTCGTTGCATACAAAAATGCTAATCGTTGGATTACTCGTCAGAAGCTGGCTGATATAAAATACAAAAAAAGGACGGAACCTGACAGCACAGCTCATTATCGTTATGCCGACCGCTATAAGAATAATAGTGTTCAACGAATCAGCGGAGGAATATTTGAAACGCAAGTTGATCTGTCCCATCCTTTACTTTATGGATACTACAAATACAAGTTACCAGTATTTAAAAACGGGAATGATTTTGTCGAAAAAAGTAATAATCCCTATGCTAATCCCATAATGTATACTAATTCACCTGTAATGAGTGGCTATATTCCTGATAGTGCAATTGACCAAATGAAGAATAGTCCGTTCGCCGGGATATATAAACTCGGTCAGGGAACTATTATCTCCCTGTTCGATAATACCAACTTCAGGGGGGTATGGTACGGAACTAATAAAATATTTGCCAATTCAGTATTTTTTGGTCAGATAATACAGTGAAAAAAAAGGCTAATCAACGAAGTTAAATTCCGATATATTAGATCATGTGAGTTTTATTAATTTTTGTTTTACATTTTAATACTTATTAAAGCTATGAAACGATTTACTATCTCATTTCTTACCCTTTTCTTATTATGGATACTTCAACCCGGTTTACTTCATGCCTGCGATCCTATGAAAATTTATGAAGGTACCTGGGAATTTACAGCCGAGCAGGCTCCTTTCGGATACCAGGCAGGAACCATGACTTTTGAAATTAAGGAGAATAAACTAACAGGTTATTTGAAATTTTCAGAAAGCGAATATATCATTGAATTTCAGAATATTGAAATTAATGATGGAGGTATAACACTTGAGATCACTGTTGAATATGAACAGGTTCCGATAAAAGGGTCGGTCAGAGAAAATGTATTTACGGGTACTGCAGCCTCCCCTGAGGGCCCGGTTAGTTTTTCTGCAACCAGGGTAATGTCAAGTCAATAACATTATTTTACTTTTCAGCTTTATCATACTTTTTTACAAAAAATGCTACTTTCTCAACAGATGTTATCATATCATATTCTTCAAGATAAACACCAGGTGGAACATTGAGTGGTACGGTTGTGAAATTAAGAATACCTTTGATTCCTGCTTTCACAAGATTTTTTGTTACTTCTACGGCTACATCCGTAGGAACTGTTAAGATTGCAATAGTTATTTTTTTCTTCCTGATAACTGTTTTCAGGCTGTTGATATGAAAACATTTCACCCCTTTTATTTTTGTATCTATTTTTTTAGTGTTGATATCAAATGATGCTACAACATCCAGTTTCGACCTTTTCCCGACAAAATAACCTGTAATAGCCTTCCCGAGATAACCAAACCCAACAACGGCTACTTTCTGCCCATCCCTGGAATCGAGCACCTCTCCTATTCTTGCAATCAACTCCATTACATAATAACCTTTTCGTTGCAGTCCTGTATATCCGATCAACATGACATCTCTTCTAACCTGAACTGCTGTAATATGCAAAAGTCCAGCCAGCTCATGTGAAAATATATAAGACTTTCCTTTTGTTGAATAATTTAGTAATACACGACGATACGCACTTAATCTCTCGATAGTTTTACCTGGAAGATGGTCCATATGCAAATATTTAGTAAATGCTTAAAGATAAAGATAAAATAAATAATGGTCACCTTAATGATTATTTAGCTTTATCTCCAGTCAATCTCTTTTGTCAATCAAGAAGTTGTGGGAAGATTGTTAGGGGTTACGAGTTGCGGGTTGCGGGTTCGAAGCATAAAATTAGTTGATTTATTAATCTCTCTCCTGAAGCCACCGGATCCACTGCTCCATTCCCTCTTCTGTTTTTACTGAAAGTTCAATGAATTTCAGATCGGGATTTACCCTACATGCATACTTCTTAGATTTCTCAACATCAAAATCAACATACGGCAGCAGATCTGTTTTATTGATAATACATAAATCTGATGATTCAAACATTCCGGGATATTTAAGAGGTTTGTCCTCCCCCTCGGTAACACTCATTATTACCACCCTTTGAGATTCTCCCAGGTCAAACATTGCCGGGCACACCAGGTTTCCTACATTCTCTATCAAAAGAATTGAATTATCTTTTACCTCAAGCGACTTCACCGCTTTATTTATCATATCTGCATCAAGATGGCAACCGGCTCCAGTATTAATCTGGATAACCGGGGCGCCTGCTTTTTCTATCCGGTTAGCATCATTCATGGTTTGCTGATCACCCTCAATTATATAGAGAGAACATTTATCTTTCAATATTCTGATAGTTTTCTCAAGAAGACTGGTCTTGCCGGAGCCAGGGGAACTTACCAGGTTAACAGTAAAGATATTTTTTGCTTCGAAATAGCCCCTGTTCCGTTCAGCCAGCAGATCATTCTTCTGAAGAACATTCTGTTCAATTATAATTTCACGACTCACGGAATACTCATGAGCATGATCTCCGTGAGAATGGTTATGGGTTACCCCTCCATGGGAATGAGTAGGTTTTTCATCTTCACCGGGTTTTCTAAAAGTTACATTTTCACCGGGTTGTCCGCATCCGCAACTATCACACATATTTTTTACTTTTTAGTATCAATATAAATTTGCCATAAAATTAACTAATATTATTTCGTGAATTTAATAAACCCAATTCTTAAAGCATGTTTTGCTTATGATTTATTCGACTGTAATTGATTTCAATTGTATCTCTTTACCCTGAAGGATTTCCTTGCCAAACCCGTCACACTTTGGGCATGAGGTAAAGTAATTATCCATTATGAACAGATGATGGCATTCCATGCATTGAGCTTTAGCCTGTATTTTATTTATCTTCCACACTGCTTTTGAGCAAATCGAATCTTTTACTGCTTCTTCAAGAGCAAACTCAAGTGCATCAATCACCACTCCGGATAAGGTTCCCACATCTATTTCAAATTTATCCACTTTGTCAGCCCTTTCTCTCTCTGCATTTTCCTCTATCATTTCAACTATATTAACAGCTATTGACAATTCATGCATATTTTGTTTTTTCAGTAAAACACAATCAGTATTAAAACTAGTGAACAAAAATAATACTTTTCACTAATAATTTAACAGGGTATTAAGGCAAAAGTGAAGAAAGGTGAGTAAGGTAAGTAAGGTAAGTAGGTGAGTAAGTAACTCTAACCTTGGACTTTGAACAGACAAACCAGCACCCGGTAACCCTTTGGAACGATGCACTATGATTGTTGAAAGGTGAAGTAAAGAAAAATGTGAAAAACTTAACAAATTTTAAACCAGTAACCAATAACCCTAACAAAGTTATCCGTAAATTGCATTATTGAAAATCAGTATTTGGAATATTAAGTTTTTTTTTGTAAACTCAAGATGAATTTTTTTACTGGATCAGGTCTATCATTATGAATAACATCTACCTGATCATTAGCGTTTAACAATCATTTTATTGTTTTGAATATTTTTCTGAAAACAAAAATATGGAGGTAAAATGAAAAGTTTAATTGCACTCAGAACAAAATGTCCCCATTGCAAGAAGTCTTTTATGGATCCCTACGATCAGATCAAAGGTAAACCCAGCATCAAGGTAGATATTGAAGCAAACGGTAAAAAAGGAAGGTTAAGATTATGTTCATTTTATGGCTGTTTTGACCATAAAAGCAGTATTGAACTTCGCAAAGACGAGCCAATTAAGTTTTTTTGTCCTCACTGTAACAAGGAGCTTATTAGTCCCAACAAATGTGAAGAATGTGGTGCGCTTATGATCCCGTTTACACTGGAAAAGGGTGGAAAGGTTTATATCTGTTCAAAGGTTGGATGCAATAAACATTTTATCTCCTTCCAGGATGTTTCAGATGCACTACGGAAATTTTATAACGAATTCGGTTATTTCTAGTGTCAAGGCAAAAGCATAATATGCTGATAATATATCCAATATACAATAACTCACCCGTCTGTTAATCGTTGACACGATACCAGGGAGGAGTTGAGCTTTTAAGTATTTTTTCTCAGCAAATTCTCGGAAGCTGTTCTCCAGTCAGCATATCAACGATCCTTCTACCTCCTATACCGGTTTTCAGGATTACTTTTGCCGGGTGTTTTTCAGTTATCTCCCCGATAATAGAAGCTTGCTTACCAAGGGTATCCTGACGTAAAGTATCCAGCACTTTATCTGCGTCCGCAGGATCGACTACCATAACGACCTTTCCTTCATTGGCCATATATAGAGGATCATATCCAAAAATCTCACAGGCGCTTTGCACACTGCTTTTTACAGGTATGTTCTCTTCGTCAATCTCAATACCCAATCGCCTTGTTTCAGATATTTCGCATAACACAGTCGCAAGCCCGCCCCTGGTAGCATCACGCATGAACCGTATGCCCGTGGAAATATTAAGAGCAGACCAGATCATTTTATTCAGGGAGGCACAATCGGACTTCAGGTTAACACTGAAACTCATATTCTCCCGTGCAGATAGGACAGCGACTCCATGGTCTCCTACACTCCCACTCACTATTATTTTATCGCCAGGTGCTATTTTACTACCGGCGCTGATTGGATGATGTTCCCTTGACAAATAGCCCACTCCGGAAGTATTGATAAACAGCTTATCGCATTTGCCTTTATTAATCACCTTGGTATCCCCTGTTACAATCTTCACTCCTGCTTTACGTGATTCTTCAGCCATTGTACTGACTATTTTTTCAAGATCCTTCATGGAGAAGCCCTCTTCAATAATGAATGATGCGCTCAGATACTGTGGTATTGCCCCGGACACTGCCAAATCGTTAACTGTACCACATACTGCAAGTTTCCCAATATTCCCGCCGGGAAAAAAGATCGGATCAACCACATAAGAATCTGTTGTAAAAGCAATCTCTTCACCTGCACCGGGCAAACATGCAGAATCGGTTTGTTCAGACAATATTTTATTGTGAAAATATTTTACAAAAATATCCCTGATAAGGTCGTGGGATAATTTTCCGCCACTGCCATGACCAAGCAATATGACTTTTTCAGGATTCTTGTTCATAAATTATATTCAACAAAGTTTTGTTTCATAATAATTAAAGTTCTTCAGGATAATACATAGTTATTTTCTTCTCCTACTCATTATACCGGTAATAAGCATGGCAGGAGCCTTCATTGGAGACCATACAAGCTCCAACAGGGTTTGCGGGCGAGCAAGGTTCACCAAACAATTTACAATCAGATGGTTTTTTAACACCTTTCAGTATCTCGCCGCAAATACAACCTTTGGGTTCAACGGTTACTTCAACCTCAACATCCAGCATTTTTTCCGCATCAAACCGTTCATATTTTTTCCTCAAGCCAAACCCGCTGTTTCTTAAAATACCGAGTCCTCTCCACCAATCGTCACGAAGCTCAAACACTTCATTCATGATCGCCTGGGCTTTCACATTCCCTTCAGGTGTAACAACCCTCTTATACTGGATCTCAACTTTGGGAGAATTAGTTTCATATTGTCTGACAAGCATATAAATAGATTGCAAAAGATCAACCGGTTCAAAACCACTGATCACACAACCAAGGCCGAACTTATCAGGGATAAGCTTGTAAATACCTGAACCTGTTATGGCGCTGACATGGCCGGGCGCTATGTAACCGTTCAGGTTCACTCCTTCATCAATCAGGGCTTCCATTGCCGGAGGCATGACCTTATGCGAACTGTACAGGAAGAAATTCTCGAGGTTTTCAGCATTTGCTTTTAAAATGGCTATAGCACTGGTTGGGGCAGTTGTTTCGAACCCAATGCCAAGGAAAATTACTTTCTTATCAGGATTTTTTCTGGCGACATTCAGTGCATCCAGTGTTGAATATACCATCCGGACATCACTTCCGTTTGCTTTCTCATTGTCCAGGGAGGAAGTAGATCCCGGGATCCGTATCAGGTCACCAAAAGTAGTAATAATAACATCATCGAGCCGGCTATAAGCCACAGCCTTGTCAATAAACAAATTACTTGAAACACAAACCGGGCAACCCGGTCCTGAAAGCAAGTCGATATTGTCAGGTAGAAGTGATGGAATACCAAATTTCCGGATAGCCATAGTGTGCCCGCCACAAACCTCCATGAACCTGACAGGCCTTTTGGATATGTACCGGATCTGATCAGCAAGCCTGGATACAATCTCTTTGCTCCGGAATTCTGTTATGTATTTCATCTGTATAAAATTTTTTGTTGATGAATGTTACAAAAAACTCATAATACATTCAGAAACTCACGCGAACTTATTTTAATCATTCTACTGAGTAAAATCTTTGATTAAAAAAGTTCATGTTCGTTTCATGCCAGTTTATCCTGCTCTTCCTGGTCCATTTTTTTGTTTATCTCTTCCAACTCCTCGAACAAAGCCAGAGTTTCAGCTGCATCAACAGCGCTGATCTTCTGCAGTGCAAATCCTGTATGAAGCAGAACATAATCACCAATCTCAACGTCATCAAGCATTTGCAGACTTGCATTTACAATTGTTTCGCCAACAGCAACCCTTGCCATTTCTCCATTGATCTCAATAACTTTTGCCGGTATACTTAAACACATTTTAATTCTCTCCTTTTTGATGCAATTACCAGTTGTCCGAGAGCTATTCCACTATCGTTTGACGGGATTGATCCCGGAATATACACCTTGTAATTTTCTTTTGTTAATTTTTTCTCAACGCTCTCAAGTAAATATCTGTTTTGGAATGTTCCTCCTGATAAAACCACTTTACTGATACCAGATTTTTTCCTTATTTTATTTGCTGCCGCAAAAATAATAGAAATAACTGTATTATGGAACTTTGCCGATATTTCCCCGGCGGTTATCCCATTTATGATATCATTCACTATCTCTTTTATCATTACCTCGACATGAATTGTGTGCCTTATTTCGTAAGAATAGGAACTTAAGCAGTTTTGATCTGCCACAGATTCAAGACGCATAGGTGCTTCAGCATGAAAGCCTGAATGTGTGCAAATATTCAAAATTGCAGCAACAGCATCAAACAGGCGACCCGAACTGGAAGTTAAGGGGCAATTGATATCATTATCTATCATTTGAATTATATCCATTGCATTCTTTCGGTTCAGATCCTTAATAAAAGGTATATTCAGTTTAAAAAGATCCGATCCGTATACTTTATATAAATATGCTATACCCATCCTCCACGGTTCAAGGGCAGTTTTGTCGCCACCGGGCATTGGAATATATGAGAAATGGGTAACTCTTTCATAATCTGCCAGGTCACATATTATAAATTCACCCCCCCAAATACGATTATCATCACCGAGGCCAATACCATCAAAACCAACCCCTATCACTTTTTCATCAAGATTATGTTCGGCCATGCAGGCGGCAATATGAGCATGATGGTGCTGCACCTTAACTACAGGCAGTCCGGACTCAAGAGCATATTTTGTTGAAAGATACTCAGGGTGAAGGTCACAGACTATTAAAACCGGATCGATACGAAACAGCATTTTCTGTTTTTCGATAGATTCAGAATAAAACTCATAGGTTTCCCAATTCTTAAGGTCTCCTATATACTGACTCATGATCGCCTGTTTTCCCTTACCAAGGCAAAAAGTATTTACTAACTCTGCGCCACATGCTATTATCCCGTTTACATTCTGCTCTAAATCAACTGGTTCAGGCACATAACCTCTTGACCTCCTGATTGAACGAGGAGTTTTATTAACCACCATTTGTACTGAATCATCAACCCTGTTAAATATTTCACGGTTATAGGTCACCAGGGCATCACTTACCGGGAGAAGTTTTTTTGAAGCTTCTTCATCGGTGATAATAATTGGTTCATCCGGGATATTTCCACTAGTCAGGACAATAACAGGTGTATTAAGCTTACTAAAGAGAAGGTAGTGAAACGGCATATAAGGCAACATCGCTCCCAATGTATCAAATCCTACACTAACACTAAAGGCAAGGTTTTTTCTGCTTTTCAGAAGAA
Source organism: Bacteroidota bacterium (assembly GCA_022561875.1). GTDB lineage: Bacteria > Bacteroidota > Bacteroidia > Bacteroidales > VadinHA17 > JADFUQ01. The sequence continues at coordinate 90,286 of JADFQJ010000002.1, read as the reverse complement.
CTATCGGCCGCCTCCATGATTGCACCAATTCCTGTTCTTCTGCATTTACCATAGCATATTCCCTGAGTGTCTCAATTCCTTTAAACATCACTGCAAACGGTTTTCCCTCTCTCAGTCTGGATTGCCTGAGTTGTTTCACCGCCAGTTCGTTAAGAGCATCACAAGCCATAAAATACCCACCTATACCTTTAATAGAAACCGTGCCCCCATTATTAATTATCACCGATGTTAGCTCAAGAACTTTTCCGGGATTATTTGTTTTCTCATATTTTGAGATCAGTTCATACCTGGGTCCACATTTCAAACATGCTACAGGTTGAGCATGGAACCTGCGATCCATGACATCCGAATATTCGCCGGCACATACATCGCACATTTGAAATACGTTCATGGTAGTTTTGTTCCGGTCGTACGGCAGATCTTTAATTATCGAGAACCTGGGACCGCAATTGGTACAATTGATGAAAGGAAAGTTAATCCGGTGTGATTGCTCTTTCATATCCCTGAGGCAGGCAGGACAGACTGCAATATCAGGACTTATATCGGTAATTTCATCTGAATCAGATTTACTGTTAACGATGATGAAGGTTGTGTATTTTGCGGAACTTATCTCTTCAACACTAACCGATTTGATAGTTGAAGCAAGTGGTCTTTTTTTTTTCAGTGAGACAATAAAACTATCAATATCGGACTTATTACCCCGGGCATGTATCCTTACTCCATCATTCCTGTTCTCAACCCAGCCATAAATATTATGATGATGTGCAATTCTGTATATAAAAGGTCTGAAACCAACTCCTTGCACTAAACCCTTTACCGTTATTTTCAAAGTCACAAAGCCCATTCGTTTGCCTGGTTAAAAGTGCGAAGCTAAATGAATGTATCGTATTTTCAAATACATTTTAATACAGAAAGAGTAATTTTCATGCTTAATAACATATCTTATAGAAAAAAATCCCTATATTTATTCGTCAATATCAATGATTTTTATCACTACTCTGTAATATTGTCAAATTAATTCATTAACAAAACAGATTTTATTTACCTAAATGTCAGCTATATATATTTATAATCAATGTTGTTATGACAAATTGCATAAATTGAATTCATATTAAGTATTCCTGTACTTACAATTATCATTTGTTTAGAACGATAATGATATTAATTTTGACTGTTAATTTTTTCACAAATGGGATAATAATTATTTCAAGCTTACATTATCATGGGAAACAATAAAGTTCAATCAGCGATCAGGAAATACAATCAGGATAAAACCCGGTTGATGGATATCCTTATTGAGATACAGAAAGATGAGAATCATATTTCTGATGAGGCTGCCCGCATTATTTCAGAAAAGCTGGAGTTATCTATTGTTGATGTGGAGCAAACTATTTCTTTTTATCATTTCCTGTCAAGAGAGTCGCAGGGGAAATACACCATATATTTAAATAATAGTGTAGTTTCAAATATGATGGGCGGAAAAATAGTTGCTGAAACTTTTGAGAATGAAGTTGGTTGTAAGTTTGGCAAGGTTACCGATGATGGCCTTATTGGCTTATTTGATACTGCGTGCATTGGGATGAGTGACCAGGAACCTGCAGCCCTGATTAACGGAAATGTTTTTATACATCTCACTCCTTTCCGGGTAAAAGAAATTGTGCGTGATATGCGAGCCGGTAAAGATGTAAAAAAAATGCATACCTCTTATTTAGGTGGTAGTCAAAACAAATCTGAATATCTCAATTCTGTCGTCCGGAATAATATTATGAGAATGGGACCTGTATTAAGTGATGATTATAATCCCGGAACAATTATAATGAAAAACCTGCCACAATTAACTCCTGAGCAGGTAATTGAGGAAGTCAAATCATCTAATATCAGAGGACGTGGAGGGGCAGGTTTTCCTACCGGTCTGAAATGGGAGTTTTGCCGTAAAGCTAAGGGGGATAAAAAATATATTATCTGTAATGCAGATGAGGGGGAACCTGGAACTTTCAAAGACAGGGTAATACTTACTGAAAAACCCAAGCTATTAATTGAAGGGATGGTCATTGCAGGATATTCCATCGGAGCAACAGAAGGTATTCTATATCTCAGGTTTGAATACAAATACCTTGAGCATTACCTTGAAAATGTTCTGAAAGAAGCACGGGAAAAGAACCTGCTTGGCAAAGACATTGGAGGAATAAAAGGATTCCATTTTGATATCAGAATCCAGTTTGGAGCCGGAGCATATATTTGTGGAGAAGAATCGGCCCTGATTGAGTCAGTTGAAGGTAAGCGAGGGGAGCCACGTGACCGTCCCCCATTCCCGGTCGAAAAAGGATATAATGATTGTCCTACCGTTGTAAATAATGTTGAAACCCTTTGCTCTACAGTTAAGATCATGCTTAATGGTGGTGAATGGTATAGTTCGCTTGGAACCCCTGAATCTACTGGGACAAAAGTTCTCAGTATATCAGGTGATTGCAGATATCCCGGAATTTATGAAGTGGAATGGGGTCTGACAATTACTGATATCCTTGACATGGTCGGGTCAACAGACGTTCAGGCAATTCAGGTTGGCGGACCTTCAGGTTCTCTCATAGGACCTGAAGAATTCGAAAGAAAACTTTGCTATAGTGATCTGGTTACCGGGGGATCGTTCATTATTTTTAATTACAACAGGGATTTGCTAAAAAATGTCGTACTTAATTTTACAGACTTTTTTATTGAAGAATCATGTGGTTCATGCGTTCCATGCAGGTCAATGACACCCCTGTTTAAACAAAAGCTTGAAAAGATACTGAGTGGCAACGGTGTGGCAAGCGATCTGGAAGACCTTAAAAACTGGGGCAAATTAATGAAAATAAACCGTTGTGGATTAGGTCATACTGCAGCCAATCCAATCCTTACAAGCCTGAAAAACTTCAAATATCTTTATGAAGAAAAGCTGGAAAGGGGAAAAGAATATGAAACAGGGTTTAATCTGGAACAAGCTGTAAGTGAGTCGTGTGAAGCAACAACAAGAGTTCCGGAATTTTAATAAATAATCTTAAATAATGGCTGATATAATCAACTTTACCATTGACGGAAAAGAATGCGTTGCAGAGAAAGGTACCTTAATTTTGCAAGCTGTTCAAGAAAATGATATATACATTCCGACTTTATGTAATTACAAAGGTGTAAAACCCCAGGGATCGTGCAGGATTTGTACTGTCAGGGCAAACGATAGATTAACTACTGCTTGTACAACCCCTGTTGGCGACGGAATGGAAATTGAAAATGATACCTCTGAAATAAATGATTTTAGAAAATCGGTAATCGAGCTGCTTTTCGTTGAAGGAAACCATTTCTGCCCTGCTTGTGAAATGAGTGGTGAATGCGAGCTGCAGGCTCTTGCATACAGGTTTCAAATGATGGTTCCCAGGTTCACTTATCAGTTTCCGAAAAGAGAAATTGATGCCCGCCACCCAAAGATACTCAAAGACCAGAACAGATGTATAAGATGCAAAAGATGTATCCGTACAATAAAAGACGAAAAAGGGAGAAGTGTCTTTGCATTTTTCGGAAGAGGTAAAAATATTGAAGTAAATGTTGATCCTGTATTGGGAAGCAAACTAACAGACAAACTGGCTGCAAAAGCTGTTGAAGTTTGCCCTGTGGGATCCATACTTCCACGCGAAAAGGGTTTCAGAACTCCAATCGGACAAAGGAAATTCGATCATGAACCCATCGGAAGCGAATATAAACATTAGGAAACTCAATTTTAAGGAGAATTTGTTATGAGTAAACCTGTATTAGCAACTGCAACATTAGCCGGATGTTTCGGATGTCATATGTCATTACTTGATATTGACGAAAAGATACTGGATTTGATTGAGCTGGTAGAGTTCAATAAATCCCCACTTACCGATATCAAGAATTTTACCAAAAAATGTGATATTGGACTGATCGAGGGAGGATGTTGCAACAGTGAGAACGTACATGTTCTGAAAGATTTCAGAAAAAATTGTAATATCCTTGTATCGTTTGGTGAATGCGCTATCATGGGTGGGTTACCTGCCTTCAGGAATCCTATTCCCATTAAAGAATGTCTTGAGGAGGCATACCTGAACGGACCAAGCGTTAAAGGAAACAATAAATCCGGGATCATACCAAATGATGAAGAAATACCTATGATGCTCGATAAAGTCTATCCATGTCATGAAATTGTTAAGATTGACTATTTCCTTCCCGGCTGCCCTCCATCTGCTGAATTGATCTGGAATGCATTAACCGCACTGATCACAGGGAATGAGATGGAGCTGCCCTACGAGGTCATAAAATTCGATTAATACAAGAGAAAAAACTATGTCAAAAAAGATAACCATTGAACCGGTAACCCGTGTGGAAGGACATGGAAAGGTTACTGTACATCTGGACGATAATAACAATGTTATTCAAACCCGGTTACATATTGTTGAATTCCGTGGTTTTGAACGGTTTATTCAGGGCCGTCCGTACTGGGAAGCGCCGGTGCTCGTTCAAAGATTATGTGGTATTTGTCCTGTAAGCCATCATCTGGCTGCTGCCAAAGCCATGGACGTAATAGTTGGCGCCGGTACAGGAGATGGTCTGACACCGGTTGCTGAAAAAATGCGCCGCCTGATGCATTACGGACAGATATTTCAGTCGCATGTCCTTCATTTCTTCCATCTGGTATCACCGGATCTCCTGTTTGGTATTAATGCCGATCCGACAATCCGAAACATTATTGGCGTTGCCATGGAACATAAAGAACTGGCTGTTCAGGGAGTGATGATGAGAAAATTCGGACAAGAGATAATAAAAGTCACAGCAGGGAAAAAAATCCACGGAACAGGCGCCATTCCAGGAGGTATTAACAAAAACCTCTCAATTGAAGAAAGAGATAAGTTCCTTAAAGGAGAAGATCCCCTTAATGTGGATAAAATGATCGGGTGGTCACTGAGTGTAATTGATTTCTTTAGAAACTATCATGCAAAAAATAGTGAATTAATTGATAACATGGCTGCATTTCCTTCCAACCATCTGAGCCTTGTAAGGAAAGACGGAGCCATGGACCTTTATCATGGTGTTGTAAGGGCGGTTGATGCAAACGGAAAAAAGATCCTCCATGATGTTGATCCCCAGGACTATCTCGACTATATCGGTGAAGAGGTGAAATCATGGACCTATATGAAATTCCCGTTCCTGATAGAATATGGCACAGAAAAAGGTTGGTACAGAGTAGGACCGCTGGCACGATTAAATACCGCTGACTTTATACCTTCCCCTCTTGCCCAGAAGGAATTTGAAATTTACAAAGCGTATACCAAAGGTAAGCCCAATAACATGTCAATGCATACCCACTGGGCACGTCTTATCGAAGTACTGCATGCTGCAGAAATGATGAAGGAACTGCTTAACGACTCCGACCTCCAGGATGATAACCTGGAAACAAAAGGCAATAAAGTTTATGAAGGAGTTGGTGTACTTGAAGCACCAAGGGGAACATTGTTCCATCATTACCGGATTAACGACCAGGACCTGATAGAAATGGCAAACCTGATCGTTTCAACCACCAATAACAACATCCCTATGAATAAAGCTGTTGAAATGGTTGCAAAAGAGCAGATGAACGGTCATGCTGTTATAACAGAGCCTATGATGAATGCTGTTGAAGTTGCTATCCGTGCTTACGATCCCTGCCTGAGTTGTGCCACACATGCCCTCGGAAAAATGCCTCTTGAAATATCACTGTATAATAATAACAATCAACTTATTGACCGCAAAAGAAAATAATCGGAAGAATTCAAAGCCGGGAATACTGATCTACGGATACGGTAACCCGGGAAGAGAAGATGATGGCCTGGGCAATGCATTTGTCGAGGCCATTCGTTCGTGGATAGAAAAAAATAAGCTTACCAATATTGAACTTGATTCCAATTACCAGCTTAATATTGAAGATGCCGATATGATGGCAAAAAAGGATATTGTGTTGTTTGTTGATGCATCTGTGGAACCAATTGAAAATTTTTGTATTACCACTGTAGAACCATCAGGTGCTAAGATTGAATTTACTATGCATGCAGTATCGCCGGCATTTGTTCTCGACCTGTGTCAGAAGATATACAGGAAAAATCCACAAACTTACCTGCTGCATATTAAGGGTTACCAGTGGGATTTTAAAGAAGAATTGTCGCCTGAAGGAGGAAAAAACCTGAATAAAGCACTTGAATTTATCAAACCATTACTTTCAAATCCCGATTCATTCCTTTTTATTAAAGATGATATTGCTCCCTGCAAATAAACTACTAAAAATCTCAACTTATAAGCTCATCGTAACTAGGCACCCCCGTACATAGCCAACTGATTCAGCTAACCCCGGCAACGGATCATCACCATCTTTCTCAAATTCAAAACTCACTTTCCCTGAATACCTTCTCTCAATCAGTACTTTTAAAAACGATGGTATATCGATAACACCCCGTCCGATCTCAACTGTTTGTCCTTCCCCAGCAGCTTTATCAACATCCTTGATATGAACATCATGTATCCTGTCCATAAATTGTCTGGCTGATTTAACCGGATCAATACCAATACGTTGTGTATGACCTATATCAAGACATAATCCCATTCGCGAGTCCATATTCTTTATTTTTTCATAAGCGCTTTCCGCACTGGGATACCGCTTATCTCCCGGTCCGTGATTATGGATCGCCAATTTGATATCATATGCTTTAACCTTCTCTTCAACCAGTGGAAGGAGATCATGTTCGGGAACACCAATAATTACTTTTAAGCCGGCTGTTTGAGCATATTCAAAAGCACGATTCACTTCTTCTTCGTTAGCCATATAAATCACACCTGCACCATAAAGATTCAGACCTGCTTTTTTTACTTTCAATACAGCCTCTTTTATTTGAGCTTCATCACTATCGAGAGGCAGATGCATACTTTTAAAAGCAATATTTTTCAAACCCAGGCGGGTGGTCATTTGTAAAGTTTCGTCAAGACTAAACTTCCTGAGACTGTAAGAGGCCAATCCCAGTTCAAATGGCATTTCATTTCCCCGGTTCCATTCTCTAAATTTAATTTGTCCTGAAGCAACTTTTCCAGATAGCATAGATCCGGCAATTCCAATTCCGGTAAGCTGCAAAAATTTTCTTCTTGATGGGTTTTTCATAATAGTATTCTTTTGATTATGGTTATTTCAGGTTGAATATACAAAAAAATTGGCTCTTCAGGATAATACGTAGTTTTCGTGAAAAATTCTTTCGCTATTTCATCATTCTTTCAAAATGTTACGAGTTCATGCCACCTCTTCTCATTTTCTCATCTTTTCTTCTCATTTTCACCTTTTCTCTTCATCTCCCAGTCGCTCAATCGTCAAGTCGCCCCCTCGTCTCTTTTCACAGTCCCAAAAACTGCATCCCCACACCGCTAAGAAGGATCATTGCTCCTGCCACCAGATGGGTATAGCGCTCAGCTTTACCAAGCGGGATAAGATTAATACCACGGAGAGAGATAAATACAACAGTCAGCATAGTTAGTATAGTGGTTACAGCGAAAACAGATGTAACCATGATCAGTCCGGAAATATTTATCTCGGCAGCAGGGTACATAAGAATAGGTATCAAAGGCTCACAGGGACCCAAAACAAATATAATAAACAGGATCCAGGGAGTCATTTTTGGAATTTTTTTACTTCCGTGAATATGGGTGTGTCCGGCAACATGTTCATGAAAATGCTCGTGTGACTCATCATCTTCATGCAGGTGAAGGTGACTGTGAGGTTTGTTGAGCACAGCCTGCCTGACGCCCCAGATAAAATAAACCAGTCCGAAAGCAATGAACAGCCAACCCACAAGTCCGCCCCTGCCCGCTTCCAGGTTTTCCAGTTTATGTATTCCCAGGCCGAAGACAACACCAATTAAACCTAATACTATCGAACTTCCCACATGGCCCAGTCCGCAAGCCAGGGTGATCATGCCGGTTTTTCCATAACTCCATTTTCTCGACCTGGCTAAAACAATAAAAGGAAGATAATGGTCGGGACCAAAAAGAGTATGGACAAAACCAACAGATGCCGCTGTTAATGCCAGAATAATTATTTCACTGTTCATAGTAATGAATCGTTTATTGAATTAGCTATTTATGGTTCTTCAGGATAATGCGTAGTTATTTTGGGAAATTGGAACATTGGAATGTTGGAATACTGGAACATAAGTTTAAATGCAGGAATTCACTATTTCTTCCTTAGTTAATGTTTTTTCTTCCCATTATTCCATTCTTCCATCATTCCACTATTCCGCCTGACACCTATTCATCGATTACCCGGTTTCCGTCATTAATAATTCCCCATGTTTAATTCCCTTCATCCCGATCAACCTGTCAGCCAGCCTGGTCAGTTCTTTTGCCTTCCCTTTAACAGCAATTGTTTCAAGGCAATTGTCATGATCCAGGTGCACATGTTGCACTGAAAGGATCAGTTTATGATGCTCATGCTGAGCATTAACTGACCGTTCAGAAAGATTCCGTTTATGATGGTCATAAACCAGAACAATTGCCCCGGCCACCTCACGGTTATCCTCCCATTTTTGTTCCACAACGTTCTTTTCGATCAGGAAACGGATAGCCTGCGACCTGTTTGGAAACTGTTTTTCTTTTACCAGGCGGTCAAGCCGGCGAAGTGTACTTTCCTGAAGAGATACTCCGAATCGTTTTACCGACATAGTGCTACTATTATTAATTTCGTAACACGAAGATAAAAAAATTCTGAAATATCAAGTATGATTTTATTCCGGAAATGTGAAGTTTATTTTTGATCTATACTCACCGGGTGACTTCGAGTCACCCGGTGAGTAATGGATATGCGTCCAGGAATACACAATAAAATGAACATATATTTGCAATATGTTCAAAAAACTGAAAAATATAGACATGAACAATCCGTGGCCCGGGCCGGAGCAGGTCGTGCCCCGACTTCAGTTCGGGGTACGACTAATCCCGGGTATCAGCAACTCGTAGCCCGAGATGGAGTCGGACTACGAGGGGAGCCGACTGGGCCTGGAAATACATGTCAGACTTAACCCGGCTGGGAATACTCACTCCAAAACAGGATGGAAAAGAAGTCTATTATATTAATATCGACCTGGTTAGGATATTGGAGGGCTAAAACTCAAGCCAGTCACCGGTTTCCGGTACCCTAAATTCACAATGGATACCTTTTGCAGTAGCTTGCTGCTGTGTCCATGCCTCCAGTTGCGGTCCGTCCATTAATGGCTCATCATGATATTTTTCATCCTCCCTGCCGCTGTAATGAACCAGCAGGATTTTTTCAGGACTGAACCTTTTGATCCATTCAAGCAACGACCAGTACATATCTTTTGGCAGGCAACCATCCTTCATAAGAAGCTCCAGATATTCCGGTAAAACAGGATCCTTATCATTGTTCAGATGCGGCAGAAACAGATCCTTTATGGTTATGTCTTTTAACCATGCACCTAAAAAATCTTCAGAACTTTCAGGTACAAAACTCCAGTGATTGGCTCGAGGATAGGGAAACCGGTTATTGACATCGGCAAACAGGTACTTTGCTCCCTGAAGATGTGCATAATCTGTTTCTCTGATCAGCGGGCAAAGCAGGTCGCCCGAAAAAATAATTTTTTGCTTTGTGTTACCGGCATTCATAACATCAGCAACAATCATAGCAGCCCCGTATGCACTAGTTCCGTGGTATACCGGGTAAGCTGTAAGTTCAACACCGGGAATCTCATCCGGAATTCGCGAATGACCATAATCCAGGCATTTGAATTCGATGATCTTTTCAAGATGAGGCAGGCTGCTCACCAGGGTTTCCCAGCATAAGGGTGTGGCATACAACGGATACCGTTGCTTGTTTTTGAAACGGTAATGACTCTGAGCTATCCAGTCAACGCCAACGAAATGGTCAAAATGAGGATGGGTTAATACAATGGCTTCAGGAAGACGGTTATGGGTTTTCAACAGCATTGGAATGGTCCCGTGACCTGCATCGATCAGCAGCTCCCAGTTGACTTCGGTCCTGCTTTCGACCTGATTCAGTGACATCAGTGAAAATGAGGCATTTGCATAATCGGGTTCAGGTGTTAATGAATAGAGGGGGTGTTGCTGTCCAAGCGGGATGGGCCAGGCATTACCACGTCCGTTAATCCGTATACCGGTTTTTTTCATAGCCAGAAATACTATATGATATGCTACTCCACCAGTGTCATCTCATCAAGCAGGTATCCTGCCCCGGCAAATTTATCAATAATAAACAGGGCATACCGGATATCCAGGGAGATATTGCGACATTGTTCAGGGTTGAACATCAGATCACTCATAACACCTTCCCATGCACGGTCGAAATTTATTCCTATAAGATGGCCTTCAGCATTGATCACCGGGCTGCCTGAATTCCCTCCTGTTGTATGATTTGTGGCAAGAAAACAGACGGGCATTTTCCCATCCGGGGCATATCGTCCGTAATCTTTCTTCCGGTATAGTTCCCTGAGTTTTTCAGGTACATTATAATCATAAATTGCCGGATCATCTTTCTCCATAACCCCTTCTAAAGTAGTATAGTGCTTATAGAACACAGCATCGCGTGGTTCATAACCTTTTGCTTCTCCGTAAGATACACGCAAAGAAAAATTGGCATCGGGATAGAATAACTTACCGGGCTCAAACTCCATTTGGGCTTTCATATAGACACGATGCAGGCTCACCAGTTCCTGATTTAGTTCTCCGTAGTCAGATAATATTCCGTTATATGTCTCTCCCGCACTTTGAGCTAACCGGAAAATCGGATCTTTTTCGATCTTTTTCACCCCGGAAGATTTGAACGAATTAAGAAACTCCAGTAATGTTTTCTCATTCACAAACAGGGATTTTTTGCGAACCTTCTCAATCCATGCCTGATAATTTCCATCAAACTTCTCCATTATCCGTTTGAATTCTTCAGGATGGTATTTCCAGGGAACATTCTCTTCAAACAGTAAAAGCATGGCTACTGAAAGTGCATCCCCTGTTGCCGGATCATAGTTTTTGAAAAAACCGGAAACACGTTTACGCAGTGATTCCAGAACCTCGTCGATCTCCTCCGGCGAAGCATTGTTCCCAACCAGAGAAACCAGTTTTGAAAACCCTGATGCAAGTGATATATTTTCTACCCCGTTATAAAAAAACACTTCACGGAAATAACTACGGGCTAACCTGACCGGGGCTATTTCATTATATACTTTATCGTAACGCGACAGGAGGTTACCGTATAACTGGTTTCGCTCACTATCTTCATGAGTCCATTCCCGGAATCGTTCTTCATAAGCTTGCTTTTTTGCTATTGCATCAAGTTTATCCAGTCCGCGTATTTCACCTTTCCAGCGTTTCCAGGAATTGCTGACACCGGCTGCTTTTGCAGAGTACTGTATCCTGACTATCCGGCTCTTTTCCATAGCATTCTGCATTATTTCAAGCTTCTTTGTCCGTACATCTATTAATTCCGGATAGATATCGCGGGTTAACATTTGCAGATGAAATGAAGGAACATATTCATAGGTGCTTCCGGGATATCCGAATACCATGGTAAAATCGCCCGGTTCTGTTCCTTTGAGAGAGATGGGAAAGAACTTTTCAGGCTTAAAAGGTACATTATCCGGCGAGTATCCGACCGGTTCATTCTCTTTCCCTGCATAGATACGGAAAAGGGAAAAATCGCCTGTATGCCGGGGCCACATCCAGTTATCGGTATCACCACCGAATTTGCCTATTGCCGACGGAGGAGCCCCAACCAACCTGACATCTTTATAGGTTTCATTAACAAACAGGAAATACTGATTCCCATAGTAAAAAGGTTTCACCTGTGCAGTAAAATGAGTTCCTTCAATTGCTTCCTCATTAATCCTATCAATATTTTCCTGTTTGATATCAGACATTTCCTCCTCACTCATTCCATCTTCAATTCCTTTCAGAACCTCTCCGGTTACATCCTTCATCCACTTAAGAAAAGTCACAGTTAGTCCGGGATTTGTCAGTTCTTCTTCCTGCGACATAGCCCAGAATCCGTTGGTCAGGTAATCGTTATCCACGGTTGAATGAGATTGTATTGACCTGTATCCGCAGTGATGGTTTGTAATTAACAGTCCCCGGTCCGAGATCAGCTCAGCGGTACAACCACCTCCGAAGATCATCACGGCATCTTTCATACTAGCCTTATTGATACTATAGATATCTTCTGCAGAAAGTTTAAAACCTTTTTCCTTCATTATCTCAATATTAAACTTTTCCATAAGAACAGGGATCCACATTCCCTCATCAGCCCTGAGAAGTGATGATGAAAGGATTATGAACAAAACGATTAGCCTGATAAATTTTCTTATCATAGTTATATAGATTTAATGAAACACAAAACTAATGTATATCTTGGAATATTAGCATGTTGGTTTGAGGTGACTAAATGATTAAATACTAATATATCTAAATTTTTAGGTTAATCTACATTTTGCCAACTGCCGACTAATTGGCCATCAATTTAATCTAAAGATTATCAATATATTAAGGCATTGACAGAGGTCCATAATTAGAACTTCTTTAGCTCTTTATATACTTTCTGTACCGGCAATCCCATTACGTTAAAATAGGAGCCTTCTATTTTTTCGATCCCGATATAGCCTATCCATTCCTGTATGCCATAAGCGCCGGCTTTATCGAAAGGCTTGAATTTCTCAAGGTAATATTTAATCTCGTTGTCTGATAATTTCGTGAAGTAAACATCGGTTGTAGCGGTAAATGTGGTTTCTTTTTTTGCGGACCGCAGGCATACTCCTGTAATTACTGTATGCTTATTGTCCGAAAGTCGATGAAGCATCCGGTACGCTTCATCATAGCTGCCCGGTTTATTGACAACCTTGTTATCACACCATACAATGGTATCTGCTGCTATCAGGATACTTGCATCATCCAACAGTTCATTATATTTATCAGCTTTTTTCTTCGCAAGATAAACAGGTATCTCGCTTATTGCCATGTTTTCAGGGTAGGACTCATCATCCTGAAAATTATCAACCGGTTTAAAATCAATTCCCAATCCTTTTAACAGGTAATGCCTTCTCGGGGATTTTGAGGCAAGCAAAATTCTTTTTCCTTTCAAATTCTCAAGAACCATAAAGGGCTTCATAATTTTGTTTGAATGATATAACCTGCAAGAACTGAGTAAAAAATTCCGGATAACATGATCCCCTTGGTAAGGAGACTACTCAAATTGTAATCCTTTTTTGTTTGTGACACTGTTAACCTGAAAATCAGATAGAGGCTAGGAAAAACCAGTGTAATGCTTAAATAGACCAGGGTAATAATATCAGTGATAAATGTAAAGTACACCCATAGAAGTCCGGAAAGGAAAACTACCAGTAATACTACAACAATTGCTTTGGTAGTTCCCAATCCCAGTTTCACCGGAAGGGTTTTACGACCGTATTCCAGATCCCCTTCGTAGTCCTCCATATCTTTTATAAGTTCACGGATCAGTGTAAGCGAGAATGCAAAAACTGCAAAGCCGCCAACCCACCCGAAAAGGATGTTGAAATTTGCCTGGTATTCAATCATCACCTTACCATATTCTGCATTAAGGCGGGGAACTTCAAATAATACAACCATAAATGGTACCAGGCCTGTAAGAAAAGCCACAATAATATTTCCGATAAGGAATTGTCTTTTATAAGTTGTTGAATAAAACCAAAGAAGTCCGGGTATTAAAACAAATATCACAGCAAGGAGAGGCAAGTGAATTAAAAATGAAATAAAAAAACCCAGAGCTACTCCTGTAATATTCATCAGGATGTGAATCAACATTGCAGTTCTCCGGGAAATTTTCCTGCCGACAATTACATTATCCGGGCGGTTATATGCATCTGTCTTAATGTCAAAATAGTCGTTAATAACATACCCTGCTCCGGTGATCAACATGGTAGAAAGAACAAGCATTGCAAAATGGAACTCGTTGAATTGCAGGCCAAAATCTATAAAATGGATCACTTCGCCCTGTGATACAACTGACAATTTTTGAAGTAAGGGGTAGATTATGCTCCACCGCATAAGATATTGGGTTACAGCAATAATAAACAGATTCTGCACCCTGATAAGCTGGAAAAATGCTTTCATATGCAATTCTTTCAGAGTCTATAGTCCAATTTACCGGAATTTAACTTCATTGAGCTCGCAAACTTGGTTCAAAATTATTCGTAAATAAATAAGTATCAGGCTAACCAAAAATAATATTCATAAATTTCTCCCTGTTGCCGACAGTGACTCCACCCATTTTTTATGAAGACGTAGCACTTGTTCGATCACATCACGTACACATCCGTTACCTCCGGTGAAATTCGAGATATACTTAGATATTTGTTTCACTTCAACAACTGCATCGTCAGGGCAGGTTGGAAAACCAACCATTTTCATAACTTCCAGATCAGGAAGGTCGTCTCCCATATACAAAACATCCGATGCTTCAATCCGGTATTTCTTTAAGAAACGGATAATATCTGATTTCTTATTGGTTGAACCCAGATAGATATCGGTGATTCCAAGACCCTGATACCTTTTCATAACGGCCGGTATCTCCGCTCCGGTAATAATTCCAACAGGATAGTTTTTATTTACGGCTCTTTGTATTGCAAAACCATCCCTGATATTTGAAGTACGAATCAGGTTCCCCTCTGTATCAAGCAACATGGTTTGCACGGACAATACTCCATCAACGTCAAAAACGAACGCTTTTACTCTTCTGAGTTGTTCCTTAAAATTACTCAAATTATCTTTTGTCTTTCTTTTCATGATACTCCCTGATATTGCTGCTGATTAATTTAATGTATCGGAATTTAACTTCGTTGAGCTCGCAAGCTCGGTTCAAAATTATTCGATGATTAATTAAATATTAGCCTTAGCCTTTGTGAATAACCAAAATTAGAATAATATTAATCAAATATTGCTTTTTTATAACATTCGTTTCATTATCTGAATATTTTATAACGCAATGTATCTATCCGCAACTAAAGTTAGCTGAAATCACGGGAATAAAAAAAGCCCTGAATTGATCAAGGCTTTTTTTTATTAGTTAAGACCGGTTTTACTTATCGAATTCGTCTTTTTTAATTTCTGTCAGATTCAGCATATAGTTTGCCGAGGCATACGGGTTATATATTTTGTAGCAGTCATCAAAAGCATCACCACTCACAAGCACTGTTTCTCCCTGTTCGAATGGTGTTAACATATCCATTACTTCTGCAGCATCACATATCTCAAAACGTGAATAAATATCAGAAGGCTGAAACTCTGCATAGCCGGTTTCTTCATTATAATATATAGAACCTTTAGTATAAGTAATTGTAAAACGCACATCTCCGTCACAACCACATTTGGGTTGTTTTTTACATCCGGGTTGTGAAAAAAGAACCAGAACTCCAATCATAAATATGTACTTATAAAACTTACACATCACGAAAGTCAATCTTTTCTATTGAATATCTAAAAATTATATTTATTGTCCTCAATCAGCTTGTCAGCTATTCTTCTCCGTGCCTCCCTGGTGTTCACGCCTTTTACAGTAGTGTAATAGTCTACCCCTTTAAGCAGCAGGTCTTTCACCTCACCTTCAGCAAATGAATAAATTGCATCTTTCGCAAATTTACTGATTTTTGATGAAGCATCATAAACAAAGACATCAATTATATTTTTATATACCTTTATCTGCTCTGCATCCTTCAAGTTCTCAAGTTTCTCAACACGAAGCAGTGATGATTCTGCAACATACAGATACATTATGACATCGGCAATATTATTCAGAATTTCCTGTTCGAATACCAGTTTACTTTTGAATTTATCAGATGCTGTATGGATAAGGAATAGTGCGATTTTCCTGAAGCTCCTTACAATCTGTTTCTTTTCAGCATAAAAATCCTTCTCCGGTTCAGGAGTGCCCGACAAATTATTAAGGCCCAGAAATGCTTTTTCTGCTTCACCGGAAAGGTCAAAATATCCTTTAGCACCTCTCTTCAGGACAGTATCAACAACCAGTATTTTATTTATCTCGGTTGTACCCTCAAATATCCTGTTTATCCGTGAGTCACGATACCCCCTGTCAACATCCAGTTCAGCCGAATAACCCATTCCGCCATGGATCTGGACATTTTCATCAACAATATAATCAAGTACCTCAGAGCCAAACACCTTAAGAATAGCGGCTTCAACAGCAAATTGTGCAAAAGCATCAATTGTGGTTTTTTCTTTAATATTTCCCTCAAGATTTTGCTCAACATACTGATCGATATTATAACTTGCCCTGAAAACAGCCGATTCAGTAACAAAATTTTTTATGACTTGCTCTGCCAGTTTATGTTTTATCGATCCGAAAGCACTGATCTGTAATCCGAATTGTTTTCTTTCATTGGCATACTGAACAGATTGATTAATAGCGTATTTTGCAGCTCCCAGAACATTTCCACCAAGTTTGATCCTTCCCATATGAAGTATATTCAGTGCAATCCTGAATCCCTGTCCCCGATTTCCAAGAAGGTTTTCTACCGGTACTTTACAGTCGTTAAAAAAAAGCTGACGGGTTGATGAGCCTTTAATACCCATTTTTTTCTCCTCCGGATTGAACACTATGCCCGGGAAGTTACGTTCAACGATAAAAGCACTGAGTACTCTGTCATTATCAATTTTTGCAAACACAGTAATAATATCGGCAAATCCCGAATTGGTTATCCATATTTTTTGTCCATTAAGCAGATAGTGTTTGCCATCTTCGGATAAAGTTGCTTTAGTTTTGCCTGCGTTTGCATCAGAGCCGGCGCCCGGTTCAGTAAGAGCGTATGCTCCTTTCCATTCACCTGATGCAAGCTTTGGAAGATACTTTTCTTTTTGCTGGTCATTACCATAATAGAGGATTGGCAATGTACCAATACCCGTGTGGCATGAATAAGCCACAGCAAATGAATAACCTGCTCCAATTACATCACCTGCAAGCATCGAGGTTACGAAAGACTGTTCAAACCCGTCATATTTTTCCGGAAGAGAGATACCCAGAAGGCCGAGCTCTCCGGCTTTGGTTAAAAGATCTGCCATTAGTCCTTCTTCCTGCTCGTCGATCCTGTCAAGATTCGGAAAAACTTCGGTATCCAGAAAATCCCGGCATGTTTGAGCGATCATTTTCTGCTCTTCGTCAAACTCTTCAGGGATAAAAATATCGTTTGCTTCAGTTTCTTTAACGATGAAATCACCACCTATTATTTCTCTGCCTTTTCCCATAATTTATTTTTTATCAGATTCTGTTATTTTTCTTTTTTTTCAGGTCAGATCCCAAATGATAAAGCTACAATTTCAGCAATATCATAGTTCTTCACTACATCGTTCTTGTCTTTGTATTTCAAGCCATCAGTGATCATTGTCATACAGTAAGGACATGCTGTAGCAATAACATCAGCTCCGGTTGCAAGCGCTTCTTCAGTTCTCTCAATGAATATTTCTTTATCACCTTTTTCGGCTTCTTTAAACATCTGACCTCCGCCTGCTCCGCAACAAAGAGCATCACTTTTATTCCTTTTCATCTCTATTTTTTCCGAAGGAATAAAATCAAGCACTTTTCTTGGTGCGGCATATTCGCCATTTGCCCTACCCAGATAGCAAGGATCATGGTATGTAATTATCTTTTTATCAAATATATCAGTCCTGACCTTTAAATTGCCAGCTTCGATCTGCTCTTTCAAAAACTGAGTATGATGAATCACCTGGTAATTTCCGTCAAACTGTGGATATTCGTTTTTAAAAGTATTATATGCATGCGGGTCACAAGTTATGATTTTTTTTACTTCATAGCCATTCAGTATCTCAATATTCATCAT
This sequence comes from Bacteroidota bacterium, assembly GCA_022561875.1. Classification (GTDB taxonomy): domain Bacteria; phylum Bacteroidota; class Bacteroidia; order Bacteroidales; family VadinHA17; genus JADFUQ01. The sequence goes on along the minus strand of JADFQJ010000002.1, from coordinate 72,386 downwards.
TGCCTGCATCTGGAAAAGCATTTCATTACCTGCTCTTCTTGCCACATCGCCGGTTGAAGATTCTTCCGTACCTAATACAGCATAACTTACACCCAAACAGGTAAGTATCTTTACAAAAGCTCTGGTAACATTTTTGTACCGGTCGTCAAAAGCTCCGGCACTACCGACCCAAAAAAGATATTCCGGTTTCTCTCCTTTTGCAAAAAGATCAGCTATAACCGGAACATTTACCTTTTGTTTCTGTTTTTCCATTCATATAAATATCTTTTGCCCATTTCATCCTGTCCTCATGTGAAAACTGCCAGGGAGCACCGTTGTTCTCAATATTTGAAAATACAATATTAAGCGGTCCCGGGGCAGCGGATTCTTCCAGGACAAGGTATCTTCTCATTTCCAGAATAATAGCAAGAGGATCAATATTCGCCGGACATTCGTAAGTACAAGCATTACAGGTTGTACAAGCCCATAATTCCTCTGCGGAGATGAAATCAAATAATGACCTGGTGTTTTTTTCGTCATCCTTTTCCGAACTTTTCTTATTAAACAATTTATCAGCAATTTCTTCCAGATTGTCACGTGTATCCATTACAATTTTTCTTGGAGACAGTTTTTTACCGGTAATATTTGCAGGGCAACTGGACGTACATCTTCCACATTCCGTACATGTATATGCATCCATTAAATGTTTCCATGTCAGATCCTTGATAGTTTTTGCACCAAATGTCACTTCTTCATTATCATCATCCTGGCCGGAATAATTTTCTTCCAGCATAAGTCTAACTTCTTTAGTTATTGATGGCATATTTGCCATTTCTCCTGCCGGAAAGAGTTTTGAATAATAGACATTAGGAAAGGCAAGAAAAACATGAAAATGCTTTGAATAAGGGATATAATTAAGAAAAGTAAGTACACCAATTATATGAAACCACCAGCAAAATCTTTCAATAATAATTAAAGAGGAAGATGGTAATCCTGAGAATACGGGTTGAATAATACTGCTGATCATAAAGGAACCTACCTGTGTATAATGTGAATCAGGCCTGGTTTGCAGGATGCTGTCAGTTGCATTCATTATAAGAATAGCGCTCATAAGCAGCAGCTCAGTAATCAAAATAATGTTAGCATCCGAACGCGGCCAGAGGGTCATCTCCTTATTCCAGAATCTTCTGATTCGAATAACATTTCGACGAATTAGAAAAATGGCACATCCAAACATAACGGTTATTGCAAAAAATTCAAATATTGAAACCATAAAACCATAAAATCCTCCAAAAAAAGAAAACAACCGGTGTGTACCTGCAATTCCGTCAATTAGGATCTCACACATTTCAATATTAACAATAATAAATCCTGCATAAACAAAAACATGCATTAATGCTGCAACGGGTCGTTGCATCATTTTTTGCTGACCAATTGCAATAAACAGCACCCTTTTCCACCTCAGAAGCTTATTATTATTTATTGTAATGTCTTTACCAAGTTTTATACTTCGTGTAATTTTTCTGACTTTACGATAAAAAACTATTGTGGCTCCTGAAAGGATAAGAATAAAAATGATACTGGTGAACATGGAAAGAGGATTAAGATAAATTTTCTTTTACTATGGAGATCAATTCCGGCAGAATTTTATGTGCATCACCTACTATTCCATAATCAGCAGCTTCGAAAATAGGTGCATCAGGATCGATATTAATAGCAACTATGTATTTTGAAGAACTGATCCCTGCCAGGTGCTGAATTGCTCCTGAAATACCAACAGCGATATAAAGATTTGGAGCAATGATCTTACCCGTTTGCCCGGTATGTTCTTCATGCGGTCTCCATCCTTCATCAGAAACCGGTCGTGAACAGGCGGTAGCAGCTCCCAGCAGTTTTGCAAGTTCCTCGATAGGTCCCCAGTTATCGGATGATTTCATTCCCCTGCCACCTGATACCACTATTTCCGCATCAGTCAGCAACAGTTTCCCTGTCTGTTTGTCTGTACTGGTTACTTTGGTTTTAATATCGCTTGCCTGAATATCGGTTGAATACTCCTCAATAGTTGCTTTATTATCTGAACTGATCAGCTTAAATGAGTTTTGTGACAAGGTAAGTATTTTGATATCGGAATTTAATATCACATTTGCAAAAGCTTTCCCTGTAAATACCTTTTTATATACTGTAAAAGGATCAACCTCAGATGGTAAGCGGATTAACCCTGAGCCAAGTGCCGCTTTCAGCTTAACTGAAAGTCTGGGTGCAATAGCTTTACCTGTATTATTATGGGAAAGTATTAAAACTTTGGCATTTTCTTTTTGAGTAACCTCTGAAATTACTTTTGTATATACCTGGTTATCAAGTGTTTTAAGATGATCATTTGTTATACTCACAATCTTGTCAGCGCCATAATCGCCTAACTTCTTTAGCTCATCTTCATCAACTTCACCAATTGAAAGGGCAACAACAGACACATTAAGTTTTTCAGCCACTTCCCGTGCATATGAAACCAATTCGAAAGACAGCTTTTTAAATTTCCCATCCCAATTTTCTGTAAATACTAATACTGTCATGATACTATTTTATTTTCGCATTAAAGTCTTCTTTTCTCGCTAAGCTAATATCACAGATTATATATATTCTGACCAATTCTGTCACATTATTTTTGCTTCATTCTGCAAAAGATCAAAAAGTTCTTTTACGTTTTCAGGATCAATCATCTTGCATGGTGGTTTAGGCTGAGGCAGTTCGAAACTTTTATGATCAGTCAGTAATTCTGTTTCAGAAGCTTCTACTACATTCAAAGGTTTTTTCCGTGCCATCATGATACCACGCATTGCAGGTATCCTTGGCTCAATAGAAATTCCTTTATGGACAATTGCAATAAACGGGGTGTCAATGTTTATTATTTCCTTTCCACCATCAATAGTTCTCGACACAGACACCTTTTCCCCTTCCACTTCCACTCCGGCAACTGCAGACACCGAAGGCAGATCAAGAAATTCTGATAACATTCCTCCCACTGCTGAACCGTTATAATCACATGATTCAATTCCGCACATTACGAAACCAAAATCTTCATCTTTCAATACATCTGCCAGTTGAGCAGCCACTGCATACGCATCATTTGGTTCAGCATCGATACGGATAGCGTCATCAGCGCCAATTGCCAAAGCTTTCCGAATTGTAGGTTCAGCACTCTTCGTTCCAACTGTAATGACAGTAACTTTCTCTACTGAGGAATTGGCATCTTCTTTCAATTCAATAGCCCTTGTCAGAGCTAGCTCATCCCATGGGTTAATTATCCACTGTACACCGGTCGTGTCAAAAACAGAATTATTTTCTGTAAACTTAGCTTTTGTTGTTGTATCAGGTACGTTCCCGAGGCAAACGAATATTCTCATACTCATTATTTTTATTAATAATTACACTGTTCTTAATCATACAATGAAGTGCACAAATATAAAAATTAATTAAGACAAAAAAAGAACCTCATAAAAGAGGTTCTTATTATACTTATTCCATTAAGTAGCATACATTGTCAGGCTTGTGCAGTTGGTCCGCCAAAACTCATTGGCATAACCCGTCCGCCGGGGCCTCTATCTTTAATTTCACCATGTGCTGATTCATATTTAGAAATATTATCATCGAGAGCTCTTAACAGCCTTTTGGTATGTTCGGGAGTAAGGATAATCCTTGATTTTACCTGTGCTTTAGGCACACCGGGCATGATCCTGACAAAGTCAAGAATGAATTCAGCTGATGAGTGGGTTATCACCGCCAGGTTTGAATAAATTCCCTGGGACACTTCATCATTGAGTTCGATATCCAACTGGTTCTTTCCGGGTTTGTTTTTTTTTTCTTCCATAATATAAATCGTTTGTTTTTATTCCTTACTATTTTTTTTCTTCAAATACATCTTTCTCTTTTTCTTTAGCGGATATCAGCTTTTCATATTCCTCCATTGAACCTACGACGATTTTGTCATAACTTCTTATGCCGGTTCCGGCAGGGATCAGGTGGCCCACAATAACATTTTCTTTCAACCCAACAAGGTTATCCACTCGTCCATATATAGCAGCTTCGTTCAGAACTTTGGTTGTTTCCTGGAATGAAGCAGCTGACATAAAACTTTTAGTTTGTAACGCAGCTTTTGTAATACCTTGCAGCACCTGGTTTGATGTTGCAGGTATAGCATTTTGTGCGTTAACAAGTTTCAGATCCCTTCGTTTAAGGAGGGAATTTTCGTCTCTGAGTTTCCGGGCAGTAATAATCTGTCCTTTCTTAAATATCTTTGAATCTCCCAATTCAGCAATGACCATTTTATCATAAATCCAGTCGTTTTCTTCCATGAATCCATTCTTGTCAACTATTTGTTTTTCAAGGAATTTGGTATCACCCGGATCAATAATTTCAACTTTACGCATCATCTGACGAACAATGATCTCAAAATGCTTATCATTGATCTTTACACCCTGCAACCGGTATACTTCCTGAACCTCATTGACAATATATTCCTGTACTTTTGTCGGTCCCTTTATAGCAAGGATGTCCAGCGGAGTTATCGCCCCGTCAGACAATGCCATTCCTGCACGCACATAATCGTTTTCCTGAACGAGGATTTGTTTTGACAATGGAACCAGATATTTTTTCACTTCATCTGTCCGTGATGTAACAATAATTTCACGATTTCCCCGTTTGATCTTACCAAACTGTATCTCTCCGTCTATTTCAGATACCACAGCCGGGTTGGACGGGTTCCTTGCTTCGAACAGCTCGGTCACTCTTGGCAAACCACCTGTTATGTCACCTGTTTTTCCAATTGCTCTGGGTATCTTCGCCAGAATATCTCCTTCCATTACATCACTATCCTCATTCACAATCACATGAGCGCCAACAGGCAGGTTATAGGATCTCGATAAGGGTTTCTTTTTATCTCCTGACAAGATACTGAGAGTTGGGTTTTTAGTTTTATCCCGTGTTTCAATTATAACTTTCTCCTTGTATCCGGTTTGTTCATCAGACTCTTCCCTGTAAGTAACACCTTCGATAACATGCTGGAAATCTACCTTCCCGGATTTTTCAGAGATGATCACCGCATTATAAGGATCCCACTCACAAAGCAAGTGGCCTTTCTTCACACTTTCACCATCCTTAACATAAAGGTTTGATCCATAAGGGATATTATGAGTTGTAAGGGCAATACGGGTCTCTTTATCGAGGATCCGCATTTCTGCCAGGCGACCTATAACTATATTGACCTTTTCTTGGTCTGCCACTTTCTTTTTAACTATGCGTAATTCTTCAATCTCGATCACTCCGTTAAATTTGGAAGTGATTTTTGATTCAGCAATAATACTTGATGCCGTACCTCCGACATGGAAAGTTCGCAGGGTAAGCTGAGTTCCCGGCTCGCCAATAGACTGGGCAGCAATCACACCAACTGCTTCACCGTATTGAACCATTCGTCCTGTAGAAAGGTTTCGTCCGTAACATTTAGCACAAACCCCTCTTTTTGATTCACATGTAAGAACCGAACGTATCTCAACTTCTTCGATGGGTGATCCCTCAATTCTCAAGGCAATCTCCTCAATAATCTCCTCTCCTGAACCAACAATCAAATCATTGCTCAGAGGATGATAAACATCATGCGCAGCAGTACGGCCCAGGATTCTCTCATAAAGGGTTTCAACAACTTCCTCATTCTTTTTAATTGCACCCGCAACTAATCCTCTAAGCGTTCCACAATCCTTCTCTGACACAACAACATCCTGTGACACATCAACCAGGCGCCTGGTAAGATATCCAGCGTCAGCAGTTTTCAGTGCTGTATCTGCAAGACCTTTTCTGGCTCCGTGAGTTGAAATAAAATATTCCAGAACAGAGAGTCCTTCTTTAAAATTTGATAAAATCGGGTTTTCAATAATTTCCGAAGCGGTAGACCCTGATTTTTGTGGCTTAGCCATCAGTCCTCTCATCCCGGAAAGTTGTCTGATCTGTTCTTTAGACCCCCTTGCACCTGAGTCAAGCATCATATATACGGGATTGAATCCCTGTTTATCAGAAGACAATTGTTTCATCAGCGTATGGGTGAGCTTTGCATTGGTATGTGTCCAGATGTCAATTATCTGGTTGTAGCGTTCGTTATTGGTAATGAATCCCATGTTATAGTTATTCATCACCTCATCCACGTTGTGATAGCCTTCATCCACAAGCTCAGCTTTTCTTTCCGGAACTATTACATCATCGAGATTAAATGAAAGGCCACCTCTGAAAGCCATATTATATCCAAGAGTTTTGATATCATCAAGGAATTTTGAAGTGGATGAAGTCCCGGTCTTTTTCAGGACCACACCAATTATTTCCCTGAGTGATTTTTTGGTAAGAAGTTCATTGATATATCCAACCTCTTTAGGTACGAACTGATTAAAGACAACACGTCCGACAGTAGTTTCAATAATATGCTTAACCGGCTTTCCTTCAACGATATCGTCAACTTTAACCTTAATAATGGCATGAAGATCAACTCTTTCTTCATTCAAAGCAATAGTAACTTCATCAGGAGAATAGAAGGTCAAACCTTCTCCCTGAATTTTCACCTCTTTAGTTGATTTTTTTTCTTTGGTAATATAATACAATCCAAGCACCATATCTTGTGAAGGAACGGTAATTGGAGCGCCATTAGCCGGATTCAGGATATTATGTGATGCAAGCATCAGCATTTGAGCTTCAATAATAGCAGCATTACCCAGTGGCAGGTGAACTGCCATCTGGTCACCATCGAAGTCGGCATTAAATGCGGTACAGACCAATGGATGCAACTGTATTGCTTTACCCTCGATAAGTTTAGGCTGAAATGCCTGGATACCGAGACGGTGAAGGGTTGGAGCCCTGTTCAGCAAAACCGGATGTCCTTTAAGTATGTTTTCAAGTATATCCCATACAACCGGATCCTTCCGGTCGACAATTTTCTTAGCTGATTTAACAGTTTTGACAATACCCCGTTCAATAAGTTTTCGAATAATAAACGGTTTATACAATTCAGCCGCCATATCCTTCGGTAATCCACACTCATGAAGTTTTAGTTCAGGACCTACTACAATCACTGACCTGGCTGAATAATCAACCCTTTTACCCAGGAGGTTCTGACGGAATCTTCCTTGTTTTCCTTTAAGGCTATCACTCAGCGACTTAAGTGGTCTGTTGGCATCGGTTTTAACGGCATTTGATTTCCTGGAATTATCAAATAAGGAGTCAACCGATTCCTGAAGCATACGTTTCTCGTTACGCAGGATCACTTCGGGAGCTTTTATTTCGATAAGGCGTTTAAGCCTGTTATTCCTGATAATCACACGGCGGTACAGATCATTAAGATCGGAAGTGGCAAAACGTCCACCATCAAGTGGTACAAGTGGCCTGAGTTCAGGAGGTATAACTGGTACCACTTTTACTATCATCCATGCGGGACGATTAACTTTTCTGGAAGCCCTGAAAGCCTCAACAACCTGTAACCGTTTCAGAGCCTCATTTTTCCTTTGCTGAGAGGTTTCAGTATTCGCTTTATGCCGGAGGGAAAACGAAAGTTCATCAAGATCGAGTCGTTCAAGCAAATTAAATAAAGCTTCAGCGCCCATTCCTGCAATAAATTTGTCGGGATCGGTATCCTCCAGATATTGATTCTCCTTCGGCAGATTTTCCAATATCTCAAGATATTCCTCTTCAGTTAGGAAATCAAGATATTTGATATCATCATTTACTTTAATTCCCGGGTTAATTACCACATATCTTTCGTAGTAAATGATAGAATCAAGTTTTTTAGTGGGAAGACCGAGAAGGTATCCTATTTTATTAGGGAGTGACTTGAAGTACCATATATGAGCAACCGGGACCACAAGCGAGATGTGACCAATACGTTCGCGCCGCACTTTCTTTTCAGTCACTTCAACACCACAACGATCACAAACGATCCCCTTGTATCTTATCCTCTTATATTTGCCACAGTGGCATTCATAATCCTTCACGGGCCCGAATATCCTTTCACAGAACAGACCATCCCTTTCAGGTTTATAAGTTCTGTAATTAATTGTTTCAGGTTTCAACACTTCCCCACATGAACGTTCCAGTATTTCTTCCGGTGAAGCAAGAGAAATCGAAATTCTTCTAAAATCACTCTTAATCTTAGCATCTCTATGGAATTGCATATGCAGATAATTAAATTTTTGTTAACATAATAACTTTAATCAAGACTCATACTTAAACCGAGGCCCCTTAGTTCATGTAACAAAACATTAAAGGATTCAGGTATTCCCGGTGTTGGCATAGGTTCTCCTTTTACAATAGCTTCGTACGCTCTCGCTCTTCCGATAACATCATCTGATTTTATTGTCAGTATCTCCTGAAGTATGTGAGATGCTCCAAAAGCTTCAAGGGCCCAAACCTCCATTTCACCAAAACGTTGACCTCCGAATTGTGCTTTACCACCAAGAGGTTGCTGTGTGATAAGGGAGTAGGGTCCGATCGACCGTGCATGCATTTTATCGTCAACCATATGCCCGAGCTTGAGCATATAGATAACACCTACAGTAGCGGGCTGGTTAAACCGTTCGCCGGTACCACCATCATACAGATAAGTCGTTCCGTAATCAGGAAGTTTGGCCTTCCTGGTGTATTCGGTTATCTCATCCAAAGTTGCACCATCAAAAATAGGCGTTGAAAACTTCAGACCCAAACGTTGTCCTGCCCAACCCAAAACTGTTTCATATATCTGGCCAAGGTTCATTCTTGAAGGTACTCCGAGAGGGTTAAGCACTATATCCACAGGTGTTCCGTCTTCAAGAAAGGGCATATCTTCCTGGCGAACAATTTTGGCAACAATACCTTTGTTCCCATGACGTCCGGCCATCTTATCCCCTACCTTTATTTTACGCTTCCTTGCCAGATATATCTTAGCCATTTGAATAATACCTGTAGGAAGCTCATCACCTATTAAAATATTAAATTTCTGCCTCCGGTATATTGCTTCTGTTTCTTTATATTTTGTCAGGTAATTGTGGATCAGAAGCTTAATAGTTTCATTTTTCTTCTTATCCGTTGTCCATTTATTCAGATTCACATTCCGGTAGTTAATCTCCTGCAGTTGTCTGAGAGTGAACTTAGTACCTTTGGGAATAAGATTAACATTCAGGTTATCTTTTACGCCTTGTGATGTTTTTCCATTTACCAGGATAAATATTTTATCAACCAATTTGGCATTTAATTCCTCAAGTTCCTTTCTTAAGTTAACATCTATTTTATCCAATACCTGTTTTTCTGCAGTTTTCGATCTTCTGTCTTTAATTTGTCGCGCAAAAAGATTTTTATTAACAACTACACCATCTAGTGATGGTCCTGCTTTTAGAGAGGCATCTTTAACATCACCAGCTTTATCACCAAATATTGCACGAAGAAGTTTCTCTTCGGGAGAAGGATCAGATTCTCCTTTTGGAGTAATTTTTCCAATTAAGATATCTCCGGGTTTAATATGAGCCCCAATGCGGATCAATCCATTTTCATCCAGGTCTTTAGTTGCTTCTTCACTAACATTCGGAATATCGGATGTAAGTTCCTCAAGTCCACGTTTTGTATCCCTAACTTCAAGAGAATGTTCCTCAATATGAATTGAGGTAAAGGTATCCTCCCGTACAACACTTTCAGATATCACAATAGCATCTTCAAAATTATAACCTTTCCAGGGCATGAAGGCCACTTTCAGATTCCTGCCTAGCGCAAGTTCTCCCTTTTCAGTACCGTATCCCTCAGTAAGAACCTGTCCTTTTTTTATTTTTTCGCCTTTTGAAACGATAGGAATAAGGTTAATACAAGTATTCTGGTTTGTTTTTTTGTATTTTGGCAGCTTATATTTTTTCACATCATCATCAAAGCTAATAAACTTCTCCTCGTCACTACGGATATAACGGATCACAATTTCATCAGCATCAACATATTCAACAACGCCGTCACCTTCTGCAACAATGAGTATTCTTGAATCGCGGATCATTGTCTTTTCAAGGCCTGTTCCAACAATTGGTGCTTCAGGCTTAATAAGGGGCACTGCCTGTCTCATCATATTAGAACCCATCAGGGCTCTGTTGGCATCGTCATGCTCAAGGAATGGGATAAGTGAAGCTGCAATTGAAGCAATCTGATTTGGAGCGACATCCATTAAGTCAACTTTTTTTGCTTCCTCATATGGAAAATCACCCTCATAGCGTGATTTTACCTTCGGGTTAACAAATTCGCCATTTTCATTTAGTGGAGCATTTGCCTGTGCTATCACCTTTTTTTCTTCTTCTTCGGCACTCAAAAAAATCACATCATCATCATTCATTTCCACCTTACCATTCTTAACATTTCTATAGGGTGTTTCAATGAAACCAAGTTTGTTTATCTTGGCATAAACACACAATGAAGAGATCAGTCCAATATTTGGTCCTTCGGGGGTTTCGATAGGGCAAAGTCTTCCATAATGTGTATAGTGCACATCACGTACCTCGAACCCTGCTCTCTCTCTTGACAACCCACCGGGTCCAAGTGCTGACATCCTTCGTTTATGGGTCATTTCAGCCAACGGATTGGTCTGGTCCATAAACTGCGACAATTGATTTGTTCCGAAAAAAGAATTAATTACTGAAGAAAGTGTTTTTGCATTAATCAGGTCAATCGGAGTAAAAACCTCATTATCACGAACGTTCATTCTTTCACGAATAGTTCTTGCCATACGTGCCAGGCCCACGCCAAACTGGTTATGAAGTTGTTCCCCCACTGTCCGCACCCTGCGGTTACTAAGGTGGTCAATATCATCAACATCGGTTTTTGAGTTAATCAGCTCGATCAGATACTTAATAATCTCGATGATATCTTCCTTTGTAAGCACCTTGGTATCCATAGGAATTTCAAGACCCAGTTTCCTGTTTATTCTAAATCTTCCTACATCTCCGAGATCATAACGTTTATCAGAAAAAAACAGGTTTTCGATCACTTCGCGGGCAGTTCCTTCGTCAGGCGGTTCAGAATTACGCAGTTGACGGTAGATATGGATAACAGCTTCTTTCTCCGAGTTACAAGGATCTTTCTGTAAAGTATTAAAGATAATTTCAAAATCAGAAATATTCTTTTCTTCATTGTGAAGCAGGATTGTTTTTGATCCTGATTCTATAATATCGTCAATATGTTGAGGTTCAATGACAGTTTCCCTGTCAATGATAACTTCATTTCGTTCAATGGAGACCACCTCGCCAGTATCTTCATCAACAAAATCTTCCACCCATGATTTCAGCACCCTTGCAGCAAGTTTTCTCCCAACCAGTTTCTTAAGGGCTGTTTTCGACACCTTATATTCTTCAGCCAGGTCAAATATTTCAAGAATATCTTTATCTGTTTCGAAGCCAATGGCGCGTAATAATGTTGTAACCGGTAATTTCTTTTTCCTGTCGATGTAGGCATACATCACATTATTAATATCCGTAGCAAATTCTATCCATGAACCCCTGAACGGAATAACCCTTGCCGAATACAATTTTGTCCCGTTGGCATGTATACTTTGCCCGAAGAAAACTCCGGGTGAGCGGTGAAGCTGTGAAACTATCACTCTTTCGGCACCGTTAATTACGAAGGTTCCCCGTTCGGTCATATAAGGCACAACGCCTAAATATACATCTTGAATAACAGTATCAAAATCTTCGTGTTCCGGGTCAGTACAATAAAGCCTCAGTTTAGCTTTAAGCGGGACACTGAACGTTAAGCCCCGTTCCAGACATTCATCAATAGTATAACGGGGAGGGTCAATTGTATAATCAAGGAATTCCAGGACAAAATTATTCCTGGTATCTGTAATTGGGTAGTTTTCGCTGAAGACCTTATACAATCCTTCCTTTTTCCTTTGTTCCAGTGTTGTATTCAGATTAAAAAAATTCCTGAATGATTTCAACTGAATATCCAGAAAATCAGGATAATCCATTTGTTCTGTAGTGGAAGCAAAACTAATTCGTTCGTTTGTTTTTGAGGACATAATAAATAAGATTTTGTAGACTTAATTATAACGACAAAAAGGTTTAGAATTCTTTACTGGATTCTAAACCTGAGATACCTAATTACCAAGGCGATAGTTTTTATTTGATTTCAACTTCTGCTCCTACGTCTTCTAATTGAGATTTAAAAGATTCCGCCTCATCTTTAGTAACATCTTCCTTAACAGCTTTCGGTGCTGAATCGACCAGATTTTTTGATTCTTTGAGTCCTAATCCGGTAAGTTCCTTAACCAGTTTAACTACCTGGAGTTTTGTTCCGCCCGGAGCAGTAAGAATAACGTTGAATTTAGTCTGTTCAGCAGCTTCACTTTCTTCACCGGCAGCGCCGGCTCCGGCAACAGCAACAGCTGTAGCTGCAGGTTCTATTCCGTACTCTTCTTTAAGAACATCTGCCAACTCATTAACTTCTTTCACCGTCATATTAACCAATTCTTCTGCTAACTTTTTTACATCTGCCATTTTCTTCGATTTTTTAAAATTTTATTATAATTATTTTTACTATTCTCTCTCAGCAAGTGTTTTTACAACACCTGATAAAATATTACTACCTGACTGCAAGGCTGAAATAACATTCTTTGCAGGTGATTGAAGTAACATAATTACATCTGCAATGAGTTCTTCCTTAGACTTAATTCTAACAAGGATTTCGAGTTTTTCATCTCCAATATAGAATTCCTTCTCAACAAAAGCTGCCTTCAGCACAGGTTTATCATGTCTTTTTCTAAACTCCTTAATAAGTTTAGCCGGAATATTACCGATATTAGAAAACATGATAGATGTTGGTTTTTCCAGCAATGGATACAATTCTTCGAAGTTACCTTCAGAATTTTCCAACGCTATTTTCAATAGTGTGTTTTTAACTACAATCAATTTGATCTCATTTTCAAAGCATTTTCTTCTCAGAGCACTTGTATCTTCAGCGTTAAGCTCAGAAACATCAGTAAGATAAAAATGAGGATATTTTTTAATCTTCACTGCCAGATCATCGATGATTGAGTTTTTCTTTTCTTTAGTCATAATTAACTTAATTTTCGTTAAAGGCTTTAGTATCAACCTTTATACCTATACTCATGGTGCTTGAAAGATAGATAGATTTTATATATGTACCTTTCGCAGCAGCCGGTTTCAGTTTTACGACTGTTTTGATAAATTCTCTGGCATTTTCCACAACTTTCCGGGGCTCAAATGAAACTCTTCCAATAGGTGTATGAATTATACCATATTTATCAACTTTAAAATCGATCTTTCCTTTTTTCACTTCCGAAACCGCTTTTCCAATGTCCATAGTCACAGTTCCACTTTTCGGATTAGGCATTAGTCCACGAGGGCCGAGTATTCTTCCCAAAGGTCCAATCTTACCCATAACCTGAGGCATAGTGATGATAACATCTATATCGGTCCAGCCTCCTTTTATCTTTTCGATATACTCATCGAATCCAACAAAATCGGCGCCGGCTTTTTTAGCCTCTTCTTCCTTATCCTGTGTACAAAGTACCAATACCCGCGTTTCTTTACCCGTGCCATTAGGAAGGGTTACTACACCACGAACCATCTGGTTAGATTTTCTCGGGTCAATACCTAATCTGATATCGAGGTCAATGGAGGCATCAAATTTGGTTGTTGAAATCTCTTTAACCAAATCAGCAGCCTCTGTTAACCTGTATAGTTTGCCTTCTTCAATTTTTTCAAGAACTAACTTTCTATTTTTAGTATACCGGGTCATTCTATTTGAAGTATTAAATTTTATTTATTCTCAGGGAATTCACCTTTTACATTAATTCCCATACTGCGGGCTGTACCAGCTACCATTCGCATCGCAGATATCACAGTAAATGCATTTAAATCAGGCATTTTCTCCTCGGCAATAGTTTTAACCTGATCCCATGTTACTGTCGCAATCTTAGTTCTGTTCGGTTCAGATGATCCGGACTTCTTTTTGGCTGCTTCAAGTAACTGGACAGCTACCGGTGGATTTTTTGTAACAAACGTGAATGATTTATCTGTATAAACTGTAATAATAACTGGAATTAATTTTCCTGCTTTGTCTTGCGTCTTGGAATTAAACTGTTTACAGAACTCCATGATATTCACACCTTTAGCACCTAATGCAGGACCTACGGGAGGTGATGGATTTGCTGCACTGCCACGAATCTGTAACTTAATAATCCCAGAAACTTCTTTTGCCATAATCTGGTTTTGTTTACTTTTTATTGTTAAAACATGCGATAGTTATTCAGGAAGCATAATAAATTTTCATAACTATCTATATTAATAATTCTCCCACGGGAGATTTATTCTTTTTCAACTTGCATAAAGCTAAGCTCCAATGGGGTTTTCCTGCCGAAGATCTTAACCATAACTTTCAGTTTTTTCTTTTCTTCGTTCACTACTTCAATGATACCGTTAAAACCATTGAATGGTCCATCAATTACTTTAACCGACTCACCTATAAAATACGGAACGGTAATTTCTTCATCACCGGATGCCAACTCATCAACTTTACCGAGGATCCTGTTCACTTCTGATTCCCGTAAAGGAAGCGGTTCACCTCCTTTTGAGCCTCCGAGGAAGCCGATAACATTGGGAATATTCCTTAATATATGTTCCACTTCACCAACAAGAGCAGCTTCAATAAGAACATATCCGGGAAAAAAGTTTCGTTCTTTGCTTATTTTTTTCCCATCACGGATCTGGTAAACTTTTTCAGTTGGTATTAATACCCTGGCAACAAGATCCTGAAGGTTAAGTCTGCTCACTTCGTTTTCGACATACTCCATCACCCTTTTTTCTTTCCCCCCGATTGTTCTTAGTACATACCATTTCATTTCTTTCTTTCCCATAGAACAACCTTTTTTAATAGAACATACCATAAAGAAATCCCAAGAGATTCTCAAAGGAATAATCCATAATAAAAACAACAATAGCAATCATCAAAGATGCAATCATCACAACAACCGAGCTGCTCTGTAATTCCCCCCATGTTGGCCATGACACTTTATGGACCAGTTCATTATATGCATCTTGAAAATATCGTATCACTTTCATAATTCACATGGTTTAGCACGGGTAGAGAGACTCGAACTCCCGACACCTGGTTTTGGAGACCAGTGCTCTGCCAACTGAGCTACACCCGTGTACTGACTTATTTTACACATTAAGGGCTATGAAACTGACCGGATCCCTAACCCTAAATGATTAATTTTCAATCAGGTTAGAATAAACTTATTCAATAATCTCCGTAACCTGGCCTGCTCCAACAGTTCTACCACCTTCACGGATAGCAAAACGCAATCCTTTATCAATAGCAACAGGATAGATCAAATTTACAGTAATAGTTACATTATCACCAGGCATAACCATTTCTGTACCTTCAGGAAGGGCGATTTCTCCGGTTATATCAAGAGTTCTGAGATAGAACTGGGGACGGTATTTTTGATGGAAAGGAGTATGACGTCCGCCTTCCTCCTTTTTAAGAACATACACTTCAGCTTTAAAACGGGTATGCGGTGTAATTGCACCCGGTTTTGCCAATACCATTCCTCGTTTAATCTCTTTTTTATCAACGCCTCTGAGCAACAACCCTACGTTGTCACCAGCTTCTCCACGATCAAGGATCTTTCTGAACATCTCCACTCCTGTACAAACTGTTTTTCTGTTCGCAGTACCAAGACCAACCATTTCAAGTGTATCACCGGTATTTACAATTCCGGTTTCGATACGGCCTGTTGCAACAGTACCCCGACCGGTAATTGAAAAGATATCCTCAACAGGCATCAAAAATGGTTTTTCGTTGTCACGGGGAGGAATTGGAATAAACTCATCAACAGCATCCATCAGTTCAAGTACTTTCTCTTCCCATTTAGGTTCGCCATTCATTGCTCCAAGTGCCGAACCCAGAATAACAGGAGTATTCTCGCCGTCAAACTCATAAAATTCCAACAGTTCCCGAATTTCCATTTCAACAAGTTCCAGCATCTCTTCGTCATCAACCATATCAACTTTATTCAGGAAAACAACGATTTTCGGAACGTTCACCTGACGTGCAAGAAGGATATGCTCGCGTGTTTGTGGCATCGGACCATCTGTTGCTGCAACAACAAGAATAGCACCATCCATCTGAGCTGCACCGGTTACCATATTCTTTACATAATCAGCATGTCCGGGACAGTCGACATGTGCGTAGTGACGTGTTTCGGTTTGATACTCAACGTGAGCAGTGTTAATGGTAATACCCCTTTCCTTTTCTTCAGGTGCATTATCAATTGAGTCAAAGTCTTTAATCTCTGCCAATCCTTTTTTATGCAAAACCATAGTGATTGCAGCTGTCAAAGTAGTTTTCCCATGGTCAACATGACCTATAGTACCAACGTTGACATGAGGTTTTGATCTATCAAATTTTTCTTTAGCCATAACTCCAATAAATTATTGATTAAATGATTGAAAATTAATTATTAATTCGTTTGTTGAGCCAATGACGAGGATTGAACTCGTGACCTCTTCCTTACCAAGGAAGCGCTCTACCACTGAGCTACATCGGCCGATGGTTAGAGCGGGAGACGGAATTCGAATCCGCGACCCTTAGCTTGGAAGGCTAATGCTCTACCAACTGAGCTACTCCCGCAAGTTTTCTGTGAGTGTGCTTACCTCCCCATTAAAATCACGATCCCACCTATTAATCAAAAAGTGGGGAGAGCAGGATTCGAACCTGCGAAGGCGTTTGCCAACAGATTTACAGTCTGCCCCAGTTGGCCACTTTGGTATCTCCCCTGTTGTAAAAAATCTGTTATTAAAAGCTCAACAGGCAGATTCAGTCTTCCAAACCATCATCAAACGAGCCGATGGAGGGATTCGAACCCACGGCCTGCTGATTACAAATCAGCTGCTCTGACCAGCTGAGCTACATCGGCGATTTTTAAAGAACGTTCCTATCCCCTGAAACCTCTGAAAATTGGTTTGCAAATTTATAAATATTTTATTGATAACCCAAATAATAATTTGTATATTTTTCAATGCAATTAAATCTCTCTCCGTTTCCCTTTTTGCTTAGTAATTTGCCGTCTTAAAGCATCAACGACATTATCTGTTGCTTCTTCGAAAGTATTACTCTGCTTTTTTGCAAACAATTGACCAGGCGACATATCAAGTCTTATCTCAACTATCTTATTTTCATCATCCTGAGCTTTATCTAACCTGAGAAATACATCAGCAGCAAGTATATTGTCTCTGTACTTTATTAACTTATTCACTTTAACATGAATAAAGTTCAGGAGTTTTTTATCGGCATCAAAACGAACTGAATGAATTTGAATATCCATATTAATATAATTTTTATGCCCTGGGATGAGCTTGTTTATACACTTGTTTTAGTTTCTCAAAAGTGTTATGAGTATATATCTGTGTCGCGGATAAATTTGCGTGACCCAGCAATTCTTTAACTGCATTCAAATCTGCTCCGCTATTTAGAAGATGTGTGGCAAACGTATGCCTGAGAACATGTGGGCTTTTTTTCTCAATTGTTGTTACAAACTCTAAATGTTTCTTAACTATAAGGTAAACCAATTTACCATACATCTTGTTACCTTTATCTGTTAAAAAGAAGAAAGGATTAACCAGTCCGGGGAAAGATTCATTACGGTATTTCCGGTATTTTTCAATATTCATTCTTAATTCTTTTGTAAATGGGATCATCCTTTCTTTATTCCTTTTACCTAACACTTTAATCGTCATCCTGTCGATATCAACATCATGATCGCTTAGTCCGATTAATTCTTCTCTTCTTATACCGGTATTATAAAATATTTCTATTAATAACCTGTTTCTTGTTCCACTAAAATCTTCTCCAAAATCATATTGGTCCAATAACTTATCAATATGTGCCTGCTCAACAAATTCCGGCAGTTTTGTCTTCTGCTTTGGACCCAAAACAACATCCATCGGGTTTTTTGTAACGGCACCTTCGCGAATAAGAAACCGGTAGAAAGTTTTCAGTGTAGTTAATTTCCGGTTCACTGAGCGTGGAGCCAGTCCCTCCTCCATAAGTTGAACAACCCAGCCCCGAACAATTTTACTATCAACTTTATCAAGTTGCAGGTTTTTGTTAACCGATCTGCAATACCTGGTAAATTGATTCAAATCAATACCATACGATTGTACGGTATTTGGAGAACTTCGTTTTTCGTACTGTAAATATCTTAAAAAAGATTCCTGGTAATTCATTTAAGGGAGACCCTCAATAAAATTAAATAAAGGGATTTAGTATGCATTCCTGACAGGGGATGTTACTAAAACTCTTTTTCTCTGATCTTTTGTTTATATACGGCTTTCTTAATGGTTTCGCGTTTCCTCTTTGAAGGTTTGATATAAGCCTGCCTATCCCTAAGTTCCCGTATTACTCCTGTTTTTTCAAATTTTCTTTTAAACTTCTTCAGCGCTCTTTCAATATTTTCGCCTTCTTTTATCGGTATTACAATCATATTAATTTTTTTATTTAAAATTGAGCCGCAAATTTATAAATTGATATCTCATTATCAAACAGATTTCCAAAAAATAATTAACAATTTGAC
The DNA here is from genome assembly GCA_022561875.1 of Bacteroidota bacterium. Lineage (GTDB taxonomy): Bacteria > Bacteroidota > Bacteroidia > Bacteroidales > VadinHA17 > JADFUQ01. The sequence continues at coordinate 53,782 of JADFQJ010000002.1, read as the reverse complement.
TGATAACCCTGAATAAATGAACATTGTAGTAGATCAACGGTCAGGAAACCTATCAAATTATTAACTAAATATAATAAAAATTTTATTCTTAGTCAAATATTCAGACATTAAATTTCAATTAGATTTCTCCTGGCTCACCATAATGTATGGTTTGATCCTGGGAAAAATCTCTCCCGGAATTATCCTGTTGGTTTTTAATTCGTTAATGTCTTGTATCTTTCCCTGTATATCCTTATAGTTTAATATACCTTTAACTGTATAGTCATCCAGATACGGGTGCCTGATAAGTATAGAATAGCCGGCTTTATTCAGGTCAATCCTGGTAATTCCGGTTGTGTCAATACTAATAACCGGACTTATTAGTTTTAATGTCTCATCAGGAAAACCATATACTTCAAGCAGTTGCTCTTTCCGGACAAATCCTCCCAGCAGGTTTCGATACTTTATTATCCTGCCGGCAAAAACAGGACCAATCCCCGGCAAGTAAGTTAGAGCCAGAGAATCAGCCGAATTAAGTTCAATAAATGAAATTTTCTTTACATTAACCGTTACAGGAGCGGTGTTTTTCGTATCCGGACTATCAATTTCCCTTATCAGGATATATGGTTTTGCACTGTTATACCATTCGGTTTTTAAGCCATAAATCTTCTTCATATCTTCAGGCTTATAAAACCTGCCCCCTTTCCGGAGGTATTTCCTAATTGTGTTTATAGTTTTATCTGAAAGACCAAGCTGTTCCCATTTATCAACTGAAAGATCATTCGGATCAAATTCGAAAAACTGAAAATTATTCTTATTTCCAGCCTGTTTATCACTACTTTTCACCGTTAAGGCAGCATCTTCTATACTATTCAGTGATTGTTCAAACGCTTCAATTTCCTTTTCGAATTCAGTGAAGTCCACTGTCCGGCTGGTAATGATCCCCGGTAATAAAATATATCCTGTTAATGCAACAAGTATAAGAATAACCAGCACCAGGGTGCCATTCTTTTCTGCTTTTGAAAAGGTAAAGTATTCTTTCAGGAATTTGCTGATCATAAGTATCAATGAGGTGACCGGAAGCCAAATTAAGAACATGACTTCGCAAAGTAATTAAAAAGGTTAATACTATTCAAATGAAACTACAAAATTTGAATGATTGTGAAAAAAGGTTAAGGCTGAGCCTCAGCCTTAACATTGGAGAATAATCAGAATTAATAGTTTAGTCTCAATTTTTAAATAATTTGCAAAGCTATGTTCATTAATGTATCGGAATTTTATAATATCCCAAGATTATAAAGGAACACCAATGCTATTGCAATTGGTGCAATAAACTTCACAATAAACATAAAAGCAGACAAGTACCTGACCCTTAGACTTCCTGAATTTGAGAGTTCGTCCCCGGCAATTCCGGCTTTGAGGAACCAACCAATAAAAATAACGATGAAGAATCCTCCAACCGGCAGCAAAATATTAACTGTTGCAAAGTCTGTTAATTGAAAAATATTTAAACCAAACAAAGTCAGGTCAGAGGCCCATCCCCAGGAAGCAGCCGCAAAAATTCCTACAGCTGATATGGATGCTGCTGCAAGTATGGTGGCTTTTTTCCTGACCATTTTCAATTCCTCTACGAAATAAATAACTACTACTTCAAGTATTGATATTGTCGATGTTAAAGCAGCTACTGCCAAAAGAATAAAAAACAACAATGAGAAAATATATCCTCCGGGCATTAGCTGGAATATTTCAGGCAGGACAATAAACACCAGTTTTTCTCCAGAAGCTGGATCAATACCAAAAGCAAAAACAGCAGGAAATATGGCAATACCAGCAAGAATAGCAACGAAAGTATCGGCTAATGAAACACTCAGAGCTGTATTTGCAAGGTTATTTTTTTTCCTGATATAGGAACCATATGTTATAAGTGTTCCCATACCGATGCTTAATGAAAAGAAAGCCTGCCCCAGTGCAACCAGAACAGTTTTACCTGAGATTTTTGAAAAATCGGGCTTAAACAGAAAAGATAATCCTTCAGATGCACCTGGCAATGTTAGTGCTCTGATAGCCAATATAATAATTAATACTAATAAGATCGGCATTAAAATCTTTGTATATTTCTCAATACCTTTTTGAACTCCTGCCAAAACAATCCAGGCTGTTAATGCCATAAATACTACCATCCATAACAAAGGTCTCATGGATCCCTCTCTGAAACCGTCAAACATGGTTGTAAGTTCAGCTGAAGTTTTTCCTTCAAATGCATTAGTAATTGACTTGTAAATGTATTCCAGGGTCCATCCTGCCACAGTATTGTAAAAAACCAGGATCATAAAAGCAGCTCCAACACCCATCAACCCAATGAGAAACCATGGTTTACCGGGTGCCAGTTTTTTAAACGCACCATACGGGTTTAGCAATGCTCTCCTTCCAATAACAAATTCTGACATCATTACCGGAATACCTATCCCTAAAACAAACAGCAGATACACAACCAAAAACGCTCCTCCACCATTCTCTCCGGCAATATAAGGGAAACGCCAGATATTCCCCAGTCCGATTGCTGAACCTGCAGTTGCTGCAATCACACCAAACTTACTGGTAAAACTATCCCGTGGTGGTAAATCCTGATGATCCATAAGTACAGAATATCATAATGAATAAAAACAAGAAATAAAAAGTGAACAAATTTATAAAAATTGAACTATTGTAACTATTCATGACTTAAAAATGTCAAAACGGATAACCAATTCCGAGGTGCAATGTAAAATCATCTTTAAAATTCACGCCCCCGTTTGTCATAACCCATTTGTTACTATTGTTAATTGCAGGATCCCTGAGCTTCATACCCAGATCTAGTCTGAAAATGAAGAATGAAAAGTCAAACCTGGCGCCGATTCCTGTACCCACAGCAAAATCATTATAAAATTTATTCCATTTAAAAACTGCTCCGGGCCGCTCATCTTCCCGCCGTATCGACCAGATATTTCCGGCATCAAAAAACAGAGCTCCTTCAAGTACCCAAAAAAGTTTAAATCTGTATTCAAGATTTGTTTCAAACTTAATATCAGCAGTTTGATTATAAAATGTGACATCACCGGCATCATAAGAGCCCGGACCAAGCTCTCTTACATTCCATGCACGAATGCTGTTAGCCCCTCCCCCGAAATATTGCTTCTCGAAGGGCATTGCCTGCGAATTTCCATATGGATAACCAACACCCACAAAAGCACGGTACACCAGTTGGTCCGTCTTATTAATATAGTGATGATACCGGAAATCAACATCTCCTTTAAGATATTGCGCATATTCCAGACCTAAGATCCTGTAGTTTTCATTTTCCCTCTTCTGGTTTGAAAAATCCAGTAAACCGGATAATGAATTTCCGGCCGACTCCAGGTTCAGGCGAAAGAATATGAAATCAGATACCTTCTTAATATTCTGATTATTATAAATGTAACTATAATTAAAGGCAGTAATCAATACATCTTTATAACTATAGGCAAGGTAAGTAGTAGTATCGAGTTTTTGAGCAAAATCGGGATCAATAACCGGTAAATTCACTGCATTAACTTCCAGGGGATTTACTATATGGGTTGAGTATTTCGATGATTGCCAATGATATCCAAAAGAGACATTTGCAATAGTCCTGGTAAAAACAGGCCTTTTCTGATAATTGTAAGCAAGTGAAACAGAGGTTTTGGGGTTATATTTCTTAATAAATCTTTCGGCATCAAGAAAAGGAAAAAGAAATTTAGGAAAGTTAATTCTTGCTTCCGCACCTACCTCAAGTGTATTTTGTAAGTTGCCTGATTTTTCAGTAAGTGTTTCAAAAGCTCCTTTCAACTTAATATCAAGAACCTCAGATCCTCTGAACAGATTCCGGTGCTTATAAAGCAAGTTAACTGCCCCGCCTAAATTACCTGCCGAATTTGTACCTTCAAGTTCAATAGTATATGATTGCAGGGTAATGGGTATTAATTGAATGTGACAGTCCAGCAGATATTCATTTTCCTGCCTCCCTGCTGTTTCAATTTCATTGAACTTGATGTTGATCGACCTGTAAACATCCAGTGAGGTCAGGTGCAAACGGGTTTGCTCCACATCAACCAGATCGTAATATTGTCCTCCTTTAATATAATTCGACTGAAGTATCCGTCTGGGTTTGACCAGGAAATTACTGTCCCGTCCCACCAGGTAAAATCCGTTATAATTAAAAGTATCAAGGTCCTGATAATATTTATCAGGATCAGCAAGGGCTGATTGGGGATCAAACCCGGGGTAAATAAAAACATTATTTATCTTGTATTTTCGATGAGACGCTTTCATTATCCGGTTTGAAGCCGTCTGTATCCGGAATTCTTTTATAATTAAAATAAGATCAAGCTGATGATCATCCACAGTACTGTCAGCCTGAAAATAAATATATTCTTTGGAAAAATGATAATATCCATTGTTTCTGATGAGCCGTTCGATTTTTATTCTTTCCTGTTGAAGAATGTCTACATCATATTTTTGTCCCCGCCTGATATTAGATGATATTGTATCTGCCAACACGATCGAAGCAATTGCCGTATCTTCGATCTGATAATTTATCTTTCTGATCGTATAGGGTATACCTGAATGAACATTAAAAAGTACCCGCGCTTTTTTCTTATTTATAAAAACCGTATCACTCACAGAAGCGTTAAAATATCCCTTATGAACAAGGTGGGATTTAATGTCTTTAGAGGTTTTACCTGTTTGAAATTCATCAAATATCACAGGTTCTTCACCAATGGTACGCAACCATTTATGAGGCCATTTTTCTTTTTCAATATTGGATAAATTGTAAAGTCCCAGATGAAAGCGAAATCCAAGAACCTTCTTATTGGGCTTTTGCTTCAGGTAATCTTTAAGCTCATTTTTACTAATATTTTTTGCTTTTTGATCAAAATGAATGGAATTCTTATCGAGAAGAGCACTATTGCCAGGTATGTATTTAGTCGGATTACACGATGTGAAAATAACCAGTAAAAAACCAATTGTATACCGGCCATTTAATACTGACATATTTTTATTTAATCCCGGGATTCTCAAAGCTTTCAGTTAGCGTTCTCATTTTCGCTGGCAAATATAATTATTATGAACTATATAAATTTACTTTAATTTTGTAAATTCAAACAGGTAAAAAACTACTTTCATGTTAAGCAAGAACAAGATTAAATTTATCAAATCACTGGATAATAAGAAAACACGTGATGAATCAGGGCAATTCATCATCGAAGGGGATAAGATTGTACGGGAGTTTCTGAAAGCCGGCCAGATAATCACGATGCTGGTTGCTCAGAACAAGTGGACAGAGTCACTTCCCAGGCACGTTTTTCAAAATATCAGGGAGATTATCAATGTGGAATATCCTGAGTTGAAAAAAATAAGCTCACTGAGAACCCCTCATAATGTTTTGGCTGTAGTTGAAAAAACCGAATTCCGGATAAGATGGAACGAAATATTGAATAATCTCACTCTTGTACTTGAAACTATTCAGGACCCGGGTAATCTCGGGACGATTATCCGCACCGCCGGATGGTTTGGTGTCAGGAATATAATCTGCTCGCCGGACAGTGTTGATGTTTTTAACCAAAAAGTCATCCAGTCGAGCATGGGTGCAATTCTACAGGTTAAAGTGCACTATCCGGACTTGCATGCTTTTATGGACAGGGTATCTGAAAGTGACCTTCCTGTTTATGGAACTTATCTTGACGGGAAACCGGTTTATGAAAGCACTCTTGGCCCGAAAGGAATAATACTGTTTGGAAACGAATCTACCGGGATAAGCTCGTCTCTTGAAAAATATATTACCAAAAAAATAAAAATTCCTTGTTTTTCTGATGCTGCAGAAGGTATCGATTCCCTTAATGTATCTATGGCAACAGCAATCATTTGTTCTGAGTTCAGGGGGAGAACCCGTGGTTATTCAAAATGAAAGGATAAAAGCCACAGGTTTGACCGGAGCTTTTCAATAGCAGTTACAAATTGCGGGTTATTAGCCGCGGGATCATGTATAAGCATATCACGTAAACCCACTGCAAGTTTTAGTTCCGTGGAAAATTTAAAATACTTAAGGTAGAAGTCGATACCAAAACCAACCTCATAATAAAAATCAGATCTTTTTAATCTCAAATAAACAGCATCTTTATCGTCATATTCCTTCCGGGCTGAAAGATCGAGCCGGTAATTGAAACCTCCAACCAGGTATGGCCTGAAGTTATTTATCCGTTTTGATTTATACTTTATCACCATCGGGAACTCCAGGAACGATGATTCAATCTTGTGATCATTATTGTAGATTAAATTGAAGCTCATCGTATCGGTGACAAAAAGCTTATGATAAGAAAGGTTTCGCTGACCGAAAGTAATTCCGGGCAGAATACGAAGATCAAAATACTCGTTCAGCTTGAAACTGGAAACTATCCCAATATTGAACCCCGGGCTCAGCCTGCTGACATCAGGATAGAGTGAATCAATCGCATAAGAATCACCTGATAAATCAACATTAAAATCCATTGTATTCAATCCAATGGTAAAACCAAAATGTACCGGTTTTTTATCATATGCAGGATCGTGCCGCACCCTCTTTTTTTGTGCAAAAAGGAGTGTTGGGAATAATAATAATAGCAATATGAGAAGATATCTGCGCAAATTATTTTATTAGATAAACTAAATGTATCCCTGTATTATTTTGTAAACAACTCTTTTTTCCCATGATACAAACAAGCAATCCCCATAGTTAACTCTTCATAACCGGTATCAGTAAAGCCGGTCTTTTTCATAATTTCCAGAAAATCAACCCTGTCAGGAAAAGCATTTACTGATGCCGGTAAATAACTATATGCTGACATGTCTTTTGAAAACAGCCTTCCGAAAAAGGGTAAGATCCTGAAAAAATAAAAATTAAATATATTCTTAAAGAGAAAATTCCGTGGTTTTGAAAACTCCAGAACAACTAATAGTCCTCCCGGTTTTAACACTCTTAAAATTTCAGCAAGACCTTTTTTCAGATCTTCGAAATTGCGTACCCCAAAAGCTACCATTGCAGCATCAAACGTCTGATCATCAAACTGTAATGCTTCCGAATCGCCCTGAATAAGTGTTATTATTTTTTCAAGGTTTTTTCTTTCCAGCTTTTCTCTCCCTTTCGCAAGCATACCCTCCGATATATCCACTCCAATGATCACCGCGGGCTTTAGCTTCAGAGCTTCTATAGCAAGGTCACCTGTTCCGCATGCTACATCAAGGATCTTTTTCGGAGAAACCTCTGAAAGAAGCCCTATTGCTTTCTTCCTCCATCTGCGGTCAGTTCCCAAAGAAAGGAAATGATTCAGAAAATCATAACGCCAGGCAATATTATCGAACATAAGAGTAACCTGGTCTTTTTTATTTCCTGCAGATTCTTTATAAGGATTTACCACTTCGTTTTAGAAAAAATAATTAATTGATCGGTAAATAATTTTCAAATATAATAAAAGGTAACTAATCAGCCGGCAGTCCTCAGTCGGCAGTCCTCAATCGGCAGTCCTCAGCCGGCAGTCGGCGATCGGCAAAAATGCAAAGTATAATGAGATTAGCCATTTAAGCACTTCTTCATTCAGGCGCTCTAAATTTTCCAGGCATTTTAGGCACTTTAGTCACTTCTTCATTTAGACACTGAATAGCTACAGTAAAAGCTGTTAAAATGTTTTCGCTTCATCTTTTTTTCTAATTTTACATCTGTGAATTTCGTTAAAATATGAAAAAAACAGCACTTATCACGGGCGCCTCAGCAGGAATAGGTAAAGCAACAGCCGCTAAGCTGGCCCAAAACGGATTCGATATTATTATTACCGGACGCAGAGAGAGACTTCTCCGTGATCTTGGAGAAAAGCTCACATCACAATTTAATGTAAAAGTCCTTGAACTTCCATTCGATATCAGGGATCAGGCTGAGGTGTTTAAACAGATAAAAGAACTTCCCGACAACTGGAAACAGATTGATGTCCTGGTAAATAATGCAGGACTTGCTGCAGGCCTGGATAAATTTCAGGATGCTGATATTGATGACTGGGAAACCATGATCGATACTAACGTAAAAGGTCTTCTATACATCTCCAAAGCAGTGATCCCGTTGATGATCAAAAGAAAACGGGGACATATTGTCAATATCTCTTCAACAGCCGGTAAAGAGGTTTATTTTAAGGGGAATGTTTATTGCGGAACAAAACATGCTGTTGACGCAATTAACAAAGCCATGCGAATTGATCTCCTGGAAGAAGGCATAAAAGTAACTTCAGTGAGTCCCGGATTGGTCGAAACCGAATTCTCACTTGTAAGGTTTAAAGGTGACCGGGAAAAAGCCGGAATTCCATATGCCGGAATAGAACCTCTAACGGGTGAAGATGTAGCAGATGTAATTTGGTTTGCATTAAACCGGCCCGATCATGTTAACATAAACGAAATTATTGTCACACCAAAAGCCCAGGCTAACTCAATTTATTTTAACCGGGAACAAGTAATAAGGGAATAGAGGGAATAATGGAATAGTGGAATTTAGGAATAAATATTTGGTAACTAATCAGTACTTAAAGTGCACTAAAGGTAAGTAGGTGAGTAGTTGAGTGGTTGAGTAAGGAAGAAAAAGAGAAGAAGTCAAAAGTCGAAGGATCGATTCACGACTCACGATTACTCACTCCCACAAGCCTTCCCACTACCCGTTCGTGAGGTTTGGCTAACGCCAAACGTTCTTTAATTTTAGGCATTTAAATCATTTTGAATTTCAGGCATTTTAAACTTTTTACTTTTTACTTTTTAAACCAAAAACATGTATACATACGATTATTTACTATCCTTTACAATTCAGGTGTTTGAAAAGATGGGATGTCCCACCCGTGATGCAGAAGCTGCTGCAAAAGTTTTTCTTCGTGCCGAACTAAGAAATCTTCCATCTCACGGTATGCTGAGAATGAAAGATTATTTTCAGTTATGGGAAGCCGGAAGGATAAACACCAAGCCCGAGATAAGAATCATTCATGAGTCTCCAAGCACTGCTGTTGTTGATGGCGATATGGCTATCGGTATGTTAGCTGCCACACGGTCGATGGAAATAGCCATTGAAAAAGCCAAAGTAAGCGGAACAGGCTGGGTGGCTACACAAAACTCCAACCACTTCGGAATAGGCAGTTATTATGCCATGATGGCACTGGAACATGATATGATCGGTATTGCCATGACCAATGCCAACCCTCTTGTTGCACCAACTAATTCAGTGAGCAAGTTACTTGGTACCAATCCCATAGCTTTCGCAGTTCCGTCAAAGAATCAACCGGCATTTATCGCTGATTTCTCATCCACTCCCATTGCCAGGGGAAAGCTTGCCGTGGCCGCAAGAAAGGGAGAAAAGGTTGCCTATGGTTTTGTCCAGGACAAAGAAGGGAATCCCTCGAATGATCCTGATATCCTGAAAGAGGGCGGAACAATGCTGCCTCTGGGAGGCGACCTGGAACATGGAAGTCACAAAGGTTATGCTTTGGGCGCTATTATAGATATCCTTACAGGCGTTATTTCAGGTGCTAATTTCGGACCATTCATTCCGCCAAATCTTGCTTTTTTACCTATGCCTAAAGTTCAGGTGGGAAAAGGTATGGGACATTTTTTCGGAGCGATGAGAATTGATGCTTTCCAAACTGCAGATGTCTTTAAATCAAGAATGGATAAATGGATAGATACATTCAGGAATGCAAAACCTATAAAAGGGAAACAGGTGCTGATACCCGGTGATATCGAGCGTGAGGCTGAAGAAAGAATTGGAAAAGAAGGTATTCGTATTCTACCTTCGATAGTTAAGGAGCTTAAAGAAATTGCAGACAAGCTCGAAGTTGATTTTGAAGAGAAGTGATTAGCGTTTGTCAATAAAGTAAAGCATTTTCGTAATTAAAGCACCAAATATCAAATAACAAAAAACAAATAATATCCAAATATCAATTTTAAAAATGACCGAAACCGTTTTGATCATTGGATTTTTGAATATTGTAATTTATTTGAAATTTGGTGCTTGTTTTTTGTGATTTATTTACAATTTGGTGCTTGTTTTTTGTGATTTTTAATATTTATATAAACTTTCGGACTTTATAGACGGGCACTAATTAGTCTTTCGAAAACTTAGCAATATGAATCCTGTTCATAAAATCTTATCGGTTATTAACAGGCAGTCAATCCTGTTATTTATCCTGTTTTTTCTTACCGGAGGCATTGTGAACAGCCAGCTTTCAGCCGATCTTGTATCCAACCAGCCAAATGCACCCACCGGCAAATTTGTGCTTTTGGGCAAAAGGTACAGGATAGAAAACAATGAACATCCTGCCAAAATCCTGCTTATCTCAAACATAGAAACAAACCGGACAATTGTTTTCAACCCTAAAGACAGCACATACATAATAAGAAACCGGTTAGAAACACCGTCTGATCCCTTTGGAACATGGGACCTTTTTTGTGATGATCTTCAAAGCAACGATGCAGGGACAGAAATCATTAACGGGCTGGAATGCAGGAAAACAATTTTCAATAAATTATCATCGGGAGAAGAAGTCATAAGGATTGTACAATGGAAGTCGGTTAAGTATGGTATCACAGTAAAATTAACTTATAACCTCCCACAGAGTGAAGGATTCTTTGAGCTGACCAATATTATTGAAGGACAGGTGAATGAAGAATTGTTTGAAATCCCGTCATTTTATAAAAGAAGACGGGTGATGAGGTGATGAGGAAATGAAGAGTTTATAAGTGTATAAGTTTAGAAGTTTAGGAGTTAAGAAGTTTGGAACATATCTATTTTAGGTAGCGCTGGAAATCTTACAAATAAACTCATCAACAAATCAACAAATAAACTTTCACATTGTTAAGAGTTAGGAAATTGTGATGAGGTAATGAGGTGCGTAATCATCAGCCCCATACATATTTCCCGGGAATTTTATGTTACAAATGAAAGATAAAGAAATGAAAAATAATAACATAATTAAATTTCAAACTATAGTGGATAATCCGCACTAAGCTGACCCCCTCCTATTTTTATCGAACTCATGTTGGTTTACAATAACCGGTCAGACCGGTGGGAAAAAAGATATAGCTTATATGAAACTCCGGAGATAAGTAGAAGCAGAATGCTGAATTAATTAACAACCGGTCAGAACGCTGAAAAAGCAAATTACCTGAATATCATAGCCTTCCAAAAAATGTTAATAACATAGTAATAACCATCTTTTATTTCCCCGGAAAAATCCGTATATTTTCAGTCAGGTTTTGTACAACTAAATACTAAACTTTTTCTTTTTCTTATCTTTTTCTTCTATGGTGAGTTTTAATACTTATATGAACCTCTTGTATAACTTTTAAAATGTAATCCTTATGAAAAAAATTCTGCTATTTTTTTTATTTACTTTATCTAGTACAGGTGTCTGGAGTCAGCCCAATGCCTGGATCAACGAGTTTCATTATGATAATGAAGGCGCAGACCAGGATGAATTTATCGAAATAGTGATTGAAAATGCCGGCGGTTTAACTCTCAGTGATTTTGCAGTCGATCTGTATAATGGATACAATGACGAAAGTTATAAAACCTTAACCATGGATAATTTCACTGCAGGGAATACTATCGGTGATTTTACTGTTTACAGCTATGTATTTAGCACCATTCAGAATGGTAGTCCTGATGGAATAAGTCTTACCTACCAGGGTACATTGATCTCAGGCCAGTTCCTGAGTTATGAAGGGTCAATCACTGCAACAGATGGTCCGGCCAATGGTGAAACAAGTACGGATATCCTTGTAATCGAAACCAGCTCAACAGCAGTAGGACATTCGCTTCAACTTACCGGAACCGGTACACAGTACAGTGATTTTACATGGGCTTCACCTGCAGCTAACACAATTGGAGCAGCTAATAATGATCAAACCCTTGGTGCAGCACCTTCAGATACCGACCCGCCGGTCTGGACCACAGATTACCCGTATATATATTCAATGCTCGATACTAAATGGCAAATCGCTGTAAGTATGGATGAACCGGGCAAAGTTTATTACATTGTTCTGTATGATGGAGCTACTGCTCCTGACGCAGGACAGGTTATTGCAGGTGAACCATATGATACAGTGACAGTCTGTGTACATGATTCCATAGATGTTACCACTGCTAATACCGAATACCTGCGATGGATAGAAGATGTAACACCCGAAACAGCATATGACATCTATGTTGTAGCACAGGATGATGAACCTACACCTAACGTTCAGGCTATTCCGGTTCTGCTCGACTGCACCACAACAGCCACGAAGTCTCTATCGTGGGTTAAACCGGAAGTTAACGATACTCTGGAACTTGGAGACACTATTACTTTTCAATGGGCATCTGCTAATATCAGTGAAGTGATGATTGCAATATACAGCTATGCTGAAGATGCATATTCCTATGTAAAGGGTGACCCGGAAGTTGGAGAACCAATTCCTGCCGGCGATAGTATTTACAAAATGAGAATACCACACGACGCTGATTCCGGCAAGTACGATTTTCTTATCCATGATGCAGCAGATAGTTTGTTCCAGGATATTGTTGGTCCGGCTTATTTTGTGGATAGCTGGTTTCTTGCCTTTACAAATCCGCAATCCAATGATACGGTATATGTAGGAGACACACTTACATTTGAATGGGATGCTGTTAAGGTAGACAGTATACTGATTGGAGTTTACGATTATGCCGATAGCAGTGACTTTTTATTAACTGTGGATGAGTATGAAAATCCTGCTCCTGTTGCTGCAGATATCGGTCACTTTACGTTATGGATACCATACGAAGCAAATACTGATTCAGTTAAATTCTATCTCTATGACGCAGAAGATACCGGACTCAACTTTGACTCATTGCTTATCTACCTGATCGATACTATACCACCCATGATAGAGAATACTGTACCGGCTAACGGTTCAACCGGTTTTCCGCCTGCAGGTCAATTCACTCTTTACTTTACAGAAGAGATTACAGTGGGTGCCGGAAATATTTACCTGTATGAAGCTGACGGAACTCCTGTAGATACATTTGATGTGACCGAGATTTATTTTGATCGGAACTTGCTCTCATTTACACCGGAATTGCCACTGGAGCCTGGGACTGAATATTATTTCGAAATTGATGCAGGTATTGTAACCGACTGGAAAGATACAGAATTTGAAGCAGTTACAGGCAGCGACACATGGAGCTTCACTGTTGCTTCAAACGAACTCTATTTTTCAGAATATGTCGAAGGAAACAGCTATAACAAAGCTCTTGAGATATTTAACCCGACAGACGAAACTGTTGACCTTTCCAAATATGGAATTGCAATAAATATAAATGGCGGAAGCTGGCATGATCCCGATCCGTTAACCGGAATGCTTGATCCGGGAGATGTGTATGTATTAATCCATCCCGGCTTTGATTTCTCGCTTATTGATTCGGCTGCTGTCGTTGACACAATATGGAGTTTCGCTACAAATCACAATGGTAACGACGGACGGGCGCTTGCTAAATTGCTTGAAGGATCGTGGGACGATGATCATACATCCTCTTTCATCGATGTTATTGGTTACAACGATGGAGATCCGGGCGATGGTTGGGATGTTGCAGGAGTAACTGCCGCTACCAAAGACCACACTCTTATGAGAAAAGCTACTATATCCATAGGAAACACTGACTTCACCGAATCTGCAGGCACCAATTCCGAAGATTCCGAATGGAGAGTATTCGATCAGAATTTCGTTACTAATCTTGGATATGCCACACCGGATGCAAGCGATGAAACAAATATCCTTGGATTTGTGCTTAAAGATACCCTCGGGAATAACATCACAACTAATACCGTAATTGACACCATAGCTTATACAGTTGATGTGGAAATTATGTTTGGCTATGATGCAGTTGTCGATTCTCTGGTACCGGATATCACCCTCTCTGAAGGAGCTGCCAGTGATCCTGCTACCGGTGATACAGTCGATTTCTCAAGCACCGTTACTTTAACCGTTACAGCTGAAGACGAATTGACTTTCCAGGACTGGACCATTAATGTAACCATGGCTTCTGCGTCAAGCACTGAAACCGACATAACTTTATTTGTGGTAGACGATCAGATTGGTAATGCAGTGATCGATACTGCAAATCACACTGTTACAGCCGAAGTTGAATACCTGACTGGTTTAACTGCACTAACTCCTGAGATAGAGATTTCTTCCCATGCCACAATTGTGCCTCTATCAGGTGCAGCACAGAATTTCACTGATCCTGTTGTATATACTGTAACTGCTGAGGATGGTATATCAATACAAGACTGGACAGTTACGATCACGGAAGAAGTTATACCTGATATGTCAATTTACGATATCCAGTATACAACAGAAACATCCGGCGATTCGCAGCATATTAACGAACAGGTAAGAGTAAGCGGAATTGTCACTGCCATTTATATTTTCCAGGACGACTTTAAAGGTTATTTCCTGCAGGACAGTGCAAGTGTCTGGAACGGGATGTATGTTTATGATCCCGGACGCGACAGCACTCAACTGGGTGACAGTCTGACTCTTGTGGGAACAGTTAACGAATACTACAATGTAACCCAGGTATCCGATGTAGTTGAATACATCGAAAACAGTAGCGGTAATACATTGCCTGATCCGTTGATCATCACAACGGGCGAAACTGATCCCGAGCCATTTGAAGGTGTGCTGGTCACTGTTGAAAATGCCGAATGTATCGATAACGATCTGGGTTATGACGAGGTTGAACTGAATGATGGCTCAGGTGTTATTATTGTAGATGATTATATATATGATTACACAGGTACCGATGCATTCACAATATCAAATATTTACCGGGTTACCGGTGTGATGTATTACTCATCCGGTGATTATAAGATCATCCCGAGAGATGCCGGTGACATTGAAGATGTGACAGTTGTAAACGATCCGTTTGCCGGGGTAAATATCCGCGTATATCCAAACCCGGGCAATGGTTTGTTTAGGCTCGTAGTAAACAATGTCAAAAACGAAAGTCTTGGAATTGAGATAATAAATCTGCAGGGACAGATCCTTTACAGGAATGTGATCAATGATCCCGCCGGTTTCAGTGAGATTATTGACCTGACAAAATTTGGTAAAGGATTGTACTTCCTGAGAATCAACGATGGTAACAAAACCATGGTTGAAAAGATCCTGATCCGGTAACCAGGTAGCATATTTGATATAAGAAAAAGGGCGGGTTTTTCCGTTCTGTAAACCGGGGGGAATCATGGAAAAAGATGAGCGACCACCATTCAAGCGGTCAGTATTACAACGAGATATATTGTGACCCGGTTGATGTTGATAAAGTTTACAGCATGGAAACCAGAGCAAAGGTCACTACAGATGGTGGAAAAACATGGAATTCAATAGGGAACGAAAGTCGCCATGTGGATGACCATGCAATGTGGATCGACCCTGATGATACAAAGCACTTTCTTATTGGCGGAGACGGAGGTGTTTACGAATCGTTTGATGGCGGAAAAAACTATATCTTTAAATCAAACCTGCCGGTTACCCAGTTTTACAGGGTGGCAGTGGATAATGACAAACCTTTTTATAATGTTTATGGCGGAACCCAGGATAATAACAGCTTTGGCGGGCCGTCTCAGAATTTGAGTTCTGCCGGGGTTACTGCCGGCGAATTTATTGTTACTGCCGGTGGTGATGGATTCTGGCAAGCTATCGACCCAACCGATCCGAACATTGTTTATTCAGAGTGGCAATATGGTAACAGTGTCAGATTCGACAAAAAAAGTGGTGAAAGGATAAACATTAAACCACAACCCGCTAAGGATGAGGATGTCGGCAGTCCACAGTCGGCAGTCCACAGTCGGCAGTCAGCAGCGCCTTTCATGTAGATAAAAGTTATATGTTATTAGTTAATTGTAATACGTTTTAGAGAGCCTTTTGGAAAGACGAAGTTCGAATGACTAATAATGATTGAAGAAGGCAAGGGATGAAAAAAGATTTTGCGAGGAGCATAGCGACGAAGCAATCTGTCAATCACATCCGGAATGCCAAATAAATAAACTATCATGAGTTTAACGAAAAACCATAAAAGATTGCTTCACTGCGTTCGCAAAATCCGTTTACTTACTAAACCTTATAGGAAAAAATGACAAACTTTGTCTTCAGATTGCCGACTGCTGATCCCGAAAATTAGCAAATCTGCGATTTACGTAAATTTTCGAGGATCCCCGGAAAAATATGAAATCGAAGATTTCTGTTTTTCCGGGACTGAAGATTGCAGACTTAAAAATGCAAAGTATAATGAGATCAGCCATTTTTCATACTGAGCGTTTTGTCGAAGTATAGGCATTCCAAACTTAAGAAACTGAATAGTTACGAATAGTAATTTTTTTTGACTGTCTCTATATTTTTTTTTAATAAAAAATAAATTAATTTTGTTTTACAATAAATATTTTTCTATCGAAGGAAAATACTTATTTTGGCATCAAACTTTACAATTATGAAAAAGTTAGCGATAGTATTTGCCGCCTGCCTGGTGTTGGGTGTAATTCTCAGTTCCTGCAACAGGGAAATATGTCCTGCATACAGTAATGCAGACACTGAGCAGACTGAAGAAACTGCGTAGATAATAACACCTTCGGGTTATATTCCGCCTTCCGTCATCAAATTCTGAGCCAGGGTATAAAATTTATTGGCTTAGGTAATTTGTTCATTATGAAGAGGGTTGCATTGGTTTTCTTTATATTAATTATTTCTTCCTCTGTTGGAAATTCACAGGGAGAGATAGATATTCAGCAAAAAGCTTTTTACCGGAACGAGAAATCCATCGGTCTTATGCTTAATTCAACCGGTTACGGATTAAGCTTAAGGTATGGGAAAAGGATCAATTTTTTTGACAAAAAAATATTTGAGGGAGATATAAGTATCCTTAAACATCCTAAAGAGTATAAAACAACCAATCCCTCTTTTCCCAATAACAGGCGGTTTGTTTTCGGCAAGTTAAATTTTGCTTTCACTATCCGGGGTGGAATGGGTTTTCAGCATATGATCTTTAAAAAGATAGATCAGGGTGGTATTGCTATCCGTTACATTATTTCCGGCGGACCCTCTTTTGGCTTCTACAAACCTATCTACTACGATGTGCTCTACTCCGTGTCACTTTATGAAAGTGAAATTCGAAGTGAAAAGTTTAATGTATCAATCCATTACCCCCAGGATATCTACAGGCCATCATCATTCTTTAAAGGAGTTGATGAAATAAAAATTGTCCCGGGTGCCTATGGTAAAATCGGGATGAATTTTGAATACAGCAAACTTGACCGGACAATTCATGCTATTGAAATTGGGTTTACATTCGATGCCTTCCTGAAAAAAATACCGATTATGGCCAGTGAAGATAACCACCGGTTTTTCCCGGCCTTTTTTGTAAGTTACAGATTTGGCCGTATTATTGATCCAAAAACTCCACTCCCTGAAAGCCCAAAACGCAATCTTTCTGAACCGGAAAGAAACCCTGTGTTTATTGGTTATTAATATCTGCAAGAAATAATGTCTGAAATTTAAAATGACTAAAATTATAAATTCAGATAAATATTGTAATTGATCTCTACAACAGGTAATAAATCAGGTTTTATATGATTCTTATGACATTCATCATTGATGAATTGATAAATATTCCTTAATTTTGAATGATTTTTTTTTAATACTCAATATTTAATTACTGAAATTATGGCAAAAATTAAAATTGCAATCAACGGATTTGGAAGAATAGGAAGAAATGTTTTTAAGATCGCCCTTGAAAGACCAGATCTTGAGGTAGTTGGGATCAATGATCTGACCGACACAAAAACGCTTGCATATCTTTTAAAGTACGATTCTACACAAGGAAGATACGAGGGAGTTTCTTACGACGATGAATTCTTAATTGTTAACGGAAAGAAGGTAAAAGTAACTGCGGAAACAAATCCGGCAATTATTCCGTGGTCAGAAACCCCGGATGTTGTTGTCGAATCAACAGGTGTTTTCCGGAAAAAAGAAAGTCCGAAAGGCGGCTATGGCGACCATCTGAAGAATGGCGCAAAAAAAGTGATCTTAACGGTTCCGGCAAAAGATACTATCGACAATACCATCGTGCTTGGAGTAAATGATGAGGACATAAAACCTGAGGACCAGTGTGTTTCCAATGCATCATGTACTACAAACTGTCTTGCTCCCATTGTTAAAGTGCTTAATGATAAATTTGGGATTGAGAACGGTTTGATGACCACTATTCATTCTTATACAAACGATCAGAGCCTGCTGGACTTTCCACACTCAGATCTTCGCAGGGCAAGGTCTGCTGCTATTTCTCAGATTCCAACCACAACCGGCGCTGCAACAGCTGTCGGAAAAGTTATTCCTGAATTAAAGGGAAAACTAGATGGGATGGCAATTCGTGTTCCCACGCCAACCGGATCGCTGGTTGACCTGGTGGCTAATCTGAAGGTTGAAGCTACGGTTGAAGAGATCAATGCTGCAATGAAGGAAGCTTCTGAAGGGTCAATGAAAGGAATTCTTGAATATACTGAAGATCCAATTGTGTCTGTTGATGTTATACATAGTGAGTATTCATCTATTTTCGATGCGCTTAGTACAATTGTAAATGGGAAAACTGTTAAAGTACTATCATGGTATGACAACGAATGGGGATACTCAGCAAGAGTAGTTGACCTGTGTGAGAAATTATTCTAATAATATTTTATATCAGAAAAGACCTGAAATCGATTGATCTCAGGTCTTTTTTTTAATCATAAATTACATTCAAATTGAAAGGTATTTGAACAGATTCCTGGTAATGAAGTCCCAGATTATATATCGCTTCATCCTCCTCTTCATAATACCACTCTATAACACATTGATTACCGGTATCATAATGCTTTTTTATGACACGTAACAATTCAAGAATAGATTTTGATGAACCGCTGTTCGCATACTCCAGTTTTATTATAATTATTGTCTTTTCGACCGGGTTTTGGAAATACTTGTCAACCCACTTAAAAATATTCTTGTAGAAGTCATCCGGATTCTCATGAATAGACCGACCTTCCAGCCTGAAAATTCCTGATTTATAACCAAAATTAACATACGGTGATATTTTGGATTGCTCAATGATAAGATCCTTCATAATCAAAATATATATTATTTTTTTCCAAGTTTTCTCTTTTAATATATAAATGGTAACTATTCAGTGCTTTATGTTTGAAATGCTAAAATGTCTAATAAAAGAAATGCCTAAAGTGCCTAAAGTGCCTAAAATGCCTAAAATGCTAAAATACTAAAATGTCTAAAATTGAAGAATCGTGAATCGCGAAGAATTCATGTTTCATATTTCGGTTACAATTTATGCATACCTATAAAATCAGGTTAAAACTTCACCTCATCTCTCTTCCTCCTCTCCTTACTCACCTACTCAACTTACTTACCTACTTAACTCATTTACTCATTTCTTCACTTTACTTCACTTTAAGCACTGATTAGTTACATAGTTTATTTGTTATTCATGGTGCAATGCTTTTATCGGATCGAGCTTTGAAGCCTTAACAGCCGGTAGATATCCGCTAACTATCCCAACAATAAAACAGGCTATAACCCCACTGATAATCCATTTCCACGGGACAACAAAAGATGATTTGAGAAGAGCTGACATAAGGTTACCGACAAGCAGGCCTAAGACAATTCCAACAGCCCCGCCCATCTGACCAATTAAAATTGCTTCAAATAAGAATTGTTGCTTGATCATTTGTGCCTTTGCCCCGATAGCTTTTCTAATACCTATCTCCCTCGTTCTTTCAGTAACAGAAACAAGCATAATATTCATTAATCCAATCGTTGCCCCGAGAAGAGTTATCAACCCAATAACAGACGCAGCCAAACTTACTTTCCCCATACTTTCAATTAAAACATTTACCAGATTGTCACTTTTGTTAATGTTAAAATCACTCTCATCCCTGGCGGTGAGGCCCCTCACTACCCTGAAAACTCCCTCTGCTTCACTGACCAGAACATCCAGCAATTTGGGATCATTTGGCAAGACATTTATATTGAACGACATCCTGGGACGCGAGAAATATTGCCTGACATTGGTTACCGGTAAAATACATAATCTATCATCCCCCATGAAACTTGAACCCGGGTCTTTAAGTACTCCAATTATCTTATATTTACCACCTCCGACTGAAATAACCTTATTTAACGGATTTTCAAAATCATTGAAAAGAGTATTAACAATTCCCGAACCAACAATAGCAAAGTTTCTGTTCGTCTCAATTTCCTGAAGAGAAAAATTTCTTCCCTTCAATAATTCCTTACCGGATACCCTTAAGTAATTCTCATCAGCCCCCAGAACCCGGATGTTAGGATTGGTTTTCTCTGACTTGTGCTTTACGGTCGCAATCCCCGAAGCCCGTGTAGAAATTGAAACCACACCGGGAAATTTGAACTCATCTTTAAACCTTAACGCTTCCTGGTATGAGATGTAATGATGATTCTTTTTTCTGTAACGCTTGTCACCTACCTGGATATGCATCCCCCTGCTCTCAATTGTGAAGGAGTTAGCGCCGAGCATGGTAAATTGTTTTGTTATCGAATTCTTTATTGAATCAATGGCTGTAAGTATACCTACCAGGGCCATTATTCCAAATGCTATAATAAAAATGGTGAGTATAGCCCGGAGCTTGTTTGTTTTTATCGATTGAATTGAAACCTTAAGGTTTTCTATAAATAAACTTGTTTTCATAATTGTAAATTATCAAATCCTGGTATAAAAACCTGCTTCTGTTTTCTTTCAAAGAATAAAAGTAAGAAAAATTAAGAATATAGCTTCGCAAAATAATTAAAAAGGTTATTGTTATTCAAATGAATGATTTTGATATTCCAACACGTTAAATTTAATAGCCCGGTTTACGGGAAACAAAAAATATATTAGTAAATTTACTTCCTTATCAATTTAATTACAGAATTCATTATAATCTTAAAAATCAATACGTTATGACTTTTGATATTGAAATGATCCAAAAAGTTTATGCTGATTACAAAAATAATATCGAATCTGTAAGAAAGGTCTTGAACAGTCCAATGACACTTACTGAAAAGATACTCTATTCCCATACTGACAAGAATTTTAAGAATAAAGTATTCAAGCGTGGAAATGACTATGTTGACTTTAAGCCCGACAGGGTAGCTATGCAGGATGCTACTGCACAAATGGCACTTTTGCAATTTATGCAGGCAGGTAAAGAAAAAACCGCAGTTCCTGCCACTGTACACTGTGATCACCTAATCCAGGCAAAGACCAGCGCTGAAACCGATCTCAATAACGCCAATATTAGCAACAAAGAGGTTTATGATTTTCTGGCTTCAGTTTCAAACAAATATTCAATTGGTTTCTGGAAGCCGGGCGCCGGAATTATTCACCAGGTGATCCTGGAAAATTATGCATTCCCTGGCGGAATGATGATCGGAACAGACTCTCATACCCCCAATGCCGGTGGTTTAGGAATGCTGGCTATTGGTGTCGGTGGCGCAGATGCCGTTGATGTTATGGCAGATATGCCATGGGAACTTAAATTTCCCAAACTAATTGGCATAAAACTTACCGGGAAACTCAGTGGTTGGACATCAGCAAAAGATGTGATACTTAAAGTGGCAGGGTTACTTACCGTTAAAGGTGGTACAGGATGTATTGTGGAATATTTTGGTGAAGGTGGCAAAAGTATTTCAGCAACAGGGAAAGGTACTATCTGTAATATGGGCGCTGAAATCGGGGCAACAACATCATTGTTCGGTTATGATAAAAAAATAGAAGAATACCTGCGACAAACCGGCAGGGACGATGTTGCAGATGCTGCCGGTAATTACGCAGATATGCTCACGGGCGATCCGGAAGTATATGAAAATCCGGAAAATTATTTCGATCAGGTAGTCGAAATCAATCTTTCAGGACTGGAACCTCATATTAATGGTCCTTTCACCCCCGACCGGGCATGGACACTGTCAGAATTTGCCGGCGCTGTTAAGAAGAATAACTTCCCTGAAAAACTGGATGTCGGATTGATCGGATCATGTACTAATTCATCATACGAAGATATAACCAGGGCAGCATCGGTTGCCAAACAAGTAATTGATAAGAAATTACAGATGAAATCAGAGTTCACGATCACGCCGGGCTCTGAGTTGATACGATTTACTATTGAACGTGACGGACTCATCGATATATTCGAAAAAATAGGCGGTGTTGTCCTTGCCAATGCCTGTGGACCTTGTATTGGTCAGTGGGCACGTCATGGTGCGGAAAAAGAAGAAAAAAATTCTATCATCACCTCTTTTAACCGGAACTTTGCTAAAAGGAACGATGGAAATCCCAATACCTTCGCTTTTGTTGCATCACCTGAGATTGTAACTGCCTTATCCATTGCCGGCGATCTTACATTTAATCCGATTAAAGACACCCTGACCAATGAGGAGGGAAAGGAAGTAAAACTTACTGAACCTGAAGGACTGGAATTTCCAACCGCGGGTTTTGATGTTGAAGACCGGGGTTATCAGCAACCGGTAGAAGATGGAAGCCAGGTTCAGCTAAATATCAATCCCGATTCCAAACGGCTCCAAATACTCACACCTTTCACTGAATGGGATGGATATGATATGAAAGATCTCTGTCTGCTTATTAAAGCAAAAGGAAAATGTACAACCGACCATATTTCAATGGCAGGACCATGGTTGCGTTACCGCGGACACCTCGAAAATATCTCTATGAATCTCCTTATCGGAGCAGTGAACTATTTTAACAATGAAACCAATCATATTAAGAACCAGCTTACCGGGGATTATGAAGAGGTACCGAAAGTCGCTAAAGCATATAAAAAAGCAGGTACAGGAACTGTTATTGTCGGTGATGAAAATTATGGTGAGGGCTCTTCCAGGGAACATGCAGCTATGGAACCACGGTTTTTGAATGTTAAAGTTGTCCTGGTAAAATCTTTTGCAAGGATCCATGAAACAAATCTGAAAAAGCAAGGTATACTCGCGGTAACTTTCGATAATCCTGATGATTATGATAAAGTACAGGAAGATGACACTTTCCAGATTACAGGCCTTACTGAGTTTGCTCCCGGGGAACCGCTCACTCTGTTTCTTAATCATGCAGCCGGAACAATAGACCAAATAAAAGTAAACCACTCGTATAACAAAAACCAGATTGAATGGTTCAAGGCAGGATCAGCTCTGAATCTTATCCGGAAATT
The DNA here is from genome assembly GCA_022561875.1 of Bacteroidota bacterium. GTDB lineage: Bacteria > Bacteroidota > Bacteroidia > Bacteroidales > VadinHA17 > JADFUQ01. Next base: position 30,464 of record JADFQJ010000002.1, on the reverse strand, counting down.
AAACGGATGAATAATATAGTGTTGCAGTATGAAGAGTTACGGGTTACGTGTTTCGGGTTAAGAAAAACGAAATATTAATTTAATTTGGAGTTGTATTGCTGTGATGAGGTGATGTGGCAGTGAATTTGGAAGGTTGAAGAGTCAGGTGTGGATCCTATCTTGAAAAAAACATACCTATTGAATTTAACATTTTCTAAATAAAGCACCATGCTTCAGCATGGTGTTCTAAAAAGAATATACGTTTGAAATAGTGCGCTTTAGCGTACTTGGCGGTTAATTCTTTTAATAATATACTCGCCGAGTAGTAATAATGTGAAAAAGAAGAGAATAATGAATATCGAATGAATAAGTGATTATTTTTCTTTGCGTCCTTTGCGTGAACTCTTATTAGCATGAAGTGTATATAACCAATTGTCCTGGTTGCGGTGTTGCGGTGAAAAAATATGAACCTATGTTGAGCCAATCTGACGGCTGACAACTTAATAAATCGTATATATCCCTGTTAATCAAGCTTATAAAAAATAAATACAAAATAACTAAAGTTTTAGTTGTATAACTAAATATTTAGTTGTATATTTGAGGTATGAAAAAACTTACAAAAGCCGAAGAACAAATTATGCAGATACTCTGGAAGCTTGACGAAGCTTTCGTTAAGGAGATCATCGAAAAACTACCTAATCCCAAACCGGCGTACAATACGGTTTCGACCATTGTGCGAATTCTCGAGAAAAAGGGATTCGTTGCTCATACCGCATTCGGTAAATCACACAGGTATCATCCCCTGGTAAAAAAGGAGGATTATACCAAAGTGTATATGAAAAGTTTTGTGAATAATTATTTCAGCAATTCTTTTGAGAATATGGTCTCTTTCTTCGCTAAAGAACAAAGCATTAGTATAAACGAAATGGAAGAGATCATGAAGATCATGGAACAAGAGATCCAAAAGCAAAAAGGGAACTGAATATGAATGAATTTGGTATTTTTCTATATGAATCAGGCATAAGTCTGTCTGTATTGTATATCTTTTACTGGCTTCTGCTAAGAAAGGAAACCTATTTTTCCCTGAACCGGATCATTTTGGTTTCCACACTGTTGCTTGCCCTGGTAATACCGTTTATCCGGATCACCATTACAGGTCATGCTGAACAGGGTTCAATAGTATATATTTTCAACCGCTTTATTATGGATCCGTTGGTGGTTAGCCCGGAAACGGTACAGGCTGATAAAATTCAAAGCATTAGCCTGATCCAGATCATCTATTTCATCTATTTTGCAGGAGTGATCTTTTTCTTCCTGAAGTTCCTTGTGCAGTTCTTTCAGATATTCATACTGGTGAAAAAGTACGGCACCAGGAAACTATTCGGTTACAAGATTGTACCGATTGACAATGACCTTTCTCCTTTTTCTTTTTTCAACTTTATTTTCATCGATCCCGGTAAAATAGAGGAAAATGAACTAAAGAATGTACTGTATCATGAAGGAGAACATGCCAGGAAATTTCATACCGTGGATATAATTCTGCTTGAAATAATTTGTATTATCCAGTGGTTTAACCCTTTTATCTGGTTCTACAAACTGGCACTCCGGGAAATACATGAATATGAGGTTGATTTAAGAGTTATAAAGAACGGGGAAAACAAACTGAACTACCAGCAATTAATTTTACAACAAGTCTTTGGCAACCAGTTCTTTCAGGTAGTTCATCATTTGTTAACCAATTCATTAACTAAAAAACGAATAACCATGATGACAAAAACAGGATCAAAAAAGAGAACGATAATCAAATCATTATTCATTCTGCCTATAGCAGCTATACTGGTAATGATATTTTCCTTTACGCAAGGAATCGAACCCAATAATTTAACGGGTAACTTTACTGAAAAAGGCTTGAACAATACGCAATTAACCATCACACAAGAACAGGATACAACTATACCTGAAGAAATTTTCTTTATTGTTGAAGAAATGCCAGATTTTCAGAGTAAAGGGTTGAATAGTTTTCAAGATTGGGCTATGGATCATCTAAACTATCCCAAAGAAGCTAAAGAACAGGGAGTTGAAGGAACAGTTTATGTTCAATTTGTTGTAGACAAAAATGGAGATGTAACAAATGTTAAAATAGTGAGAGGAGCTGATCCCCTGCTCGATAAAGAAGCTCTCCGGGTTGTTGAATCCAGTCCGAAATGGATGCCCGGAAAACAAAGAGGAGATGAAGTAAATGTTTCTTTCGTTTTCCCGATGAAGTTTTCTCTTCAAGAAACAGAAAAAACCAAACCGAAGGAAAAAGTTATTCCTGCTAAGAAAATAAAACAGGATGAACCTGTTGCGAAGAGAGAAATACCTGAAGAAGAAATATTCTTTATTGTTGAAGAGATGCCTAAGTTCCCTTATGATTCACTTGAGAGCTTTGATGCATTTCGGAATTATGTTATGGATCATCTGAACTACCCAAAGGAAGCTAAAGAAAAAGGTATTGAAGGCAAAGTGTATGTACAGTTTGTTGTAGATAAAAATGGAGATGTAAAAAATGTTGAAATAGTGAGAGAAGCAGGCACCCTGCTCGATGCAGAAGCCATCAGGGTTGTTAAATCCAGCCCGCAATGGAAACCCGGAAAACAAAGGGGACAGGAGGTAAATGTTGCTTTCACGTTCCCAATAATGTTTATAACCCAATAATGTTTTTTACTGACTGAAACAGAAAAAACCGAACCGGCGGAAGAAGTCATTCCGGTGGAGAAAGATGATAAAGAATAACGTTGTTAATAATGTTATTCTTATTAATCAAACTATTATTTCATACCTTTATTCAGATATATATAACAGGTATGGAATTAGAAAACCGGATAGAGGCATTTGTCAGACTTGGAAAATTCTTAAGACAATTTGATATCTCAGACTCAAATGTAAATGATAATGACAGGATAAACACGAAATACTTCAAGCGGTTTGAATCAGCGATCCGGGAGTCTAATCTTTACAATCCCTGGTTTATTGAAAAATTTGTGCGACAGTCAGTAACCGGTATAGGCAGGTCGCTCGAAAAACCAAAGCTTCAAAAATGGATGGAAGCATACCCGGAATTAATAAACACCTCAAAGCAGCCTGTTACGGCAGGTGTAGTAATGGCAGGTAATATTCCCCTGGTAGGTTTTCATGATTTCCTTTCCGTCCTTATTTCAGGTAACCGGTTTAGCGGAAAACTATCTTTGAAAGATAATATTTTGCTCCCCCTGATTGCTGAAGCGCTTCAGGAAACTGATCCCGGCTTCCGGGATCTCATTCACTTTACTGATCACCGCCTTGCTGATTTCGAGGTAGTCATTGCAACAGGAAGTGATAACACAGCAAGGTATTTTGATTATTATTTTAGCAAGCATCCAAACATCATCCGGAAGAACCGGAATTCTGTTGCCATTCTGGACGGATCAGAAACTAAGCAGGAATTATTTCTTCTGGGTGATGATATATTCCGCTATTTCGGACTGGGATGCAGGAGCGTATCCAAATTATATGTCCCTGCCGGATATGATTTCAATCTGTTTTTCAATGCAATAGAACCTTTTTCTTTCATTGCTGACCACTTAAAATACGCTAACAATTATAAATACAATCGTTCAATCCTGCTGATGAATCAGCTTTCGCATAAAGATAACGGCTTTGTACTTCTAAAGGAAGATGAGTCGATTGCTTCACCTGTTGGCGTTTTACATTACCAGTACTATAATAAAAGCGAGTTGCTCAAACCATATCTTAAAGATAACCGGGACAATATCCAGTGTATCGTATCCACCAATTCTAACTTTAATGCAATACCTCCCGGGAAAGCACAAGACCCGGAGGTTTGGGACTACGCTGACAACAGAGACACCATCGCTTTTCTGGTTGCAAATATGCCGGATAACAGGTTTTATTAATTGAAATAAAAATTGTAACTTGTATCTGATTCTCAAAGAACTATAATCCTGGTATTATCGAAAAAGATGGTTATTCATTTCAAAATATTATCAAATGAGGAGAAGGATTTCCTGCTTGAGATGACATTGGACTCCAACCAGTCGTTCTTCGATCTTCACTTTACCATTCAAAGTAAGCTGGGTTATGACAAAAGCCAGATGGCTTCTTTTTATATCACCAATGACAAATGGGAAAAAGAACAAAAAATCTCTCTCCTGGATATGAGGCCGCATGATAAATCTGACCCTATGGTTATGCATAAAGTAAAACTGAGCAAATTGATCCACAAAAAAAAGCAAAAGCTTATTTATGTTTATGATATTTTCTCTGAAAGATTTTTGTTTATTGAAATTTTAAACATCACTCCCCCTGAGAAGAATATTTCTTACCCTCATTATAAAAGGTTTCTGGGAAAGATCCCCCGGCAGATACTTATCGAAGACAATTTCATTGATCCCGATATCCCGGATAATCTGAATGATTTTGAAGATGACCTGAAGTATTAATCTGAGGCTTCCCTGTGATACAAACAATATTAATTCTTTATTTTGCATAAAATCTTATAAGAATTTTTGTAAGACATAAGAAATAAATTATGTCCAACCTGCTGATCGTTATATTAGGACCAACTGGAATTGGAAAAACTGAAATTGCAATTAAGGTTGCAACCGAACTGGATACATGCATTATCTCAGCAGATTCCAGACAAATTTTCAGGGAGCTTAATATTGGAACTGCTATCCCTGCTCTTTCTCAATTGAAGCAGGTTCAACACTATTTCATTCAACATAAGTCAATACACGATTATTACAGTGCGAGTATATATGAAAGGGAGGTGATATCCTTATTAAAAAAAATATTCACGGCGAAAAAGAAGGTTGTATTGGCCGGTGGTTCCGGTTTGTATATTGATGCTGTTTGTGAGGGTATTGACGATATTCCTGATGTTGATCCTGAAATAAGAAACAGAGTACGGGAGAAACTCATAAACGAAGGTGTAAACAGTCTTAGAAATGACCTTCGGTTTCTCGATCCTGAATCATATAAGAAAGTTGACCTGAAAAACCCCAAACGCATTCAGCGTGCAGTGGAAATCTGCCTTTCAACAGGGCAGCCATACTCATCTTTTCTTACCGACAAAAACAAAAAACGGGATTTCAAGGTGTTAAAAATCGGATTGAACAGTGAAAGAGAAGTACTATATGAAACGATCTGCAAACGGGTAGAAAAGATGGTAAAAGCCGGACTTGTGGAGGAAGCCAGGGAATTATACCAATACCGGAACTTGAATTCTCTTAATACCGTAGGATACAAAGAACTGTTTGACCATTTTGATGGGAACTTCAGTCTTGATAAATCGATTGAATTGATCAAACGTAATACCAGGCGATATGCCAAGCGTCAGCTTACCTGGTTCCACAGAGATAAAAATATCCACTGGTTTGAACCTTCTGATATAAATAAAATACTTGAATTGATACACAAAAAAACTTAGCCTGCAGTAACAAATCAGTCGGCAGTTGGCAATCAAAAAAAATGTAAAATATATTTTAAAATTTAGTCAATTACTCATTCTATCATTTACTCATTTTATCATTCTATCATTTTATCATTCCAAACTTTTAATATTGAGTACAATCGAACAAGAAACTGTAACAAAATTTATACATTTACGGCATAAATTACTAATTTTTTGAAGAAGATAGTGATCATAGGAACGGCTTACCCTTACCGGGGCGGATTAGCTGCATACAATGAAAGGTTAGCTGTTGAATTTAAGAACAACGGAGACGAGGTAACCATACACACATTCAAGCTTCAGTATCCGGGATTCTTATTTCCCGGAAAAAGTCAGTTCGCATCGTGGGATGCCCCCGAAAATCTTTCCATAAAACGAACGATAAATTCTGTTAATCCTTTTAACTGGATACGGTCAGGTTATTTGATAAAAAAACCGAATCCCGACCTGGTTATTTTCAGATATTGGATACCCTTTATGGCTCCATGTTTTGGCACTATTGCCAGGATCATAAAACGGAATAAAAAAACCCGTATTATTACAATCGTTGATAATATGATCCCGCATGAGAAAAGACCCGGTGATAAATTATTCAACCGCTATTTTGTAAAACCAATTGACGCGTATGTTGCTATGTCAAAACCGGTTTTGGAGGATATACGAAAGATCGACCCAAAAAAACCAATAGCTCTGTCTCCTCATCCCCTGTTTGATAATTTTGGTGATATCCTGTCAAAAGAAGATGCACTGAGCAAACTCGGACTGGATGATAAATACCGATACATACTGTTCTTTGGTTTTATCCGGGATTACAAGGGTTTTGATCTCCTGTTAAAAGCGATGGCTGAAAAGAAGGTCAAAGATCTGCCTGTAAAAGTACTTGTTGCCGGCGAGTTTTACACCAATCCTGATCCTTACTATGACCTTATTGAGCAGCTCCAAATCCGGGACCGTATAATTTTGAAAGCTGATTTTATTCCCGATAACGAAGTTGGAAATTATTTTTGCGCTTCAGACCTTGTTGTCCAGCCCTACAAATCTGCCACACAGAGCGGTGTTACACAGATAGCGTATCATTTCAATAAGCCAATGGTAGTCACTGATGTAGGAGGATTAGCTGAAATTGTTCCTGACGGAAAGGTTGGTTATGTAGTTCAGCCGGACCCGGCAGCCATCGCGAATGCAATTCATACATTCTTCAAAGAAAACCGTGCAAAGGATTTTATTGAAAATATAAAAAATGAAAAGAAAAAATTCTCCTGGTCACGCATGGTTGAAACAATTAACACGATTTTTGAATCGATAAATAATCAGCATAATAATAAGAAGTGCTGAAAAATGGGCTTTAGTAAAACAGTATTGATTGAAGAAGCAATTATACTTGCAGGTGGTCTCGAAACCAGGTTAAAGAGTGTTTTCAGTGACATTCCCAAACCAATGGCTCCAATTCATGGTAAGCCTTTTCAATTGATCTTTTTTTCTATCTGATATTGATTGCGTTGAGAGGATGTCCGGGAAATAAGCTCACCCAGGAATCCTGCCAGGAATAATTGTGTTCCAAGGATCATTGCCGTAAGGGCAAGAAAGAAATATGGACTTTCAGTAACCCTGCCGGCTGCAATGTTATTTACAGTTTGATATATTCTCACCCCGCCAAGCCATCCGGCTGCCAGAAATCCGATCAGGAACATCAGAGTTCCCAGAGTACCAAAAAGGTGCATGGGGCGCTTACCGTACCTTGAAAAGAAACCGATTGTCAACAGATCAAGAAATCCTTTTATAAAACGACTCATTCCAAATTTTGTAACGCCATATTTCCTTTTTTGATGCTGCACCACTTTTTCTCCGATCTTCGTAAACCCTGCCTGCCTGGCAATAACAGGAATGTACCTGTGCATCTCACCAAAAATTTCAATATTTTGTATAACTTCCTTCTTATATGCTTTCAAGCCACAATTGAAATCATGCAACGGTATCCCGGTAACACTCCGGGCTGTCCTGTTAAAAAATCTACTTGGAAGGGTTTTGGAAAACGGATCGAACCTTTTCTTTTTCCAGCCGGAAACAAGATCGTACCCCTCCTCTATGATCATCTTATACAATCCTGGAATTTCATCAGGACTGTCCTGTAAATCAGCGTCCATAGTAATAACTACGTTTCCATTTGCAGAGCGGAAACCACTGTGAAGAGCAGCTGATTTACCATAGTTTCTTCTGAATTTGATACCACGAATAAAACCCTTTTCCGATGATAACTTTTCAATAACCGCCCATGACGAATCAGTGCTTCCATCATCAACTAATATCATCTCAAATGAAAGCTTCCGGCTGACACACACGTTTTCAACCCAACTCACCAATTCGGGAAGTGATTCTTCCTCATTGAAAAGGGGAACTACTACTGTAAGATCCATAAACTAATTAATTCTCTGCTACTCAGCTTTTTTTTCAAGTTCTGCTGCTTCCTGTTGAAAAGGGTCGCCTTCTTTCTTCAGGAAAATACAAGCGATCAGGGAGACAACGACACCGAAAAACACATAATTAATAATTGCGCCTATCGACATTATCCATGGTGTCATAAACTTCTTTTGTCGCTCCATCATCTGATCAATCATCTCTTCAGGCATTCTGCCACTTTCAAGGTATGTTTCTTCAGTAAAAGTCAGCAATTTACCTATGAGGTCAGGATCGATAACTTTATACAACAAAAAGGTGAATATTGCCATGATGATCCCGGCATATAAACCAATTATAGTTCCGGCACCAATGCCCTGACCATACGACATCACACCGCCTCTGAAATCATCACGGAATGATTTGATGCCCAGTATCAAACCGATAATAATGATCAGGATAGAAACATAGCCTAATGTTTTATTTAAGGTTTGATCAAAAAAATACAAGAGAAGAGTATAGATAACGAGTGCAAGTCCAAGAATCAGGCCTGAATTTAAAGTTGCCTGCCAAACTGAACCTTTCTTTTCCATGATTAAGAGTTTTTTGTAATACCTGACAAATATAAACTTTTCTGCACATTTTCAATAAAGAGGCATTAAGAATCAGGATCGGTTTGCAGTATGAATAAAAGTTACTAATTTTGCACCGGGTAAGTCTTATACGGCCAGCTCCTGCTGAACTCCCCCAGGACTGGAAGGTAGCAAGGGTAAGCGGTTGTAGCGGTGCGATATAAGTAGCTTACCCACTTTTTTTTAAGAGTTTCGAGTTAAAAGAGTTACGAGTTACGGGTTAAGAGAGTTACGAGTTACGGGTTAAGAGAGTTACGAGTTACGGGTTACGGGTTAAGAAAGTTATGAGTTATGAGTTACGGGTTAAGAAAGTTATGAGTTATGAGTTACGGGTTAAGAGTTAAAAATTAAAATAATTTAATAATTTTATACCCCTGTTTAATTAAATCGATGGATCAGGATAATTATTAAAATATGTTAATTAAGATCTACGCAGATAACCCCAGCGAAAAGCATTTGAACAAAGTTGCAGAAATCCTCAATGAAGGCGGACTTATTATATATCCTACAGATACCGTTTATGGGATGGGGTGTGATCTGAAAAATCACCGGGCCATTGAAAAAGTGGCACGTATCAAGGGAGTAGATCCGTCAAAATTCGACTTCTCTGTCATCTTTCATGATCTGAGCCATCTTTCCGAGTACACAAAACAAGTTAGCAACGATGTTTTCAAATTAATGAAAAAGAATCTCCCCGGTCCTTTTACTTTTATCCTGCATGCAAATAGCCAGGTTCCGAAAATATTTAAAACCAAAAAGAAAACAATTGGAATAAGGATACCTGATAATAATATTGTTTTTGAAATAGTCCGCCGGTTGGGCAGACCAATTCTCACAACCTCAATCCACGACCCTGATGATGTTATTGAATATACCACCGACCCTGAGTTGATATTCGAAAAGTACAGGGACAAGGTTGACATAGTTATTGATGGCGGCTTTGGAAAAAATGAGGCATCGACAGTAATTGACTGCACCGGGGATGAACCGTTGGTGATCAGGGAAGGATTAGGGCAAATCAGGAGTTGAAAAAAAGTGTTATTAATTATCCTACTTCTTCCAGAATGATGGTGCGAAAATTACAATAACAGTAAACAGTTCAAGTCGGCCCATCAACATCAGGAATGAAAGGAACCATTTACCAAAACCGGAGAAATGATAATAGTTTTCTGCCGGTCCTACTGCTCCTATCCCGGGACCTATATTGCCAAGAGTAGCTGCTACAGCCCCAAGGGATGTGTTCAGATCATAGCCCAGAAACGAGATAATTATAACTCCAAAAACAGTAATTAACATATAAAAAATTATAAAAGCCAGCACATTTGAGATGATCTGTGAAGAAACTGAACGATGATTAAACCTGACAGGCAAAATAGCATTCGGATGGATCATTCTCTTCAATTCAAGCAAGCTGTTCTTAAACAATAACAGTATCCTCATCATCTTAATACTTCCACCCGTTGATCCTGCTGACCCCCCGGTGAACATGAGCATAAAGATAATTACCCATAAAAACGGTACCCATTTAGTATAATCAGCCGTAACATACCCGGTAGTTGTAACAATTGATACCACTTGAAATATTGCATTCCGGAATGATGTTTCAACAGATAAGTTCTCAGTGAAATACAGAACAATTGATACAATGATGGTAATACTCAGTATCAGACCAATATAGAAACGAAATTCTTCATTCTTCCATACTTTTCCCCACTTCATGTGAAGTGCAAAGTATGAGAGGGTGAAGTTGGTTCCGGCCAGGAACATAAAAAATGTAATAACATATTGGATATAGGGTGAGGTATAAAATGCTATGCCGGCTTGTTTTGTTGAATAACCGCCGGTTGCCATGGTTGTAAATGAGTGACAGATAGCATCAAACAAGTTCATACCACCGAACAGTAATAATACAGTCTCAAAACCGGTAAAAATTATATAAATACCCCAAAGACGTGTGGCAGTAGCTTTAATCCTGGGATGAAGCTTATCCGGGGTTGGACCCGGTACTTCAGCAATAAATAATTGCATACCTCCAATGCCCAGAATAGGCAGAATGGCAAGCGACAGGACAATAATTCCCATACCCCCTATCCACTGTGTCATACTACGCCAAAGTAATAATCCGTGAGACATCGATTCAATATCATTAAGGATTGTGGCGCCGGTAGTTGTGAAACCTGACATGGTTTCAAAAAATGCATCAGTAAAATTCGGGATCTCTCCGCTGAGCACGAATGGCAGACAGCCGAAAAAAGAAAAAATGATCCAGGCAAAAGTAACAATTATATATCCTTCGCGCCGGCCAAAGCTACCTGGCGCTTTAATGAAAAATATCCAGGCAAGCCCGCCAGTCAGAATAGAGATCCCTGAAGATATAAGTATTGGAAACAGGTCAGGATCATGATAATATAGAGAAAAAGGAATTGCAAAAAGCATGAAGAGTCCCTCGAGTAAAAGGAGCAATCCCAACACCTTAACGATGATCCTGAATTTTATCATGATTTAATTCAGCTAGAAAAAACTTTCAATTTTGTGTATTGCGGAAGGGAGAGTAAAAACAACAACCCGGTCATTTGCTTCAACACTGGTCGCACCTGTAGCGATAAAACTTGTTTTGCCCCTGATAATACCTCCCACCAGAGCATCTTTGGGAAAATTAATATCCCGCAGTAGACCTTTCGTTATTCTTGACCCCGGTTTTACAATGAACTCAAGCACTTCAGCATCAGTACCTATAAGGCACTTGATCATAGAAACCTGGGCGCTCATGGTAAATCTGGATATCCGGCTGGCAGTAATAAGTTTCTTATTGATTATTGTATCAATTCCGATGCTTTCTGCAAGATTGATATATTCCATATTTTCAACCTCTGCAATAGTTTTCTTCACACCCATTTTCCTGGCAAGCTGACAAGAGAGGATATTTGTTTCCGAATTACCTGTAACTGCAATAAAGGCATCCATATTCTGCAATCCTTCTGAATTAAGCAGATCAATATCACGTCCGTCGCCATTAATCACTAAAGTGTTTTCCAGAATGTCTGCCAACTGAATACTTTTTGCTTTATCAATTTCAATCAACTTAATCTGGTACTCATTTTCAAGATTAATAGCCGTCAATTTACCAATCCGGCTTCCTCCTAATATCATAAGGTTTTTGATACCATATTGCTCTTTTCCGGAATATTTAAAAATATCTTTAAGTCCTTCCTTGTTTGAAACAACATATACCGTATCGTTAAGCTTAAATTTATCATCACCACGCGGAATTATTGTTTTTCCGTTACGGGTTATGGCAACTGCCCTAAAATTCAGGGCATCTTCATTCATGGTCACTTCCTGCAGGGTCTTACCTATAATAGGCGCATCTTCGTCGAGTTTCAGAACGAACAAAGAAAGCATTCCTCCTGTAAAATCAATAAAATCAGTTGTTCCTGTCTGATGTAACAATCCAATTATCTCTCGTGATGCTATCTTTTCCGGATAGATAAGGTAATCAATTCCAAGACTTTTAAAAAGTTTAGTGTTTGTTTCTTTCAGGAACTCATTGTTATCTATTCGGGCAACAGTTATATCAGCGCCCAGTTTTTTCCCCAGAATAGCAGCCGTAATATTGGTGTGTTCCGTATTCGCCACAGCAATAAACAAGTCAGCCTTTTTTATCCCGGCTTCCTCTAAAAGTTCAATTGAAGTAGCTGAGCCCGGCATAGTCAAGACATCCAATGATGAGTCAATTAAATGCAGTTTATCCTCATCAGGATCGATAACCACAATATCGTGGTTCTCATTACTTAAAATCCTTGCAAGATGCGTTCCTACTTCCCCGGCTCCTCCTATAATGATTCTCATAAAACTTCTAATTTCGGTTTTATTAATAATTTGGCAAATTAACAGATAATCGGGATAATTAACCAATTTTTTTACCTGAATTGTTAATAATTTAGAATGTATTTTGATTTCATAACTCAAAAATTGAGGGCCCGTCATTTCTCACCCGGTGACAAGCGATTTTACTTTTATTACATTCCTCCTGAAGCAGACGTGCTTTCCATTCCGGTATTGAAGAACTTATTATGACCTTATCAAAAATCAATCTTTTCTTCATGCTACTTATGTTCATACCGGCAGGATTTGAATAAATAAGGGCATCAATATTTACTTTTTTACCACCGGCGAATCTGTTTTGTGAATTATCAGAATAAACAAATAAATGTATGTCATAGTACTTCACAAACCCTTTATGAAAAAAGAGAGAGCCGCCGCGAATCTCAGTTATATTCTCTGAAAAGGATGCCAGTGAAAACATAATATGTTTTTTTATCCCGGATACATTCAGATGGTTTTTAGTATAATAATTTAGCTGATCATCCAGATTTTTTTCACCGGCATCATGAACCATGTAACTTGTTCTGCCATCAATAAAATTTATTGCTGTAACATCTTTGATATTGTATAATACGACACTTTTTTGCCTGAGCACCCCGTACAACTGATACAGATTCATTAATAACAAAAATAAAATTGAACCAAGCAACGGAAGAAAAAACACACCTTTTCTCCGGACCAAAAACAGACCTGTACAAATTACCAGGCAATAAAGAGCAACACTTTCAATCTCCGAAATAGATATCCCGTCAATTAACGACAAAGGAAATTCTCTGATTGTTTCAACACTATTATTCATACCATTAACCAGAAAGGCCATGATTTTTCCGATAAATCCGGCAGCCGGCGAATAAAATGATATTGAAAAAAACAGAAGTCCGAAGTAAAGTATGATCGTTGTAAAAGGTATTACAATTATGTTGGTAAGCCAGAAGTAAACAGGGAACTGATGAAAATAGAATAAGCTAAGTGGAAATGTAGCCAGTTGAGCTGCGAAGGACACTGCAACCAAACCCGACATTTTATCAATTAACCAAAACCTGCTGCGCATCAGGTTATGCAACCGGGGCTGAACGATAACAATTCCCAACACAGCACAATAGGACAATTGGAATCCCACATTGGAAATCAATGTCGGATTAATGAAAAGAAGGATAAATGCTGAAATTGCCAGGGAGTTATACACATTGGAATGACGTCTGAGAGACTGACCTATGAGGACAAACGAAAACATTGTGCTTGCCCGAAGAACTGAAGGGGACAAACCGGTTAATAATGCAAAAAACCACAAAGCAGCCAAAATAACCAATACCATGACAATCTTTCCATAAGGTATCTTTTTAAGAAAAGATAAAGAATAAAATAATACCATATATAAGATACCAACATGCAACCCGCTTATTGCGAGAATATGTATCGAACCGGAAACCGTATATGACTGTTTAATCTCGTCCCCCAGTTTTTCTCTAAGCCCCAAAGTAAGGGCTCCGGCAACCTCCAGTACATCATCCTTCAAACCATATTTCCTGTATTTCTGAAATAAATGATTCTGCATTTTCACTGCTGCCAGAAGCAACGGGCTTCCCTTATTTTCTCCTATCTTTTCCCAACTTCCCTTTTCAAGAAATATTTGTTTATATACCCCGTGCCGGTGCATATACTTTTTGTAGTTGAACTCATTAGGGTTCCCGTTAAAAGGGATCTCACTGAAACGGGAAATAAAAATTATCCGGTCACCAGGCATAAGATCTTCCGAATTATCTTCTTTGCGAAAATAGATCAGGCACTTCCCTCCGGTTTGCTCCCAATCACCCTGATCCTTTACTGCCCTGACCCTGGCAATGATCTTGTAACTTTTTGGTTTTTCCTCAGGGTATTCCACCAGATCGACAATTACCAGATTGTTATCATTCAAATGATCCCTGAAATCAGGAAATGATTTCCTCAGGTCCACAACCAGCAATCCGGACATAAACAGGATCATCTGGAGTAGAATTCCATATATCCATTCCCGTGAAAACTTTGACGAAATTTTAAGAATCAGGTCTGCTCCAACAGCCAATAAAATAATTAATAACCCAACAACCAGAAAAGATCTCTCTAATTGGGTCGCAAATCCTGACAGTATCCCAACACAGAACGGCAGTATTAGCCTCAGGAAAGGAACTTCACTGAAAAACCGGTTTACCATTCAGCTGGTTATTAATGACCATTAAGGTAAAATTAATAAAAACCAGACAGAAATAACTTCTAACCAGGAAAAAGAACATAGCTTCGCAAAGTAATTAAGAAGGCTGAGGTCTGAAAACTTTAATTTTCCCGGGAAGAACCGTTTTATAATCTACATCGAATTTACCTTTTGAAATTCCGCTCAACTTATTCTTCAAAAGGCGCTTTTTAAGAGGGGCTACACGATCGGTAAATAAAATGCCATCGAGGTGATCATACTCGTGTTGGATTATCCTTGAGGGTACTCCGTTATACAATTCATCATAAAAATTAAAATCCGTATCATAGTAAGTTATCCTGATCTCTGATTCGCGTGATATATCCTCCCTGATCCCCGGTATGCTAAGACATCCTTCGTTGAAAGGAGTAATTTCCCCGGTCCTTTCCATGATAATGGGATTAATAAATACTTTCTTAAAATTTTTAAGTGAAGGATCTTTATCCTCAAGAGAAGTAGCATCGACAATAAATATCCGAACAGATTTACCCACTTGCGGAGCTGCCAGTCCGATCCCGTCAGATTCAGACATAGTCTCAAACATATATTCAATAAACTGCTTAAGGTTGTTGAAGTCCTTATCTATTTCACCGGCCGCTTTTCTTAATATCGGATGTCCAAATACATAAACAGGTAAAATCATGTAATTTAAGTTTTAATCAATTCTTTTATTCTTTTCGGTCAAGGAAAGACTGCAGGATAATTGCAGCGCTTATCTTATCCACATTTGCTTTATCCCTGCGCTTTTGTTTTTTCATCCCCCCGGTAACCATTGCCTGCATTGCTATCTTAGAAGTAAACCGTTCATCAACCGGGTAAACCGGAATATCAGAATATTTTTTTTTGAGATATTTGATGAAGGGGTTGATATATTTCACTATTTCAGATGGTTTGTTATTCATCTGACGTGGATAACCAATGATAAAACCTTCGAGGTTCTCATCACCCGCATAAGATTCAATGAAAGAAGGAAGCTCATGTGTTAAAACTGTAGTTAAGGGACTGGCAATGGTTTTTGTTGGGTCGCTTACAGCCAAACCGGTTCTTTTCTTTCCATAATCTATTCCTAAATATCTTCCCAAACCACAGTTTTTTATTATTAATCAATTGAATTATTTACTTGGCATATTTCATATCTGCCATACGCTTGTAATAGTTATATCTCCACTTTGCGTTCTCTTCAGCCGCTTTGAACAATACTTTTGCTTCTTCGGGGAATGATGTTGTCAGCGAGGCAAATCTTACTTCAGAATTGAGGAAATCCTGGAATTTATCCCAGTCAGGCTCTTTTGAATCCAGAACAAACGGATTCTTTCCTTCTGCTTCAAGCATTGGATTATAATGATACAATTGCCAATAGCCGGCTTCAACTGCTGATTTTGCCTCAGCCTGTGGTTGCATTCCTATCTTCAAACCATGTGCAATACATGGTGAATAGGCAATAATCATTGAAGGCCCGGGATAAGCTTCGGCCTCTTTCAGTATTTTAAAATATTGCGACTGGCTTGCACCCATAGCAACCTGTGCAACATACACATATCCATAAATCATGACCATTGCACCAAGATCTTTCTTACGGATCTTTTTCCCTGAAGCGGCAAACTTGGCAACTGCTCCGATTGGGGTTGCTTTTGAGGATTGTCCACCTGTATTGGAATAAACCTCGGTATCCATGACAAGAACATTGACATCATCACCTGATGCCAGAACATGATCAAGTCCTCCGTAACCAATATCATAAGCCCATCCGTCACCACCAAATATCCAGATTGATTTTTTTACCAGATATTGCTTCAGATCGAGAATTTCTTTTGCAATGGAGGATTTTTCTTGCTTAAGAGCCTTAAGTACTTTTTCGGAAGCAACAACCGATCCTTCAGCATTATCTTTATTATCAATCCATTCCCTGAAAGCATCTTTTGCAGCATCTGATATATGATCATTCAATGCCTCCTTCATTTTCAAAGCGATACGGTTTCGTAAATGGTTAACACCTTTTGCTATACCATAGCCATATTCAGCATTGTCTTCAAAAAGTGAATTTGCCCATGCCGGGCCATATCCTTTATCATTTGTACAATAAGGAGATGAAGGTGCTGAACCACCGTATATTGATGAGCAGCCGGTTGCATTAGCTATTATCATTCTGTCGCCAAACAACTGGGTTATCTCTTTTATATATGGTGTCTCACCACAACCCGGACAAGCGCCGGAAAATTCAAACAAAGGCTTAGCGAACTGACTGTTTTTAACTGTCTTATCCTTTGGTACAACATTTTCCTTATATCCAACCTCTTTATGCATATAATTCCACCTTTCAATTTCGGCGTTTTGAGTTTCAAGAGGTTTCATAACAAGTGATTTTTCCTTTGAGGGGCAAATTTCCTCACAATTACTGCAACCTGTACAATCAAGTACACTTACCTGTATCTTGTAGTGATATCCTTTAATTCCTCCTTTCCCTTCAATTGTTTTTGTTCCTTCAGGAGCATTTTTTAATTCTTTATCTGTTAGCAGGAACGGGCGGATAACAGCGTGAGGACATACATAAGCGCACTGATTACACTGGATACAATTTTCCGGTATCCATTCGGGAACATTAACAGCTATACCACGCTTTTCATATTCCGTGGTGCCAGCCGGGAATGAGCCATCCTCTCTGCCTGTAAATGCACTAACAGGAATCTGGTCTCCTTCAAGACGGTTGATCCTGTCTGCCACATCACGTACAAAATCAGGTACATCTTTTCTTTCTTCCCGGGATCCGGGCTTCAGGTCTTTCCACTCTGAAGGTACATTGATCTTAATCATATCACCACCTTTATCAACGGCTGCGATATTCATATTAACGATCTTCTCCCCTTTCATGCCGTATGTTTTCTTAATCAGTTCCTTCATCTCTTTCACAGAAGAATCATAAGAAATTACCTCTGAAACTTTAAAGAAAGCTGATTGCATAATAGTATTGGTTCTATTACCCAACCCTATTTCTTCAGCAATATTTGTTGCATTGATTATATAGAAATTAATTTCTTTTTCAGCAAGGGTTTTCTTTATTGCATCAGGAAGTTTATTCTTTATTTCTTCCTCATCCCAGATACTGTTAAGCAGAAAGGTGCCACCTTTTTTTATACCCTTGAGGATATCAAACTTCCAAAGGTATGCCGGAACATGACATGCAACAAAATCAGGGTTATTTACATAATAAATTGATCTGATGGGGTGATCACCAAATCGAAGGTGAGAAATTGTACTGCCACCTGATTTCTTGGAGTCATATTCAAAATATGCCTGGCAATATTTATCGGTTGACTCACCAATTATTTTTATCGAATTTTTATTAGCCCCAACAGTACCATCTCCTCCGATTCCATAGAATTTTGCTTCAAAACTTCCTTCAGGAGCAACAACTACTTCCTCAGTAATTGGTAATGAAGTAAATGTAACATCATCAATTATGCTGATAGTAAAATGATTTTTAGGCTCATTTTGCTTTAAATTCTTAAATACTGAAATAATATGAGCCGGTGTTGTGTCTTTTGAGCTTAATCCATACCTTCCACCCACTATCAGAGGTTTATTTTCCTTTTCGTAAAATAAATTCCTGACATCAATATATAATGGTTCTCCATTTGAACCTGGTTCTTTAGTACGGTCTAACACAGCTATTCTCTTCACTGTTTCCGGCAGAACATTAAAGAAATATTTTTCTGATAACGGCCGGTAAAGATGAACGGATATCAGCCCGGTTTTTTCTCCTTTGTCATTCAGCCAATCCACAACTTCCCTCACAGTATCGGTAACTGATCCCATTGCAATAACAATATTCTCAGCATCAGGTGCTCCATAGTAATTAAAAGGATGATATTCCCTTCCTGTTAGCTTTTTAATTTCCTGCATATAAGCTTCAACCTGGTCAGGAACCGATTCGTAAAACCTGTTTATTGACTCCTTGGCCTGGAAGAAAATATCCGGATTTTGAGCAGTACCCCTTGTAACCGGGTGCTCAGGATTAAGAGCATTATTTCTGAATCTTTCCAAAGCCTTATAATCAATAAGTTTTGCAAGTTCGTCCTGATCCAGATATTCAATCTTTTGTACCTCATTGGATGTCCTGAATCCATCAAAAAAGTGAAGGAACGGCAGACTTGTTTTTATTGCAGAAAGATGAGACACTGCTGCGAGATCCATAACCTCCTGAACATTGCCACTTGCTAACATGACAAACCCTGTTTGACGGGTTGCATAAATATCACTATGGTCTCCGAAAATTGAAAGTGCATGTGCAGCCACACTACGGGCACTTACATGGAACACAGCGGGTAAAAGCTCTGCGGCTATCTTATACATGTTGGGTATCATCAAAAGCAGACCCTGGGATGCCGTAAAAGTTGAAGAAAGAGCGCCTGCTTGCAGTGCACCATGAACCGCAGCGGATGCACCTCCTTCCGACTGCATTTCAGATACTACAACTTCCTCTCCAAAAATATTCTTCCTGCCATTGGCTGCCCACTCATCAACATTTTCTGCCATAGTGGAAGATGGCGTAATCGGGTATATACATGCAACCTCACTAAACATATATGCTATCTGTGAAGCAGCAGTGTTCCCATCAAGTGTTATAAATCTTTTCTTTTTTGTCATTCCAATTAATAATTTTATAAAATCCTAAAATCTTTTCTTTTCCTTAGCCTTTGCCTCAGCCTTTACAAAGCTGTGTTCTTTTTATTTATAATAACCTTAACTGAATTATGAACGGAACCCAAATATAAAACAAAAAAAGCGGGAAAAAGATGAGATTTATCACTAATAAAAACGGGAGAAAAATCCTGTATCATATTATTAATACGCAGTAGTATTATCCACTGTTCATAGATATCAGGAACTCTTCGTTTGATTTCGTTTGGGAAATACGGTCGCGGAGGAATTGCATAGCTTCAACAGAATTCATATCTGTAAGATAATTCCGGAGTATCCATATTTTATTCATTATGTTTTTATCCAGCAACAGGTCTTCCCTTCTTGTACTTGAAGCAGGAATATCTATAGACGGATAGATCCGCTTATTGGAAAGTTTCCTGTCAAGCTGAAGTTCCATATTTCCTGTACCTTTAAACTCTTCAAAAATCACATCATCCATTTTTGAACCGGTATCAGTAAGAGCTGTTGCCAAAATAGTAAGTGAACCACCATCTTCAATATTCCTGGCAGCGCCGAAAAACCGTTTAGGCTTGTGCAACGCATTAGCATCCACACCACCCGAGAGTACTTTTCCCGAAGCGGGCGAAATAGTATTAAAAGCCCGTGCAAGACGTGTAATCGAATCAAGCAATATTACCACGTCATGACCACATTCTACCATTCTTTTTGCTTTTTCAATCACAATATTGGCCACCCTGACATGTCTTTCAGCAGGTTCATCAAATGTTGAGGCAATTACTTCACCCCTCACATTCCTTGACATATCAGTTACCTCCTCAGGTCGCTCGTCAATTAAAAGTACCGTGAGGTAAACATCGGGCTGATATTTGGCAATGGCATTGGCAATCTCCTGAAGAAGGACTGTTTTTCCGGTCTTTGGCTGAGCTACTATCAGTCCGCGCTGTCCTTTTCCGATAGGCGAAAACATATCAACAATCCTTACCGATAAGCTTCCTCCAGTTGGTCCGGTAAGAATAAATTTCTCATTAGGAAATAGTGGGGTGAGAAAATCAAATGGTGCCCTGTCACGAATATAATCCGGACTCCTGCCGTTAATCTCTTCAATTTTGATAAGCGGAAAATATTTTTCACCATCTTTTGGAGGACGGATACTTCCCTTAACACTGTCTCCTGTTTTCAACCCAAATAATTTGATCTGTGATTGTGACACATAAATATCATCAGGTGAATTAAGATAATTATAATCAGCCGAACGTAAGAACCCATATCCGTCAGGCATTATTTCCAGAACTCCTGAATTTAATATAAGCCCTTCAAAGTCATACCTTTCCTGAATTTTATCTAATCTTTTGTTTTGCGGGGAGAGATAACTTACGGCACCAGGCACTTTAAAATCCTTTTTTTCATTTACATTTCCCCGGGATTGGTGCAGACCGGTATGATTTGCATTATCAGGTTTTCTGAAATCCCTTCTCTCTTTCGTTTTTTCCGGGTGCTGCTGTGATTCTGTATGAACTGGTGTACCGGGTTCTTTGAAACTATTCCTCTCTTTCGTTTTTTCCGGGTGCTGCTGTGATTCTGTATGAACTGGTGTACCGGGTTCTTTGAAACTACTCCTCTTTTCTGTTTTTTCCGGTATCTGGTGTGAACCGGTTCTTTTATCATAGTCCTGCATCTTCCTGAAAGATTCCGATGTATCCTGTTTAGCAGGCTTTTTCTGATAGTCATCCCGGGAGCTGAAATCTTGCTTTTCTGATCCTCTTTTTCCGAACTTCCCGGAAGGTATTCTTTCTCTTTTCAGCTTTTCTGCTTCAGCTTTTTCAATCCTCCCGCCCTTTTTAGATTCGGGTTTTTTCTTATCGGTAGCTGTTATTGCCTGCTCGTCAAGAATTTTATATATCAGATCTTGTTTGCGTAATGCATCTACCCTTTTTATTTTAAGGTTTTTTGCAATATCTCTTAATTCCGCAACTTTCTTTGTATTCAATTCAAGTATATCGTACATTTGAAAAAAATAAAAATTTGGGTTAATAAAAATGATTTTGTGAAATTCTCAGATAGTATTGAGATAGTATGTATATTGAGATAATATGTATATGGACTAAAACTTACTTAAAGGAATGTAATTTGAGACATGGAAATATACTGCAAGTATAAGCATTTCCAAATAATTCACAAAATAAATTTTAAAAATGTTATTTTATGAAACTTTTTTTCTATTTTTCCGTATAAGATTTTGCTCTAAAGTTTAGTCATGCGTCAGCTGAAGATAATAAAACAAGTTACAAACCGTGAGACTGCCTCACTTGACAAGTATCTTCACGAAATTGGCAAGGTTGATCTGATAACTGCGGATGAAGAAGTTAAGCTAGCCAGAAAAATCCACAAAGGCGATCTTGATGCTCTCAGTATACTCATCAAGTCAAATTTAAGGTTCGTGGTTTCCGTATCAAAGCAATACCAAAACCAGGGTTTGAGCCTCCCGGATATGATCAACGAAGGGAATCTCGGACTTATAAAAGCCGCTCAACGGTTTGATGAAACAAGGGGTTTCAAATTCATTTCCTACGCAGTGTGGTGGATCAGGCAGTCAATCCTGCAAGCTCTGGCAGAACAAGCAAGAATTGTCCGGCTGCCTCTGAATAAAATAGGTTCAATAAACAAGATTAACAGAACCTTTGCTAATCTGGAACAAAAATATGAAAGAGAACCCACCGCCCGGGAGATAGGTAATGTGCTTGATCTGGCGCCTGAAAGTATTAAGGATGTCATACGTCACTCGGGCAGGCATGTATCTATGGATGCTCCTTTGGGTCATGATGATGATGGAAACATGTATGATGTTTTTCTTAGCAAAGACTCTCAAAGCCCTGAAAAAAAACTACTTACAGATTCCCTCAAAAAAGAGATCGAAAGGACCTTGAAAACACTGACCGACAGGGAAGCAAATATTCTAAATCTTTATTTTGGCCTTTCCGGTCGTCACCAGCACTCACTGGAAGAGATCGGGGAGGTATTTAAACTCACCCGGGAAAGGGTCAGACAAATCAAAGAAAGAGCAATAAGAAGGCTTAAAAATACAGCCCGAAGCCGGATCCTCAGAACATACCTGGGCTGAAATTGATTCAATAACAGACAGGTAGAATCTCATAATTTTATCAGGATCACTCACTAAGTAGAGCCTGTCCATAAACTCTATATTTCGTTTATAAATAACAAATCTCAAAAAACAAATAACAAATAATACTCAATGTTTGAAAAAACAAACCCCAAACAGCACATATAAAAGAATTTGTTTGATTTTTTAGTAATTGGAATTTGAGATTTATTTGTATTTTGGTGCTTGTCATTTGTGATTTTTAATATTTATTTAAACTTTCGGACTTTATAGACGGACTCTAAGTAAATATTTTGAAAAATCAGTTCCCTAAACTTCAGGGATTTTTTATTTTTGTTCAATATTAAATTCTGCCTTAAATGAACCATCTTGTTGCACCATCAATATTGACTGCTGATTTTAGCTGTTTAAAAACAGAAATTGATAAAATAAACAATAGCGAAGCTGATTGGGTTCATATTGATGTTATGGATGGAGTTTTTGTACCAAATATCTCTTTCGGATTTCATTTGATAAATACTATTAAGAAACTTGCATCAAAACCTCTTGATGTACATTTGATGATTGTAGAACCGCAAAAACATATTAAAGAATTTCAGGAAGCTGGAGCCCGGATCCTTACTGTTCATTACGAAGCATGCAAACATCTGCACAGAACAGTGCAGGTAATAAAAACCCTGGGAATGAAACCGGGCGTTTCACTTAATCCACATACCCCTGTAGATCTGCTTGAAGAAATTCTGCCTGAACTTGAACTGGTTTTAATAATGACAGTTAATCCCGGGTATGGCGGACAAAAATTTATTGAAAGTTCTTATGAAAAAATAGACAAACTTGTTAAACTACGTGAAAAAACCGGATCAAAAGCCCTCATTGAAGTTGACGGTGGTGTGAATTTATCAAATGCGAAAAAACTGGTTGAAGCAGGTGCTGACGTTCTGGTAGCAGGAAATACCGTATTTAGTTCAGATAATCCCACTGAAACAATCCGTGCATTGAAAAGAATCTAAAGTTCTGATTAGCTAACAGGGATATGTAGTTACGTGTTACGGGTTACGGGTTAAGAGTAGGGTTCCATGGATAATTGAAAACGTTTTTTCAAAAAATATATATTATTAAGTGATGGGGTTCCTGGAAAAAGCAAGAAAAAATTATTAACTGGTTACAATAATTTTAGCTTTCAATAACTGTTTTATTTTTTGCGTCCCATTTAAGATATTTCCTTTGACGGAATGATTCAACTCCCATCATACAAACCACAACACCATAATATCCAAGTGTTTGATCGCATTTGAGGATTTCATTTTTTCTGATAGCAGCCTGTAAATTCCGGTGATGTAAAGTAACATCTTCAGCACCGGTTTTTTTATGTACAAAAACATTATCACCTGTTGCTTTTTCACCTGTAACGCTTATCACCGATTCGTTTGTGGCTTTCTGTGGTGTTATTATGAACCCATCTCTTGTAAACTCCAGTGTAGCTTTGTGCCCTCTGATTACATGTCTGATTGGCATATCATTTGCCATGGATGAAACAAGAATAACGGTTAATTTCTCCGGATAATCCGCCATTATATTAAAAGTATCCGGTATTTCAGCAACACTATTGACCCAGTTCCATGTACCACCGGAGGCAGTAACATAATCCGGAAATTTTAGCCCAATCGATTTGATGATCCTTGTTACACGGTGTATAAACAGATCTGTCGCAATCCCTCCTGAATAATCCCAATACCGTCTCCATTGGAAATATCTTCTTGGATCCCAGGGTCGTTTTGGCGCTGGTCCCAGCCATGCTTCCCAGTCGAGATTCACACCGGGTTTGGCATCGCGATCAATTTTGTAAGCCCAGAAATCATCAACATAATTCCTGGAATAATCAATGTGAGCCATAACCACTTTTCCGAGAACATCTTCCTGAATCATTTTATGGGCAGTTTCATAAGAATCGTCTGACATACCTTGTACACCTACCTGTAATTTAAGTTTTGCTTTTGTAATTTTTTCAGTAATTGTTTTGGCCTGTTCAATAGTGTGGGTCATTGGCTTTTCAACATAAATATGCTTCCCGGCATCAATAGCATCCATGGTCATCTGGTAATGCCAGTGCTCTGGTGTGGCAATAAGTACATAATCAAGATCTTTTTGCTCCAACAATTTCCGATAATCTTTGAAGCCCTGTGCATTAGTTAACTCTTTCGCTTTTTCTAATCGATTTGTATAGACATCACATACTGCGGCAATCTCTATATTGTCTGTATCTTGCATTTTCAACAGAGCATTCATGTGGGAAGTGGCCATGCCACCGCATCCAATAACACCAATTTTAATTTTTTCATTTGCGCCTACAATTTGCGAATAACTTTTTGCAAGCAAATTTATGTTGCTTCCAAATAGAGTAACACCGGCGGCCGAACCTGCCAATACTTTAACAAAACGCCTTCTTGAAATACTCATTATTATAAATTTATTAGTTTATATAAGAAATTTTTGTCTAAACCTTACCTTATTCTTTCCCATCCAAATAGTTTTGAAGATAAGCAAATTTCTTTGTTAATTTTCCATCTTTAGCAATTGTTGCCCGTTCAATAATTCCTTTTTTATCGTCACCTAATAATGATGGTAAAATTTTATCCATTACCGTTTTTCCAAACTCCTCGGAGGCATCCCGTGGCAGCTCACCCGGCAAATTATCAACCGCCATTACGGTAATGCTTTTCTTGTCGAATGGCTCTGATTCCTCATTTGTTAATGGATTATAACCATAAAACGGCTCGGCAATTGTCGAAACTCTGATCGTTGAAGGAACAGGACCATCAATATCACAGCTTACATCGGCAATGACCTTTATATTGAAGCCATCAGACCGCATATCCTCCTTTGTCATAAACAGGGGGGATGCAGGATCCCAGAAATGGCAAAGTATCAACAGGTCGGTGACTTTTGTAAAAGGCCGGAATGTGGATTTATATCCAGCGGGATGGTTAAAAAAATGCTGAAGATCAAATGTTCTGCCATCTTTCCTGCGAACATAGTGGTCGGGATCGATCCTGCAGAATACCGGTTCATTATAGGTCACGGTAAGAAACTCTTCCGGCGAAATATCACGTAAATTCAAAGGAGCCAATGCCTCAAGAGCTCCGTATGCAACTCTTCCTCCACCTGTGATCAATATTTTTATTGCAGGGAGATCTGCTTTTTGTAATTCATTCAACATCTCCATCATATCATGGCACTCATGTGCCGGCTTCAAATGAAAAGTATCGTATCTCTCCCCCCAGGCGCGTAGTCCGTTATAAGCCCCGACAATACCTGCCCAGTGACCAAATGCTACAAGACGAAGGTTATTCTTATCTGTCAGGTACTCATAATCGATAAGGGTGATCTTCTTCCTGATTATTTCCTGTAACAGGTCTCTGTTATAGGATTGTTTTTTAGCTGTATGTGAAAAAAACAGGTATGTTTTACCGTGTACCAGGGCTGGAATATGCACTTCCTTCACTCCTATAAAGATATTGCACCCGGAAATATCATTTTCAACCATTACACCTGATTTAATATACTCTTTATCACTGAAACACCGCAAATCGCTGTTCTGGACTTTTAATTCAACATCAGGGAACTTTTTCTTCATCTCAAATGCCAGTGAAGGTGTAACTGCTACCCTGCGGTCGGGAGGTGTTTTTGTTTCCCTGAGTATTCCAACTTTTGTTTTCATAATGATCAAAAAAATAATTTACTCTAAAAATAAGAAAATGAAATGAACCGGAAATAATTTTTGGTTAATAACATGTCTGCATTCCGGCTAAATTCAGCCTCCAATCCTTCCAAAAAGTTAAAAGTTAAGAGTTAAAAGTTCAAAGTTCCAGATGTTTGAGGTTTGAAATTTCTCTTTGTCGCCCAGTCGCCCGGTCGTCTCTTCTCCTCTTCCATTATTCCATCTTTCCATTATTCCACTATTCCAACATTCCATTCTTTTCTTCCATTTCTGGCTTATTTTTTGTAGATTTGCATTTCTGAATAAACATAACAAAGGGGCTGACTGGTTTTGACATCCGGGCAAGATGTTATGCAAGCATGCCGAGCTTGGTGATTATGCTCGTTAATCTCAATCACAAACCATAAATGGCGAAAACAAATACGCTCTCGCTGCCTGACCGAAGTTAAGTAGGTTAGTTGCATAATCCCGGTATCAGATACCGGGACGAGACGTCTCGCGGGCGGTTTTACTTTGTTCCAACCCGGTAACGAGGCGCAGGCAATTCAAAGTTAGTTGGCAGGAGGCTCTGGTCTGCCGGTGAAATTTAAAGAGCTAAGGTCAGGCTTGGGTGTTTTGCACCGGGCATTTCCCGACAATCAAGCAGAACTAAGCATGTAGAAACCATATGATCTCCCAGTGTGGACGAGGGTTCGACTCCCTCCAGCTCCACCTCCGCCCTACGTAGCCTTGGCGAAGTAGGGCTTCGCCCACTTCTTCAAGGCTCTTCCGGGCTTTATCCTTCGCTTAAGCTACGGATAACAAAGCCGGTGGACACAGTCCATCAATAATAAATTTCGTTATGTTGTATGTTTACATCCTAAGATGCAATGATGAAGCTTATTTTACACCTTCAAAACCCATTTGCATTTTGTGTCAATATCATAAGAAATAACCTCTATCGGATAATCCGGATAAGTATTGCTGAATTTTTTTAGTGAGACAAGCTTTACTGTTTTGCAATTCATTTTTACTTCATAGGCTAAACCTTCCCGGAATGAAGTGCTGATAACAAAATCAATTTCTTTTTTATCGGTAGTTCGCCAAAAGCGTATTGCATCTGAATCGTAAATGCCCGACAGTCGTTTGTAAACATAATTTTCCAGTAATGCACCCTGGTCTTCACGTAATTTAAAATCAAAAAAGCGATTTAGTGTAACATTTCTTAACCCATGATCTTTGAAATAAACCTTTGGCATTTTGGTAAGCTCTTTTCTTAAATTAGAATAAAATGGTTTAACCAGTTCAATATGGAAGCAATTTTGAAGAACATAAAGATATTTGTCGATGGTTTTATTATCAACTCCAATCGTATTTGCAAACTCATTCCTGTTTACAAGATTTCCGGATTGACCGGCCAAAAGTATTAACAGATTATAGAATTTATCAGGGTTACTTATTCCCGCCTCATCAATATCCTTTTTCAAAAAAGAGTTTTTTATGTCCTTTAACAGAGTTATTTTCTCCTCAAAATTATTTTCAAGTACAACTTCGGGATAACCGCCAAAAATCAAGTATTCATTAAATTTATCCATTAACTCTAAATGCACGGGCGAAATATATTCTTTCCGGTCTCTTATTAAACTTAATTCCTCTGATAAATCGGCTAAATCTTTAAATATCAACCATTCCTCAAAATCGAGTGTCTTTAATTCAAATAACCTTTTCCTTCCAGCAAGAGAATCAGTAAATTTTTTATCGATATAAAAAGCGCTGCTGCCTGTTGCAACGATTTTTAAATTTTCACGATAGGTGTCGTACAAATATTTTAAAAAGTTAGAAGGATCAGTAGCATATTGAACTTCGTCAATAAATAGAAAAACGGGTTGACTTGTTGGTTTTGCTCCCATTAATGGTTTTCCGGGACGGGGTGAAAAAGAAAAAATATTTTCAGGATGATTATTAATAGCTGATAAAATATCCCTGTCTTCAAAAGTAATGTAACTTACTGCTTGTCCGTCATTTTTTAATTCGTTATATAAAGCTTGTATTAATGATGTTTTACCACTTTGACGAGGGCCTGTGATTATTGTATATTCTTTTCTTTTAAGGTGGTTTTTTATTTCCTGATGTATTTTTCGGGGGATATACATAACTGCTTTTTTAGCAAATATAATAAAAAAACTGACAATATTGGAATTAAATTCCAAATATATCGGATAATATTGGATTTAACATCCAAAATTATCTGAAAAAAATTATGGTAATAATAAAATACCGTAGCTTAAGCGTCACCCATCGCTAAGCATTTGGCAGCAGATAGCAGGAGGGTTTCGCCCACCGAAGCCTTGGTGTTGGTGAGCTTCTTTTTTTTTAAAACAAACAAATCAACTATCTTTATTCGCTGCTTGAACCGAATTCACAATAAATAAATAAAAACTTTTCATATACCCGGAGTCATGAACGATTTAACGTTATGGGATCAACCTGAAGAGAAATGGCTCTCTTTTAAGAATGCAAGGAATTTTGCCAGGTTGTACGAACTGGAATACTATGAAGAATGGTGTTCGTTATTGGGGGAGGAATATAAAAATAAGGAATCATTACCTGATAATATCCCGCAAAATCCTGATGTAATTTACAGGAATGTTGGTTGGAAAGGTTGGTCCGACTGGTTAATAAGCCCAAGTGACAAAAAGATTTATAGCTCATTCTTCAAAGCCTGTGAATTTACAAGAAGTTTAAGGCTTAAAAGCAAAAAACAGTGGATGGAGTATATTAGCCAAAAAAATCCTTTAAATTTGAAATATAAAATTAGTATACCTGTTAAACCCTGGCTGGAATATAAAGATGCCGGTTGGGAAGGCTGGTCAGATTGGCTTGGAACTAAAATACAATTCAAGGATTTTAAAACGACAAAGAAATTCGTCAGGACTCTTAAGTTTGGGACAATAAGTGACTGGAAAGATTATTGTGATGGCAATTCTATTAAATATGGCCGAAAAGCAAAAAATATTTATGCTTGTCCGGATATAGCTTTTAAGAATAATGGCTGGAAGAGTTGGGATGACTGGTTTGGCATCAGTCTTTTCAGTGGAGGTGAGAAAGAAAAACCAACCGGCTTACTGGAGGGAGCCAGGCATTGCAGATGTAAAGGATTGATTTACAGCTGTGATATTTGTGATGGTAAAGGATATTATTTTTAAACCTAACACCTTTAGCCAACTCAATAATCTGGTCTTCAGTAAAAGAATTATCTTTCTTTTCATTATTGTTTAATGTCTTATGAAGCTAAAGAAAACAATCTTTATGTGGATTTATACTCATAGCTTTATTTCTCTCACAATTTGGAACACATTATTATAGGTTGTTTGTAATTTTTGCAAAGCACACTTAACAAAAATACTCAATAACTTGCTGCGGAATCATATTATATCTAAAAAGCATGTAAACTATCCTACCCGTTTTCGGGAATCATTTTAAATAAATTTTAATACCGATCGCCATTCTTCCACTTTCTCATCATAGGTGAACCATGATCAATAATTCGGATGTAATTTATTTTGAATAATATAAGCTATATGAGGTTGGATGTTCACAAGAATTTAAATTTGCTTATTAAGTTTTACCAATCCAAGCAAATCTCTCTAAAATAAGTTCGACTACTGTCCGGTTCACTCCACCTCCGCCCTACGTAGCTTTCTTTGATCTCCGTAGCTTTAGCGTAGGTGATAGCGAAGGAGGGCTTCATTTTTCTACTATATGTTAATATTATTCGCTGAAGCTCCTCCGGGCTACGGTGGACGCAGTCCACTGCCAACCCACAATTTTATCTAAATTGTTACCTTTGTTAAAACTGCATAAAAACCTGATAAATATAAAGCTATTGATTTTGAAAAGTATTTAAAATCTGGCTCAGGAATAGCCTTCAGAAGAAGACATCTAATTTGAATATTTATTCGCAGCGCAGTGTCTGTTTTCTGTTTACACTATCTTTTCCAGGATAGTTAGTAAAGTTTGGGCTATCATACCAAACTTTAACATGGTGGGCTTTTTATTAACTATACGCGATTAATTTCTTTTTATTATTATTATTTTTAAATCACCTTTTACCACTATATTAGATTTTGTGGTTAAAGTTTATTTTCAATCTTTTACCACATATTTTGTTTTTGTGGTAAAAGTTGATTATTTTTGACTAAAACTATAATCTTGAAACTTAAAGGCATAAAAGAAATATTTGAGTATCTCCGCTTACGGGAGCACTTTACAGCTGAGGAATTATTCTATAGATACAGGCTGTATGAACCTTATCTGAACCATAATACCTTTAAATCCAGGATAAGGGAGCTTAAAAGGAAAAACCTGATAAGAGA
>JADFQJ010000050.1 GCA_022561875.1 Bacteroidota bacterium | reverse complement strand
TTATTGTTATGGCAAAACCTATTATCACAAATTACTCGGTCGAAGAGATGGAATCAATGTTAATGAGCAATCCGGATTATCAAATTGGAATGCGCCTAATGGCTTGTATTCAAATAGCCAAAGGAACTTCTTCGCGCAAGTTACAAGAATTTTATTATAAATCCCATAGTCGTTATCTTGTATGGGCTAATCGCTTTAATGCGTTAGGTATTGAAGGCCTGAAGAATTTGCCTGGTC
Source organism: Bacteroidota bacterium (assembly GCA_022561875.1). GTDB lineage: Bacteria > Bacteroidota > Bacteroidia > Bacteroidales > VadinHA17 > JADFUQ01. The sequence continues at coordinate 15,849 of JADFQJ010000050.1, read as the reverse complement.
GTGGAAGAAAACCCAAGCTATCAAACGAAGATTTAAAAGCAATTCGCCAGATCGTATTAAAAGAAAGTCCGGAGGAATATGGTTATAATACAGAGACATGGACCGGCCCTTTATTAATAGACTTTATTAAAAAAGAGTTTGCTGTTGAATATAAAAGAGCAACCATCTATGTTATTTTAAAGAAGCTGCTGGGATTGAGTTATCAAAAGGGAAAGGGGTTTTTCCCGGAATCTGATTCACAAAAACGGAAAGAATTTGTGAACCTGTTAAAAAAAACTTCTGGAAACAGATTGTAATACGGTTTTTTTATTTGAAGATGAATGCAGTTTAAGCAATACAGCTACTATTTCATATAAATGGTCTGAGAAAGGCAGACAGCCTCAGATTGCTGTAAAACAAAAAAAGAGAGAAAGAGTAACTTTATTTGGGTGTGTAAATATTGAATCCGGTGAAGTGATAGCGAAAACATCTGAAAAAGGAAATTATCAATCATTTAAAAAATATCTCAAGAAAGTTCTTTATAAATACAACAACAAAGAGAAGATCGTAATGATTTTAGACAATGTTCGCTATCATCACGCAAAACTGCTAAAACCCTTTTTAGAGAAACATGATCAAAAATTGGAATTAATGTATTTGCCTCCTTACTCACCAGACCTGAATCCTATGGAAAGAGTATGGTGGTATATGAGGAAGAAAATTACCCACAATAGATATATGGATAGTTTAACAGTTAGAAAGAAAAAATTCTGGCAAATGTTTTCATATTTTGACAAACCAAATCAAGAAATTATCGATGTTTGTAGCGTTAATTATTAGACTCTATATAATAGAATTACAATAAGTTGTATTTATAACCATTAAATGCTTGTCACTTTCTTTTGATCTCAGAATAACGATTAACGATTAGCGATTTCTGATTTGTTTTTGCCATTTTAAATCTAAAATCGTTAATCATTGTTCTCAAATCAATTCGTTTCCCTCATAGCTGCCGAAAATCTGCAAACTTGTTTTGCGATATTTTGCTTAATCAATTAAACAAATTGTACCTTAAAATACAATAAACAGCCCTGGCTCCATCTTTCCATTTTATCTTTTTTCCTTCAAAATATCTCCGCCCGTAATAGGATATCCCTACTTCATAAATTCTTATTCCCGGTATCCGGGAAACTTTGGCAGTTACTTCAGGCTCAAAACCAAACCGTTTTTCTTTCAAATAGAGCTTTTTTATTATATCCGACCGGAACAACTTGTAGCATGTTTCCATATCGGTCAGGTTAAGATTTGTAAAGAGGTTAGATAAGAAAGTAAGGAATTTATTTCCCAGTGAATGCCAAAAAAATAAAACCCGGTGCGGACCGGATCCCTGGAATCTTGAACCATATACTACATCGGCTTTTTCTTCGAGGACTGGCTGCAGGAGTTTTTTATAATCCCTCGGATGGTATTCAAGATCAGCATCCTGGATTATAATAAAGTCACCCCCGGCTTCTTTTATACCCCGGTGGACGGCTGTCCCTTTACCTGAATTCTTTTCAAGTCTGATAAGCTTCAAATCAGCATCGGGAAAATCATTCCGGAACAATTCCACCTTGCTAACCGTTTGGTCTGTTGAACAATCATCAATAAAGATGATCTCCTTCTGCACCCCTTCGGTTTTTGACTTTACAATATGTTCAAGTATCTGGTAAACAGTTGCTTCTTCATTATATGCCGGAATAATTACAGATAACAGCTTCATATCGTATATCAAAATTTGGAGCTAAATATAGAGAAAACAGGGGATTATTCAGAATGTTTAGGGATAAATTGTGTTGCAGTGTTGCAGTGAAGAAAAATAAACCGCAAAGACGCAGAGTCGCAGAGACGCGAAGAAGAGAGGAAGAGGTGAGTGAAGAAGTAAGAAGTAAATAGTAGGTAGTAGGAAGACAGAGGTGAGAGGTGAGAGGTGAGAGGTGAGAGGTGAGAGGTGAGAGGTGAGAGGTGAGAGGTGAGAGGTGAGAGGTGAGTGACGAGAGAAGGACAGGAAAGAAGAAAAGGAGAATAATGAATATCGAATAATGAATTTTGAAGTGATGCGGTGTTGCAGTGATGCGGTGAGTCCAATTGCTATTGACATCATTTGAAATAACCTGCTACTCTTCGGCGCAATTATTCAACAGGCAAATTAAAAAGCAACAAAAAAATTGTTTAATAAATATTCGATTCAATAATAAATTAGTACCTTTAGTTTATTGTTTTGTTATTTCCGGTATTCCATAACTCTATTTCTATAACTACCAAACTTAATATCAAACAACTATGAAACGCAGAATATTCGTCGAAAAATGTCTTGCCGGGGGTGTTGCATTAACTGCCTTTCCTCTTTATGGAAGAATTGAAAAGTTGGAATCGCAGACTGAATTTCCCAAACGGATACTGGGAGAGACAGGAGAAAAGCTTTCCATTATCGGGTTTGGCGGCATACTGGTCAGCGGAGTTGAACAGGCAACTGCAAACAACATGGTGGCATCGGCCTTCGAAAGAGGAATCAATTATTTTGATGTTGCACCATCCTACGGAAATGCCCAGGACCAACTCGGACCGGCCCTGAAGCCATACCGGGATCAATGCTTTCTGGCATGCAAAACCCTTGAACGTGATAAAGCAGGAGCAGAAAAAGAGTTGCATGAGTCGTTGAAAAAATTAAAAACCGGTCATTTTGATCTATATCAGTTGCACGCTCTGACCAAAAAGGAGGATGTTGAGAAAGCTTTTGGACCTAACGGTGCAATGGAAACTGTTCTGAAAGCCAAACAACAAGGAAAGATCCGTTTTATTGGATTTTCTGCCCATTCTGAGGAAGCAGCACTTCTGGCTATGGAAAAATTCGACTTTGATACCATACTTTATCCTATAAATTTTGTTTGCTGGAACCAGGGTAATTTCGGCCCTAAAGTGGTTGAAAAGGCAAAAGAGAAAAAAATGGGTATTCTGGCGCTCAAAGCGCTTGCATTTACAGGAATTCCGAAGGGTGCAAAAAAGCCCTATGACAGACTTTGGTATATACCTATTGAAGACAAAAAAGTTGCGAATCTATCGGTACGGTTCACTCTGTCACAAGGAGTAACCGCTGCAATTCCACCGGGAGACCCGGGATTCTGGGATATAGCTCTCGATATAGCACAAAATCACAAACCTGTAACTAATGATGAAATTGCAGAATTGGAAAAGATTTCAGCCGGTGTAGCGCCGTTGTTTCAGGCATAATTTATACCTTATAAAACAAAAATCATGAAAAAACTGTGGAAACAATCAATTTCATTTTTCTCTTTAGGATTATTACTTCCTTTCATTTCCTCTTTCACACCTGATAAAGATAAGCAACTGAAGGCTGGTGACAAAGCTCCAATATTCGAAGCGTTTGATGAAGACGGAAAATTATGGAAATCAGCCGATTATGAAGGAAAGAAAATACTGGTGGTTTACTTCTACCCGGCCGCGATGACGGGAGGTTGTACAAAACAGGCGTGCAGTTTCCGGGATGACAAAATTAATCTCGAAGAGTTGGATGTAGAAGTAATTGGCATAAGCGGGGATGATCCTGCGAATCTTAAAATTTTCAGAAAGGCACATGATCTGAACTTTACCTTACTCGCGGATCCCGATGGAAAAGTAGCCAAAAAATTTGGTGTTCCTATAAAAGACGGAGGCTCCATAAAAAGGGTTATAGAAGGAAATGAAATGACTTTAACCCGTGGTGTAACAGCAGCAAGATGGACTTTTATAATTGATCTTGATGGAAAAATTCTTCATATCAACAACCAGGTGAATGCTGCAAACGACAGTAAAAATGTTTTGAAGGTTATCATGGAGTATAAAGCTGAAAGATTAGATTAAAATATGCACCAGTAAAGGTCCGGATTTGTAAATAGTTTTTATGTCCTGATTTATTTTTTTCTGTTCCGGTCTATAAACCGATATTTCCCTGATAATCGCTGGTAGCTGGACCGGTATTCTTTTACGAATCTTAAACCCCAGGCCTGCCAAGGTCTTCCCGAGGGATGCCCATGGCAGAAAGACCTTAAAGAGTCGATGGGGTCTCGCTTTAATGTGAATAGTATTTCGCAGGCCCTAATATTTTTAACAGAGATAAACGGAGAAGATCTTCATTGAGCTCACCATCTGTTGAAAACAGATGTTGAATTAGTGCTTTGTTATTTTTTACAGATTGCAATATTTTAGGAGTCAGGATCGCACCCAATGAAGATACCATACACCCTTCAGGGGCAACATTCAGAACCAGATCTGTTCCTTCATTCAGTTGTGATATTGTTTCACCGACATAAGGAACAAGTTCGCCGCATGGCTTGAATGTAGAGAGTACCGGTTTGGCTTCTGCAATGATCTTTTTCATTTTGTAGGGAATTTTCAGACCGGAAGCCTTATATAAGGGTTCTGCTAACACATTCCTGAAATTATTAATGGTCTTTGTTGTTTCTCTAATATGACATTTCTTTTCTTTAATTAAATTCATTAATCTGTCTTTCTCACTCTTTTTATCGGCATACTTTAGTTTATTTTGGTACATCGTAATATCTCTGTTGGCAAAAATGATTCTTGATTCAAATATATATTCAAAATAACACCACAAAGGGGTGTAGGTCAGGTCAAAAGATCCAAATCCAATAGTATCTATAAGGAATTTGAGAATCTCTTCGATTTGGGCGACTCGTAAATAGACCTCACCTTCGATATGAATTTTTATTTTTCTGTTTTTCAAATCTGACTTATTTTTTTGAATACATAACCATTTATTATTGTACTTTTTTAAAATCCTCCTAATCCCATTGTTATTATACAAACCGTAACCAAAATATTGAGCAAGTCCGCCAAGCTTTGGAAGTCTTCGTTCAATTTTATCAACGATAAACCGGGCAAATTTACCCGGTTTTATATTATGCTCCAGTATATCATAGACAGTTTGCTTTAATTTGCTGAAGTCAAGTTTTAATTTCTCAAATTCTTCATAATTCCTGCAGTTTGAACCGGCTTTTAAATAGATGGAATGTAATACGCCCTTCGCAATAATCGCCTGAAATCCTTGTATGGTTATCCATTTTTCTACCTCACGGATATAATCATCTTTGTCATTTAATTCAGTAGTTATATTTACCAGAAATTTTATTGGAAAGGATATGTTCCGTCCATCCGGGGTTTGGTTAAGGGAATTTTTAAACATTCTGTAAAAATTGAGTTTGCATATATCTATATATTGTCCTTGTCTGCAAGGGCCGTCACCACTATGCATAAATAACACTACTCTCTCTTTCCCCTTGACCAAAAGATCATCCGCCTCTTTTCTTCTGATAAAATCGTCTATTGCATTTAACATGTCTGAAAAGACAGCTGCCAATGGAGCACAAACTGAATCTCCTACATATTTCCTGCCGGTTTTGATTTTTTCTTCCAGATCGTAAGAATTGTCGTTATAATTGTCAATTACTGATAGGCCGGAGGCTCTAAATACAGAAATAACTGCCCGGTTATCGTTCATGGTTGGGAAATAAATTACATCGGTTTCCTTATACAGACCATCTAATGAGAACTCATCTAAAAATCCTATGGAAAAATTCGTTTTTTTCTTTCCGGACAGCTCATTGTGTAAATTTTTGTTTAATTGATTTAAATGCGTGTTTATACGATTTTCAAGATGAGCCAGTTCTGCAATCATTGCATCAGATTGAATCAATAGTGAAGGGATATTTTTAGTGATCTCTGCCAGAATGGGAAGGGTTACACTGTCCGGTCCACATCTGAAAGTTGAAACTGTAACAACAGACATCAGGATTTCTGTATTCCCATTTTCAATTTTTTTAATAAGTTCTTTTAACCTGGGATGCTTGATTATTTGATGAAATCGTTTGTTAGAAATTGCATTGGCTTTAGTCATTAGATCATGCGGATTTTTCCAATAGATGAAATCGAATTGTCTGTCAGGGTATGTTTCAAACACATAGGCAGGAATGGCAACTACACCTTTGTCTTTAAGAAGTTTCCCAATGTGGTTGTCATAAATTCCCGGATTCAGAACATATTCTCTTGCACAAATGATCGAAATATTTAATTTTTTGTTGATCGCCTCTTCTATAAAATCCGCTGTAATCCCTTCTAATTCTTTTTTCAATTTTTCATATTCCTTTGCAGCATAAATAATTGCATTAATTAAACTGCCTTTTGGAACGTTCACTTCATAGTATTCGCAAATGGAATGAAATTCATCATACAACTGGTCAGCAATGTTTTGCGGCTCAGTTTTGTTCAGGCTTATATCAAACAATTTGAACCGGGCTTCAGGATACTTTGTTTTAGCGAAATGGTGGGCGATAAGAACCCCACCCTGATTTGTGGCACAGGTCCTGCCGACACTCTTTCCTTCAACAGGTAAAAAATCTATTTGGGGTACAAGGATAATTCCATGTGGTTCTCTGGCAAGACGGAGAAATTGTCCGGTCGCACCAATGTTCGGTGCGCAAGTATCTATGGGAAACAATGGTTGTCCTTCCATAATATCTTTTTCTTGCACATTATCAATATGCACCGGTATATTGAATTGTTCGAACACTTTTCCAAAGAAAAAGGCTTTTTCTGAGATAGCGAAGCTTCTTGGAATCACCAGCCTTTTTTTGTCCTCAGATTTTGGCAGTTTCTCATCGATGAATTTCCATATTGCGTTGTATGCTTCAGGAATCTTGTTCTTTTTACCTCTCTTTCTCTGAGCCTCAAGCTCATTAACTGCTGTACAGCCTCCAAGGGTCAGTGAAATATTGCCGTGAATATCTTCAGAGTATAGCTTCGTTCTCACGCACCGTGAATTTTTATCTTCACAAGCTACGCCATAGCATATTATAATTTTTTTATCAAACTCACGTTCAATGAGATCATCCAGATAACAGTATTCTTCGATTTCCGGAAGACCTTTGTCTTCGATACTTTTAACGAGACCAATACATGCCCTGTGCCCCGGAAATGGTGGAACCAGACAGAAGGTCTTCGAACCCATATATTCCTGTGCTCTGTGTGTAACTGCTAACGGCAGGGGATCACTCAGCATAGTCTGACCGTGGAGTAGTGCTATGGTATTATCAGGGAATTCTAACTGGTGCCACAGGGATCGAGCCATATTCTCCACAATTGCATAGCAGCATGAAGCCAGTATCTCATCCTTACTATAACCTTCCGCCTGCATTTTTCTGGCATTTTCCATTAGAAATACTGCACAGGTGGCATTAATTCCATAAGCTTTCTGCGCTTCGAAGGCTTTACCATAGGCCTCTGCTATATCTTCAATATTAAATAAGGTTTGAAGGGTATCCATCAAGCTTCCGGTTCCGGCAGAACACTTGATATTCATAGCATTGTCAAATAGTTCCTCCTTTTTGAGAGAAATGACCGAGATCTTGGTATCTTCACCTCCAATATCAATTAACAGACAGAAGTCTTCATTTACTTCATTTATACCTTTGCGTTTTAATTTTACAATATGATCTTTAGCAAGCTGAATTGATCCCCTTGCGTGGGCATAATTTTCAACCAGGACGGAAATTCTTTCTTTAATATGCGGATAAATTGCCTTTAAAGCCTTCTGAACCTGATATCTTCCACTTCCCGTTATTCCAATGTTTTGTATCTTTAATTTGTCGATACCCCTGGATTTTAGTTTCCTGAAAATGTGTTTTATTGTATTAATGGTATCCCCGTGATTATCATAGGAATTTTGAAATAGCAGTTTCCCGGTCGTGGCGTGGTTTACCACAATCTTAGCCATGACTGAACCAATATCAAGACCGATATTAACCGGCAGATTCATAAATATTTCGGACGAAACAGTTTCAATTTCCGGATTGGGTAACCTTTCATACAATCCTTGTTTTTCATACTTTTCTTTTAATGTTTTGAAAGAGGGCAATTCCAATAAGGTACCAGATTTTCTCAATCGCACTGCACTCTGTTTTCGAAAATTGTCTTTCCCAATGCTATCCACCAGATATTTCATCCCTGTCATTAAGATTGATTGTTCCTCATCATAGACAATCTCTTTTACTCCGTTGGCTTTCAAAAAATCTTCGGCACAATTTCTGGCATACTGCCATCTGAATACTCCTCCTGTCAGGTATACCTTATCGGTCCCCCGGGACATTTTCCTGCATGGTTTCATTACTTCAGACTTCATTGTTATGGCCAGCGCACGATCGAGAGGAATTCCCTGGTTCTTGTCAGAGATTGTAGCTGAAGAACTGAATACCCCACACCTGTCAGATCTGACAGGGACCTGCTCACGTTCAGCTTTCCCCTCAGTACCAATATAATCAACCAGAAGCTGATCAACATCTTCCTTGTTAATGTCCAGTTTACTTAAAATCCTGCTTAAATTGATTCCGGTTCCTGCTCCACATCGTGGATTTACTATTAGCAGATCATCTTTCAATTCTTCGTTCTTATCAATACATATAATCATATAACCAGATGCGGAGAGATCTATAATACCAATCGTCTCCAATTCCCTGTTTTCCCCCCTGTGTAATAAGAATTTTGCTGCAGACCACAGAACTGCTGCCGGCATAATTGATTCACCACGACCTAATATCTTTTTAGTAATCTCCGAAAGTTTTCCTGTAATATATATTGATTCGGTACCATTGTTTGTCGAGTTTCCTGTGTTCCTTAATAACTCTATAATCCCGGATTTCCTGAATAGTTTCCGAATATCATCGTTATTCGGTATTATTATGTTTTTTGTTAATGTTTCAGAATCATTCTCAGTAAATGAGTCGTAGGTTCTCACGTGAATATGTTCAATCCCTGTATCAATAAAGATCTTTCGTCTTGTAATGTCTTCCTGCAAAGATTCAACTTTTAAGGTAGAAATATTTTGTGGGAGAAAGGATATATTTTCTTTTATCAAATTGTCTGGTGAGGCAGGAATTATCTTATCTCTTTCAAGTTTATATGCTTCTTCCGGATTCATTTTGCAATATGCTTAATATTAGTCTTGATACATACAAATATAATTATTATGCAATAAGTAAAAAGACTTTGACATATTTAAATGGACGCCTGCTGTTGGTATTTATAAAAATAAAGATACGAAAAAAATAGAGGGTGAGTCAAGTGAAGGAGGGAAGGAAACTGCCTGAAACAAGTAAGGAGCTAAGATTGAAAGAATGCTATGAACTTTACTATTTAATAGCCCCGGTGAAATATTGCGTCAGCTTTTTTTCTTGATTTTCAGACGTTGTCCCGGATGGATCTTGTCAGAACTGCTCAGTTTATTAAGCTGAAGTATCTCTGACTGGGTTACCCCCGGAAATTTGCGCGCAATTTTCCAGATACTATCCCCATATCTTACTTTGTAATAAATATAATCCTGATTAAGAGGAACGTTCTGAACAATGATGTTGTCTTTTGTTTTCACACTTTTCCCAATACTTCTCTGTTTTTCGGCAAAGGTCATGAAATTAATTTTCCTGTATTTCTCAGCTTTTGAAGGAGGGACGTAAACCACCAGCTTCTGGCCTACCCGGATCATATTCCTTATCCCGTTCCAATATCTCAAATCGGATAATCCAACATGGTACCACTCCGAAATATGACCCGGTGTGTCTCCGGATTTTACAGCATAGTATAATTTTGTTCTGCCGGTCGGCGCCTGAGGAACATATCTTGACCGGGTAGGATTAATAATTGTATTTGCAGGATTGAAGTATATTGAATCTTTATATGCAAAAATTGAGTCCTGCAGGGAAATAAAATCGAGTGTGTGGTTTACGGGGATCTTAATCGCAAAACTCCGGCTCTTCCCGGGAATAATGTCTTTTCTGTATTGGGGATTCATATCCCTCAACAGATCTAACGGCACCTGAAGAACCTCTGACACCTGTTTCAGGTGCAGATTATCATTGATCATTATAGTATCTGCAGCAAGAGGAAGACTTATTGATCTGGGTGACAGATTATGCTCATCGTAGTAATTCATTGCATAGGTAGCCGCAATATAAGCGGGTACGTACCCGCGTGTTTCACGGGGTAAAAAATAATACAGATCCCAATAACTTTTTTTTCTTCCCGAACGGCGGATTGCCTTGTTCACATTACCCGGACCGCAGTTATATGCCGCAATAACAAGGGTCCAGTCTTTGTAAATATCATACAGGTCGCTTAAATACTTTGCAGCAGCATGGGTTGATTTTACCGGATCTCTCCTTTCATCAACAAGAGAATTAATAGTAAGACCGTAAGCCCGTGCCGTTCCGAACATAAACTGCCACATACCTGTAGCGCCAACCCTGGATACTGCCCGGGGATTAAGCGCAGATTCAATTACTGCAAGATACTTTAGTTCAGTAGGGAGTCCGTAATAGTCAAAAATTTCTTCAAAAACCGGGAAGTAATAATCAGCAAGTCCCAGCATTACTTCAAGCTGGTCTCTTCGTTTTTTTGTATAAACGTGAATGTAATTTCTTACAATATTATTATAAGTGAGGGGTATCAGTGTGGGGATCCTGCTAAGTCTTTCAATATACACTGAATCTGGATATTCAGGAATTATTATATCATTTTCCGGTACCACAGGCAGCTTCAGGCTGTCAGGAGTAACTGCATACCTGACATACCACAGTTGCATCAGGCTGTCGAGGTTCTTGTCAAAACCGGTATCCCACACCTCCTCGTGTAAAAAAGCAGTGTCTTTCTGTCCTGATACTCTAACCGGCAGTGCTAAAACAACCGCCAGCAAAACGCATAATATTATCTTCATATCCCCTGTTATTTTTCAGACTATGTAAAATTAGCGTCAAAGATAAGAAAAACCTTAAAATGTAATACTAAGCTGCAAGCCCAATGTATTCATATCCTTGCCCGCATACATTAATCGCGGTTCAACTTTTAAAGAAAGATCATCACCAATGTCATAATCAAATAAATGGGCATCAACCGTAGCATCCACGATATTCAGCAGGTACCAGCCAATCAGTCCAATATAGGATAGGTCACGGTTTCTGCGAAAATAGTCCATATTATTCCTAAGCTGTTTACTGAACCACTGTTCTTGCTGAGAATCGTATGTATCAGGGTGAAGAACAGGATCAAAATCAACAGGATCGAGATTACCGCCTATCAAATCCAGATAACTTTGAGTTTCAGGGAGTTTATCCGTAAAGTCGATATATGCTTTTTTGTATTTAGTAAACCCTCTCTGGTTATATGTGACGGAATAACCAAGAGTACCAAAACCCGCGTAGACAATAGGTATCTTCCAGTATTTTTTATTATAGAACTGACCCAATCCGGGTAAAATTGCTGAATAAAGGGATGCTTTACCTGGAGAATGAGATTCAAGCAGGGAAGAATCTGCCGGGTTGATTTCAATTTTTTTCTTCTTCACCTGTGATAATGCACTATATGATCCGGAAAGGATAAGAAAAAGAAAAAGTGCAGAAAATATTCTGATAAAAAATGTTTTCAGACTCAATTTTCACTGTATTTACTCAAAGTGTTTTATCGTGAGCAAATATAGGGAATTTAAGCCTCATGTTTATCTAATATGCCAATAATCCGTTCCATTTCTTCAGGGTTTTCAAACGGTATAACGATTTTCCCTTTGCCATTTTCATTTACCCTGAATTGAACTTCTGTATTAAAATATTTTGAAAGGTGCCGGGCAAGTTCCTCAAACTCCTTATTCAGTTCCTGCCTGCGATCTTTTTTAGAAGTATCTTTGAGTGCGTTCCTGTTCATCTGGCGTACCAGTTCCTCTGTTTTTCTTACAGACAGCTCCTCATCAATAACACGGTAAAAAACTTTTATCTGGGTCTGGGGATCTTCTATGTTAATAAGAGTGCGGGCATGTCCCATAGACAACTTTTCTTCCCTGACACCCAACTGTATTTCAGCAGGCAATTTAAGCAAACGGAGGTAATTGGAAATAGTGGACCTTTTTCTTCCAACCCTGTCACTCAGATTTTCCTGTGTAAGTTGACACTCTTCGATCAGTCTCTGATAGCTGATCGCAATTTCAACAGGATCAAGATCTTCACGCTGGATGTTTTCAACCAGGGCAAGTTCCAGCATAGCCTGGTCATCAGCTGTTCGCAAATACGCCGGAATTTTTTTCAATCCGGCGATTATTGAAGCCCTGTAACGTCTTTCACCGGTAATAAGCTGGAATCTTCCTTCATCTAATTGCCTTACCGTAATAGGTTGAATTATGCCAAGTTCCTTAATTGATGAAGCAAGTTCGTTTAGTCCTTCTTCACCGAATTTTGATCTGGGTTGATAGGGATTTGTTTCTATCAGATCGATATTGATCTCTGAAATTGAACCAAGCTGTTTCACCTTTACTATCTCAGCATCATCAATTAATGCTCCCAAGCCTCTCCCCAGTGCATTTTTTCTTGCCATAACAACATCTGATTAAATATTGATAACCGGTTGATTATTTTATTCAATAACTTTTTCAGTATTCCTTATTTTTGTTTTGTCATTCTTTTGCATGACCTCACGTGCAAGGTTAAGATAATTAACAGAACCTTTTGAGTTTGCATCATACAGTATAGCAGGTTTCCCAAAGCTCGGCGCCTCACTCAGCTTAACATTTCTCTGGATAATGGTTTCAAATGCCATTTGCTGAAAATGCATTCTCACCTCATCAACAACCTGGTTAGAGAGACGTAATCTTGAATCATACATGGTAAGCAGAAACCCTTCAATTGTCAGGTTTGTATTTAACCTTGCCTGAATAATTTTAATAGTGCTCAATAATTTACCTAAACCTTCCAGGGCAAAATATTCACATTGCACAGGTATCATCACCGAGTCGGAAGCAGTAAGAGCATTAAGTGTGAGCAACCCTAATGAAGGGGAACAATCAATCAGAATAAAGTCATAGTCCTTCCTTATTTTCTCTATCACCTGTTTCAGCATTTTTTCCCTGTTGGGCATGTTTAACATTTCTATTTCAGCTCCAACCAGATCAATATGCGAAGGAATTATATCCAGGTTCTCAATTTCAGTATTTAAAATTATATCACCGGGGTTAACATCATCGATCAGGCACTCATATATACCTGTCTTTATCTTTTTAATATCTATTCCAATACCCGAAGTAGAATTTGCCTGGGGATCATTATCAATAATTAAAACACTGTTTTCTAAAGTAGCCAGACTGGCAGCCAGGTTTATTGCTGTGGTTGTTTTTCCAACTCCCCCTTTTTGATTCGCTATTGAAATAATTTTTGACATATACTGAATTATCTGTTTTATGGTTATAAGCACATTGATTCGCAAAGAAAATGGTCAAATTTAAGATTTTACTTCCCTTATTATTTTTTTTCTAATCCTGAATTGTAAACATTTTTTAACCGGTTATGAACAAATTATTAACATGCCTGTTGAAATCATCTTTTATGCATTGACCCTCAAAAAATAAGAGTTACAGATACATTTTAAGGCAAATCAGGAAATATATACACTTAATTTGTCAGAGTAATGATTATTTTAGGTTAATTAGCGCAGGAATAATAAGAAGGCTGAGGCTAAGGCTGAGGTCTAAGACTAAGATGAGGAAAGAGGGTTTAGAAGTTTGAGGCTTAAATAATAAAAGATGGCATGCAAAGATTTTACAGAGCATAAATGCAAAAAAATCAACGAAGTTAAATTCCAATACATTAAATTAAAAAAGTCCCAACAAGATGCCTTCATCCAATCTGAATGAAAAATGGCTGGTTGTTATAAACCCCAATGCAGGAAAAGGAAAAGGGAAAAAAGACTGGCATAAGATCTCCGGTTTGCTAGAAAAGGAAGGAATTCAGTACGAGCCGGTTTTTACCGAACGCAGACGTCATGCCATTGAACTTACCCATACTTTCATTGATAAAGGATTCAGAAAAATTATTGTTGTTGGTGGTGATGGAACCATGAATGAAGTGGTAAATGGTGTTTTCAATCAGAAGAATGTATCTGTTTCCAAAATCATTCTTGGTATGATAACCGTAGGTACCGGTAATGACTGGGGAAGAATGTTTGGAATCCCTACTGACTATGCCAAAGCAGTATCGATTCTGAAAAAATGCACCACATTCATGCAGGATGCCGGTACTGTAAAATATTACCACGGTGAAAAAAATGAATCCAGATATTTCATAAACATCGCGGGGCTGGGGTTTGATGCCCAGGTTGTAAAAAAAACAAACCGGCAAAAGGATAAAGGAAGGAAAGGAGTATTTCTTTATTTCTGGAATATTCTCACAAACCTGCTCTTTTATAAATTCACTATTACCGAAATAATTGTTGACGGTCAACGCATAACGAACGAAACATTTACAATAAGTCTGGGGATTGGTAAATATACCGGAGGCGGGATGATGCAAACTCCCAATGCTATTCCTGACGATGGATTATTTGATCTTACCATAATAAAAAAAATGCGTAGAGGAGAAATAATCCTGAGCCTGAAAAGACTTTATAACGGGACCATTCTTGATCATCCAAAAGTAGAATCTTACACCGGAAAAAAGATCACCATTGATTCAGAACCGAAAATCCATCTTGAAGTGGATGGAGAATCACTGGGACACTCACCCATTGAATTTGATATTGTTCCAAAAAGTGTTCAGATCGTTACTGCTTACGATAACAAATAATTTTATCTTTTAACAAGCTCTATCTGAAACAGTTCAGGCCATCTTTTACCTGTTACAAAAAGACGGTCATTCTTATCATCGTAAGCAATACCGTTCAGCACGCCGACATCGGTGTGATAATCCTTTTGTGCCAATATCCCGGTAAGGTTAATCCAGGCAAGAACCTTCCCTGTTTCAGGATCGATCCTGACAATCTTAAAAGTTTGGTAAACATTGGCGTAAATCTCTCCGTTTATATATTCCAATTCGTTCAAATTTCTAACCGGACCTTCATGGTCATAAACTTCGATTCGTGCCAGTTCAGTAAAATATTCGGGTTCAAGAAAATATATCTTCTCAGATCCGTCACTCATGATCAACTGCTTACCATTAGTGGTTAATCCCCAACCCTGGGTGGGATAATTTATCTTCTTGATAAGCTTGAATGATTCCAGGTCGTATACAAAGCCAATCTGGGATGTCCAGGTAAGCTGAATGATCTTGTCATCAAAAATGCAAATACCTTCTCCAAACAGTTCGGAGGCGAGATTAAGTGTTCCTATGATCTCACCTGTCTTAAGCCTTATCTTTCTAAGTGAGGATCTCCCACGTTGCCCGGTTCCTTCATACAACCACCCGTCATGATACACCAATCCCTGTGTATATGCATTCCGGTCGTGCAGGAACACAGCCTTTATCCTGTATCCATAATAATCGGGAACAATATCTGATTTAAACCTGAGTGTTAACGACCTGTTTTCACTTGTCCCATCACTGAAACAGAAGCGAATGTTAAAAGAATTCCGACCCACCATAATTCCCTCTGATACCCACGAATAACCTGTATCTTCACGGTATGTCATTCCAATCTTTCTGCTTCCAGTATAATATATTACCGAATCAATAATTTCTCCCGTATCTTCAAACCGGTAGTTGAATTCTATCTTTTCTCCCAGAGTAAACATCTCATTTTTTACCGGACTGACAAGGGTAATGTTTTTCTTTGATTTCTGCTTCAATTCCTTGTTTTTTTCTACACGCTCATGTTTTGGAACGGTTGATGAACCATTACCTGCGCATCCGGCACCAAGTATTACCAGGATCAATAAATTCAACATAAAAAACATGCAGGGATATTTTTTATAAACAGATATATCTGAAATATTCATAAAGAACTTATTTTGTAACTAGT
>JADFQJ010000049.1:12809-16330 GCA_022561875.1 Bacteroidota bacterium | reverse complement strand
AAGTAATTGTTCGTCAGATAATCCGTTGTTCCAGTTGTATGAGGCAAAACCGGTACCCGGATCGAGGATGGTTGATTCGGTTTCGCAAAGAACAAAAATTTCCGGTAGCGGGATGGTAATTGAATCGATAGTTACTTCAACTGAATTGGTTTCAGTGCAGCCTCTGGAATTGGTCACCTCGATGGTGTATGTTCCCGGTTGGCTAACGTTAAGTAATTGTTCATCAGATAATCCGTTGTTCCAGTTGTATGAGGCAAAACCGGTACCCGGATCGAGGATGGTTGATTCGGTTTCGCAAAGAACAAAAATTTCCGGCAGCGGGATGGTAATTGAATCGATAGTTACTTCGACCGGGCTTGTTTCGGTGCAGCCTCTGGAATTGGTCACCTCGACGGTGTATGTTCCCGGCAGACTGACATTAAGTAATTGTTCATCAGATAATCCGTTGTTCCAGTTGTATGAAGCAAAACCGCTACCCGGATCGAGGATGGTTGATTCGGTTTCGCAAAGAACAAAAATTTCCGGTAGCGGGATTGTAATTGAATCGATAGTTACTTCGACTGAGCTTGTTTCGGTGCAGCCTCTGGAATTGGTCACCTCGACGGTGTATGTTCCCGGCAGACTGACATTAAGTAATTGTTCATCAGATAATCCGTTGTTCCAGTTATATGAAGCAAAACCGGTACCCGGATCGAGGATGGTTGATTCGGTTTCGCAGAGGACAATGCTCTCCGGCAGCAGGATGGTTATTGAATCGATAGTGACTTCGACTGAATCATGTTCCGGACAACCATATTGATCAGTAACAGAGATAGTATAAATACCCGGCTGGCTGACAGGCAGAAACCGGTTTGAAGACAAACCGTTTTGCCAGTTATAATCTGTAAATCCGCCTCCTGCATCCAGGGTATCTGTAGCTCCCTCGCACAGAGTCACATTTTCAGGTAGAATAAGGTCGGTAGTATCCTGTCTTACATAAACAGTATCGCTTGCAAGACATCCATACCCGTCTTCAATAGTTATCACATAAGTACCCGGTTCATTAACAGACAGATATCTGTTTTTCGATAAACCATTGTTCCACTCATAATGGACAAACCCACTACCGGCATCTAGTATTTCTGTTTCTCCCGGACATAATACATACTCATCTTGCAGATCGTATTTTAACAATGTACATGGATCAAGAAGGTTAACAAGGAACCCGTCTTTCCTGCCTTTGGCAAGAAACTCTTCAGAATCAAAACGTCCATTGCCTGCAAATGCACCCGCCAGGTAAATTCTGTTACGCTTGTCTGCCATAACGGTTTTTGGAATGTAATCTGTACTTCCTTTAAAGCGTTTTACCCATTGTTCTTCACCATATGAATTGTATTCTAACAGAAAAATATATGGGTTTCCGGTATTGTTCTCCAGGGTTTCAGTATTACAAATTAATTGTTCACGGAAAGTACCGGTTAGAAAAAGCCGGTTATTATTATCGGTTGTGACCCCCGATAGGCAATAAGCTTCACCTTCGGTAATTATCCTGGTCCACTTATAGTTCAGATTATTGCTGTATTTTATTACAAAACCTGCAACGGTGGCTGTATTAAAAAATTGACCTTGTTCCGGTTCAAGCTGCTTGTTGAATTTTCCTGCAGTATAGATATTTCCTTCCCGGTCAATGGTCATACCTGTTATCAGATTTTTATTATTTCCGGCTAAAGTTTTTGTTGAAATTAGCTGACCGGTTTCACTGAACTTTATAATAAAACTTTTTCCATATTCTGATGATGTGAGGGAAACAGGGACTTCAATATCCCTGTTATAATTACCAGCGAGGAAGATATTTTGATTATACCAGAGAACCCTTTGCGGTTGATCATTACCCTTTCCGCCAATTTGTTTTACCCACAACATATTACCTGCAGGTGAGACTTTGGCAAGAAAAATATCTGATTGTCCTTTTGAAGTCAGTTGCCCGGTTGGGAAACCGGTTTGTTCCCTGAACGATCCGGACAGGTATATATTTCCTGCACCATCCTTGCAAATTGAGTTGGCATGGATGCCCGGGGCTGCAGCCAGAATTTTTAACCATTTTATGTTACCGGCAGGAGCAAGGGAAGCAATAAACAGGGCGGACACTTTTGAACTCTGAATTAGTGACCCATCCACCAGCAGAGAATCCCGGAAGGTACCTGCTAAAATGATATCACCGTTTTCCTTGGTCAGAATGGCACCTGTTTCAGTATAGAGATTACTACTAAAATGTTTTGTCCATAAAACAGTCCCGGTTGAGTCGTATTTTACCAGAACCTGGTCGTGAAAGTTTCTTGAGTTATAATGCGATTGCCCGATATCGCATGATTTATCAAATGCCCCTGCCAGGATAATGTTGTTACTGGTGTCGCTTGTAATTGCAGTAACCCTGTTCCAGCCGGTTCCTGTAAAGGTTTTAGCCCAGTCAACAATATATTTCTGACCATAAAGTCCGGGAATGGCGGTAGAAATAAGCATAAGAAAAAGGAGCAATCCGGAGATATGCCGGTTTTTCCTGCTTAAATGCTTATTACAGAAATAAAAAATCATTATTGCCATGTTGGTAAAAAGGTGGGCGGCTCCTGAATACCCGGCATTGCTTGCACTATCTGGTTTTAATCAAAAAAAGGTTCCAATACTGCTGGTCCGGAAATTGTCTGACCCGGAAAATCTTTACTTACAACTCATAAACCACCAACTCTTAATCTCCAAAAACCCCAAAAGGTAACCACCTGGAAGTATGTTATACAACATATACTTCACAACAAAATGATTAACAGTCTTTTATTATGAGAAAAAACTCGGGGAGCTATTCTGAAAGTATGCTTTTATGGAAACTTTTCTCTGCGGCTCGGTAAATTTGCGATTTATTTTTCTCAATTTAATTTTAAAAAAACTAAATCAATTACAAATCACTCAACCACTCAACCACTCAACCACTCAACTTTTAAACTTCTCAACTTATAAACTTTTCAACACTACATCACCTCATCACCAAATCACTTATAGCGGTATTGATCCCGACCTTTCCATGTTTCCCTTTTTTTCTGTTACCGTTTTTTTCTTCGGCAACATCAACTCTTATACGGCGGCCTTTAAATTTAGTATTATGAAAGGAAGTCAATATTTTAGTAGTATGCTTCTTTTCTACTTCGAAAAATGAAAAACTATCTTTCAGGTCTATAGTTCCTATATTAATATCGCGATCTTTTGTATTGTCATTGATCATTCCAATAATATTTCTGGGAACAACACCATCTTTTTTACCTATGTTAATAAAGAACCGGGTATAACCGTTTTTTCCTCTTCTTTTGTGACTATCACTGTGGCTGGCGCCATATCTTCTATCACGTTTGTCTGGTTTATTTTCCTCATTCTCATTAAGGTCCGCAGCATTTTTATAATATTCCAGGAATCGATTAAACTCCAGCGATACGAAGTGCTTGATTATTTGTTCTTTACTCAACCATTCAAGTTTCTTATTGACTGTATCCATAAAC
>JADFQJ010000049.1:0-12799 GCA_022561875.1 Bacteroidota bacterium | reverse complement strand
CGATTAAAGTTAGCTCGAATAGACCTCATCAACTCTCGACTCAGCGGCCCATCAATCTGCTGAGCAATTTGAGCTTCGTCCACTTCTACATTCTCCATATTGTCAATTAGTTTAAAAAGTTGTTTTTTACATATCTCAGCTCCGGATGGTACAGATAATTTTTCGAAATTCTTGCGAATGATCTTTTCTATTTGCGGTATCTTGTTCTTTTCCCGGTAGTTTACAATAGCAATGGAAACCCCCGATTTACCTGCGCGTCCGGTTCGTCCACTTCTGTGAGTATAAATATCGAGGTCTTCCGGTAAATTATAGTTAATTATATGGGAAATATCGTTCACATCGATACCACGAGCTGCTACATCGGTAGCCACTAACATTTGTAACGATCTCTCCCTAAAACGTTTCATCACATGGTCGCGTTGCGCTTGCGAAAGGTCTCCATGTATGGCATCGGCATTATATCCGTCTTTTATAAGTTTTTCGGCAACTTCTTTGGTTTCCCTCCTTGTCCGGCAAAATACCAATCCATATATATCCGGATTAATATCCGCAATACGTTTAAGTACCAGGTAACGGTCGCGGGCATGCACCTGGTAATAAATATGTCTTATATTTTCAGCGCCTGAATTTTGCTTTCCTACAGTTATTTCTACAGGGCTGTTCATATAGTTTTTAGCAATGCGTGCCACTTCTTTAGGCATAGTTGCTGAAAACAGTAAGGTTCTCTTAATATCACCTGTTTTCTCTAAAATACTATCTAAATCATCGCGAAATCCCATATTAAGCATTTCGTCAGCTTCATCCAAAACAACTGTTCTGATATTGGCAATATTTGCAGCTTTACGATTGATCAGATCAAGCATTCTTCCGGGAGTAGCAGCAATAATGTGTGCTCCTTTTTTCAGTGCCTTTATCTGAGTGCCGATATGTGCTCCACCATATATCGGCACTACCTTCAAGCCTTTTATGTATTTAGAAAAATTTTGCAAATCCCTGGAAATCTGGATGCATAGTTCCCGCGTTGGTAACAATATTAAAGCTTGAACTGATTTGTTCCGGATATCTATTTGCTCGATTACAGGCAAGCCAAAAGCGGCTGTTTTACCTGTTCCGGTTTGAGCAAGTCCTATTATGTCGTTTTCTGTTTCAAAAAAAACTGGTATTACCTTTTCCTGAATTGGTGTTGGTTTATTAAATCCCAGATCTTCAATCCCCTTCAATAAATTGGGCGACAATCCCATTAAATTAAATGTCAACATGTTATCATTTTTAAAAAAATAAATAATAAAAAAGCCTGTACGTTTTGACAGGCTTTTCTCAAGATCAAAAAAAGTTAAAGAATAAATATTAAATCACTTTTACATCTACTGCATTCAATCCTTTTTTACCTTCCTTTAACTCAAATTCTACAATGTCACCTTCATGAATTTCATCGATTAATCCGGAAACGTGTACAAAGTATTCCTCTTTTGAGTCTTCTTCGCTAATGAATCCAAATCCTTTGGATTCATTAAAAAATTTTACTGTTCCTTTTTTCATTGTTTTTGTTAAAAATATAATTTAAAAATGCAAATATAGTATTATTTCAATTCATATGATAATTTTTCAGAGATTAAATTTTATTCTTATGCATAACGATTTTGTAAACCAATTTGATTTATTTTATATTACCAAAAAAAATTCTTCCACAAATTAAAGCAGAAGAACTTTCTAAATCGTGAGAAGAATAAAAATTCTTTCGATCGAAATAAAAAAAAGACTGGTGGTTAAACACCAAACAGATTAATTATCAGTTTTGTAAAAAATCCTAATAGCGGTTGGAATCGCGTTTTTTTTCGTGGGCAACATTAACTTTTAGGTTCCTGCCACTGATTTCAACCCCGTTTAATTCACTGATAGCCTTGTTTCCTTCGTCATCATTTTCCATTTCAACGAAGGCAAAACCTTTGCTTTGTCCGCTATACTTGTCAGTAATAACTTTCACAGAAATAATAGTTCCGAATTTTCCAAAGATCTCTTTTAGTTCATCTTCATTCACGCCGTAATGAAGGTTTCCTACATAAATGTTCATTTCAAAATAAATTAAGTAAATAAAAAAATTCAAACCGAAATAATAAAAAACTTCGGTAATTCAGGGCAAAGGTAGTAAAAACATTGAAATATGGAATTAATAAGTTTATTTTTCCAAAACTTCAATTGCTTTGGTAAAGTTATTCTCTTTCATTGCCACAGCGTGATAAATTGACGCTAAAGCAGTTGATATCGACATTATTGAGCCAGAAAAAAACAGGGTGGAAAAATAAGCCCGCTGGTGATATTTATTAAATAAGTATCAGATATCGAAGCGTGAGTTGTGTGTGTAACTCGTACCTCGTACCCCGGAACACTGCAACACTGCAACACAAATTTTAAACTCCAGGCACTCAGTCCCTAGCTAAAACTAGGTACACCCTGATTCTTATATGCGCCGGATTTAAGTTTGTTCTGAATTTCCGAAAAGGCTTTTATGGTGTAATTAACATCTTCCAGTGTATGCATGGATGTTGGAATTAACCGGAGCATAATTGTGTTTTTTGGTACTACGGGGTAAATAACAATTGAGCAGAAAATATTATAATTCTCACGGAGATCCATGGTGATAGTTGCTGCTTCACTTACACCTCCCGAGAAGAAGACAGGAGTGACGGGAGATTCGGTAACACCAATATCAAAGCCTGCATTTTTTAATCCGGATTGCAAAGCGTTAACAATTTTCCACATTTTTTCACGAAGTTCCTTTTTATTCTTCAGCATCTCAAGCCTGTGCAAAGCTCCAATTACCATTGGCATTGGCAGTGATTTAGCATATATCTGCGATCTCATATTATATGTCAGATAATTCACTACATTTTCATTACTTGCAACAAAAGCACCTATTCCGGCCATGGCTTTTGCAAAAGTCGCAAAGTAGACATCGATCTTATCCTGGACATTGAAATGCTCTGCGGTTCCAGCTCCGGTTGCCCCCATGGTCCCGAATCCGTGAGCATCATCAACAAGTATTCTGAACTTGAATTTTTTCTTTAGTTCAACAATTTCATCAAGTTTTCCAAGGTCTCCTGCCATCCCGAATACGCCTTCGGTAATGACCAGAATCCCCCCGCCGGTTTTCTGCGACAATTTTGTTGCTCTTTCAAGCTGTTTTTCAAAATTTTTCATGTCGTTATGCAGATACACGTATCTTTTACCCATATGGAGGCGGAGACCATCAAGAATACAGGCATGTGATTCATAGTCATAAACTATTACATCGTTTCTGCCAACAAGGGCATCGATAATAGAAACCATTCCCTGGTAACCGTAATTAAGCAGGTAGGCGGCTTCTTTTCCAACAAATTCAGCAAGCTTTGCTTCCAGTTCTTCATGCTTGCTTGTTTGTCCCGACATTATTCTGGCACCCATAGGATAAGCGAGCCCCCAGTCTTTTGCAGCTTTTGCATCTACCTCCCGGACTTCCGGATGGTTGCCTAACCCAATGTAATTATTTAAACTCCAGTTTAGCACTTCTTTACCCCTGAATTTCATTCTTGGTGCAAGTTCTCCCTCAAGTTTCGGGAATGTAAAATACCCATGAGCTTCTTCTTGATATTGCCCAAGTGCACCACGGTTTTTTTTAATCTTATCGAATATATCCACGATTATAAGTTTTGATTATGAAACATTCCTCAAAGGTAGATTTTTTTGAAAGTTTGACAAGAAAAGATTTGGTTATTAAAACAATATTAAAATATCAGGAATGTTCATGATTAATAAGATGGACTTTGGATTTTAAAAACATATTTAAACTTTTGCACGTTTTTTGATTGATAGTTGGAAGGAAAATAGTATTTTTGCAAAATGTTTTATGAAATGAGGATTAATTTGCTGGCAATTATGCTCATTGGCTACTTGACTTCAGGATGCGGCGAGTATGAAAAAATATTAAAAAGTGACAATTGGGACCATAAATATGATAAGGCTCTTTCATATTACGACCAGGAAAAATATATTAAAGCTGTAACATTGTTTGAACAGATCCTGCCCAGGTTCCGGGGTACTGAAAAGTCTGAAAGAATAAATTTTCTTCATGCAAAGAGTTATTATTTAATGCGAAATTATATAATGGCCGGGCATCAGTTCAGAACATTTAGACGAACTTATGCAAACAGCGAATATGCTGAAGAGGCTGATTATATGTCGGGCTATTGTTACTACAAATTATCACCTCGTCCAAGTCTTGACCAGGAGTTTACCGATAAAGCAATCAATGCCTTTATACTTTTTAAAACCAGATACCCTTTAAGTGAAAGAGTGAAAGAATGTGATTTATTAATTAATGAGCTCAGGGAAAAACTAACAGAAAAATCATATTTGAATGCTAAGCTGTACTTTAACCTGGGGGATTTTAAGGCTGCAAAAATAGCTATTCTGAACAGTCTTGAGGATTATCCCGATACTGAATTCCGTGAGGAATTGTTATTTCTTAAACTCAGATCACAATTTTTATTGTCTGAGAACAGTATTCCTGAAAAACAAAGAGAAAGATACCAAACCACCCTGGATGAGTATTATTCGTTTATTGAGGAATTCCCGAAAAGTGATTATGAAAAAGAGATTGATAAAATATATGAATCAACTGTAGATTTTCTGAATATTGAAACAACAAATATCAATTAAAAATGGACTATAAGAAGACACAAGCTCCTGTAACAACTATCACACGTGATTTGGACAAAATGCAGGAGCAGACAGGGAACATTTATGAAACAGTGATAGTTTGTTCAAAAAGAGCAAACCAGATAAGTGTTGAACTGAAGCATGAACTTAACGAAAAACTGGAAGAATTCGCCTATTATACTGATAACCTTGAGGAGATCTTTGAGAATCGTGAACAGATTGAGATATCAAAATTTTACGAAAGACTTCCCAAACCAGTATTAATTGCGATGCAGGAATATATGGATAAAAAGATATATTTCAGGAAGCCGGACAAGGAGGAGCGTTAATCCATTTCATATTAGCAATTTATGCTAAATGGAAAAAAAATACTAATCGGAGTTACCGGTAGTATTGCAGCTTATAAGACAGCAATACTTATCCGGCTGCTTGTTAAAAAAGGGGCACGGGTTAAAGTAGTTATGACCCCTCTGGCAAAGCAATTTATTACTCCGCTTACACTGGCAACACTTTCAAAAAATCCAATCCTTGTAGATTTTTTTGACCCTGAAAGCGGTGAATGGAACAGCCATGTTGATCTTGGTCTTTGGGCTGATCTGTTTCTTGTAGCCCCGGCTACGGCAAATACTATAGGGAAAATGGCGCATGGAGTTGCTGATAACCTGTTGCTTACAACTTATCTGTCAGTGAGATGTCCTGTGTTTATCGCCCCCGGTATGGATATGGATATGTTTCACCATCCTTCCACACAGCATAATATTGAGACCCTGAAATCGTATGGCAATATAATTATTGAACCGGCAACCGGTGAACTTGCCAGTGGACTTGAAGGTAAAGGAAGAATGGAAGAACCTGAAAAAATTGTTGAAGCTGTCAATAATTTCTTCTCCTCAAAAAAAAAAGATAAATCACCCCTGAAAAAGAAAAAACTGCTTATTACTGCAGGACCAACTTATGAAGCTATTGACCCTGTCAGGTTTATTGGTAATCATTCATCAGGGAAAATGGGAGTGGCTCTGGCAGATGAAGCATGTCGCCGTGAGACAGAAGTGTACCTTGTTATCGGACCGGGGTGTGTTACACCGGGAGAGACCGGAGTTAAATTGTACCGGGTTACTTCAGCTGATGATATGTCGAAGAAAGTCGCAGAATTATTCGAAAATATGGATGCTGCTATTATGGCTGCTGCAGTAAGCGATTTTACCCCGGTCGAAATATCAGATAAAAAAATAAAACGCGGAAAAAATGAACTTACAATCCGGTTAAAGCCAACCCGGGATATCGCTGCTGCTCTTGGTAAGCAGAAAACTAAAAACCAGATACTGGTTGGTTTTGCCCTGGAAACAGATAATGAAACTGTGAACGCCGAAAAAAAGCTGAAAGAAAAGAATTTTGATTTTATTGTGTTAAATTCTCTGCGTGAAAAAAGCGCCGGTTTTGGATTTGATACAAACAAGATCACAATAATCGGCAAACGAAATAAATACGTTGAATTTGAGTTAAAGACTAAAACAGAGGTTGCAGTGGATATTCTGGATGAATTGGAGAATTACATGAAGTAAGAACAAGCAGCCGGTATCTTTGTTTGGGAAAGTTGTAAATTCACTATTATGGTTAAAAAAACAATACTTTCATTAGCAATAATATTTTCAGCATATATTTCATTATCTGCACAGGAGCTTAATTGTAATGTGCAAATAGTTACCCAGCAGATACAGGGAACAAATAAGAAAATTTTTCAAACACTCCAGGCTGCGATTTATGAATTTGTTAACAATCGTTCATGGACAAACAATGTTCACAGCTATAGCGAACTTATTGAATGTAATATCCTGATAAACTTTACAAAGCAGTTATCATCAGACGAATTCAAAGGGACTATCCAGGTGCAGTCCAGAAGGCCGGTTTTCAATACTACTTATAACGCTACAATGTTTAATTTTGTGGATAATAATTTTCATATACGATATGTGGAATTTGAGCCTCTTGAATTCAATGAAACATCTCATCTGTCTAATCTGACATCCATTCTTGCTTATTATGTGTATATCATCATTGGTATCGATAATGATTCTTTTTCTTTCGAAGGTGGAACTCAATATTTTGAAATTGCTGAAGCTATTGTTTTGAATGCCCAGAATACTCCCCAGGCCGGGTGGAAACCGTATGAAGGTTCAGGTAATAAGAACCGTTATTGGCTGATAAAAAATATCCTTGACAGGGAATATTCTCCTGTCAGGGGGTTTCTTTACCGTTACCACAGGCTGGGACTTGACAAGCTTGAAAGCAGTACCAATGAAGCGAGAACCGAAATTATCGAAAGCCTGAGACTTCTGCAGGAAGTGTACCGGAAAAAACCGGATCCGTATCTTTTTCTTCTTCAGATTATTTTTGATGCTAAGGCAGATGAGTTTGTAAATATTTTTTCTGAATCTTTCACCGATGAAAAAACCAGGGTTTTAAGAATACTTAAAGAAATTAACCCATCAAACTCCCGTAAGTATGAAAAAATAAATAAAAAAACCTGATCCGTAAAGTAAAGGCAAAAGGCAAAAGGCAAAAGGCAAAAGGGAAGAGAGAAGAATGAATCGCAGAGACGCAGAGACGCAGAGACGCGAAGAAGAGGGAAAAGGGAAGAGGGAATCGTGAGTCGTGAATCGTGTGTAACCAGTAACCAGTAACCAGTAACCAGTAACCAGTAACCAGTAACTCTTAACTTTACTATGCTCAAATCTCTTTCAATCAGGAATTACGCTTTGATACGGCAGCTTGAGATAAATTTCAATTCAGGACTCTCCATTATTTCCGGTGAGACCGGAGCAGGGAAATCAATTATTCTTGGGGCACTTTCACTTATCCTCGGTCAGCGGGCTGATACACAAATGTTACGGGACAGAGAGAAAAAATGTATTGTTGAGGGTGCATTTGGAATTAAAGAATATAAACTGCAGGGGTATTTCAGGGATAATGATCTTGATTATGAAGAGTTAACCACTCTGCGGCGGGAGATCGGCAGCAACGGCAAATCAAGAGCATTCGTGAATGATACTCCTGTTAAGCTCAATATCTTAAGAGATCTTTCTCTTCAGTTGATTGATATCCATTCACAGCACGAAAATCTGGAATTGGCAAATAACCTGTTCCAGCTTAAGGTGATTGATGTTTTTGCCCGTCATTCAGATCTGGTTGAGGATTACATTATTAATTACAAGCAGTATCGTGAACTGGAAAAGAAATTAACTGTGCTTAGCAACACAGCACAGCAATCGAAGCAGGACCTCGATTATTTTCAATTTCAATTCAACCAGCTGGAGGAAGCACACCTTGTGCCCGGTGAGCAGGAAAAACTTGAAGAGGAGTTGGAAACCCTTGATCATGCCGAAGAGATAAAAACAAACCTGG
The DNA here is from genome assembly GCA_022561875.1 of Bacteroidota bacterium. GTDB lineage: Bacteria > Bacteroidota > Bacteroidia > Bacteroidales > VadinHA17 > JADFUQ01. Next base: position 4,702 of record JADFQJ010000049.1, on the reverse strand, counting down.
GAAATGCATCATTTATCCTGGCCAGTGAGGAAAATGCATTGCTGACACGTTTACTTGAGACATTACATCTGTTAGGAAAACTTAAATCGTATTTTTCGAAAGCAGGGGAACTTTACGATCGCCTTGAAAGTTCACATATTGAATTGAAAGATATTGCCATGGAAATCGAGCGACTGGATGAGGAGGTGGAGCATAACCCAACCAGGGCAGCAGAAGTTAACGAACGGTTAGACCTGATCTATTCACTGCAGCAAAAACATCTGGTCAGAACAGTGGATGAACTTATTGGGATAAAAGAAGAATTTCAACAGAAGATTGATGAAGCTACTTCATATGAGGTTGAAATTGGAAAACTTGTGAAAGAACTGGATGCCCGGAAAATAAAGTTAGAAAAATTGGCAGTAAAGCTTCGTGAGAGCCGGTTAAGAAAGATACCTGAAATGGAATCGCATCTTACAGGTATGCTACGGCAGTTAGGGATGCCTAATGGCAAATTCAGGATTGAGCATAAAGAGACAGAGGACTTTACACCAACCGGTATTGATAAAGTGGTTTTCCTCTTTTCTGCCAATAAGCAATCTGACCTTCAGGATATTTCGGTTGTTGCTTCGGGTGGAGAATTGTCAAGGGTCATGCTAAGTCTGAAAACTCTCATTACCAGTTCATCTGGTCTGCCAACCATAATTTTCGATGAGATTGACAGCGGGGTTTCCGGTGATATTGCCGACAGGGTGGGGAATATTCTGGCAGATATGGCTCAGAATATGCAGGTGATCAATATTACACACCTTCCCCAGATAGCCAGCAAAGGAAAGAATCACTATAAGGTTTACAAAAAAGACGAAGAAGATTCAACAAATACCTACATTAAATTACTGAATAATGAGGAGAGAATTGAAGAGATTGCCAAACTGCTTAGTGGCAAGGAACTTACCGATGCTGCTATTAAGAATGCACGGGAACTTCTGAAGATGAATACAGGGAAGAGTAACCCGTAACTCATAACACGTAACCCTTTGGAAGGATGAAGGTAAAAGCTCTAAGGTGGAAGGAATATCAAATTATGCCATGACTTCCTTCCGGCTTTCAGCCTCCGGCTTCCAGCTATTATGATTTTTAATTATATTTGCGTCAATTTTTAAAATATATTTTATGACATACAATCTGTTAAAAGGAAAAACAGGTATTATTTTCGGAGCTTTGAATGACAGGTCGATTGCCTGGAAGATTGCAGCAAAAGCTCATGAAGAAGGAGCGAAATTAGTACTTACCAATACACCGGTAGCTCTTCGTTTGGGAACCCTTGAAAAATTAGCGGAAGATACCGGATCGCAGATAATACCTGCAGATGCAACAAAATCTGAAGATGTTGAGAATGTGATACTGAAATCTATGGATATTTTGGGTGGTAAAGTAGACTTTATCCTCCATTCAATAGGTATGTCGCCTAATGTCAGGAAAGGATTTACCTATGACAATCTCAGGTATGATAACTTCCTTAAAACTCTGGATATTTCTGCATTATCATTTCACAAAATCCTTTTATTTGCCAGGAAACATGATGCCATCAACAAATGGGGATCAGTTGTTGCCATTTCGTATGTTGCAGCACAGCGCACTTTGTATGGATATAACGATATGGGTGATGCAAAAGCACTTTTGGAATCTATTGCCAGGAGTTTTGGTTATATGTATGGAAGGGACAAAAAGATCAGGGTTAATACCATCTCTCAATCGCCAACCATGACAACTGCTGGAAGCGGTGTAAAAGGTATCGGTTCTCTTCTTGATTTTACTGAAAGGATGTCGCCTCTCGGTAATGCCACTGCTGATGATTGTGCAAACTATTGTGTTACCCTTTTCTCTGATCTTACCAGAAAGGTGACAATGCAAAATCTCTATCATGATGGTGGTTTTTCCAGTATGGGTATGAGCCTGAAGGCTATGACCCAATACGATAAAAGTTTTAATAATTGTGATTAAAAGAGGTGAAAACCGAAAACTTCCAGCTTAAAACAGCCAATTCAAACCAATGTACAAACCGGTGTTTCCATCTTCTGCATTCGTGGTCTTACCAAAGTCACATGCTATAATGAAGTTCTGGTTCATGGCTATTCTCAATCCTGCACCGTAGCTTAAATGAAGACTATCTTTATCCTGGTTGAAGTAGTCATTATATTCACCGGGCGGTACTGAGGATGAATCAAATTTTATAGGAGTTGTGACCTTTCCGCCATCGACAAATGTATTAAGGGCAAGGTATATATTCTGATCCAGGAATTTGCCATGCAGGAATTTCCAGCGTAATTCCAGGTTTCCATAAACAAATCCATCTCCAACAATACGGTTCCTCAGTATCCCACGTAGTGATTTAGACCCTCCAAGCCCTTGTGAAGAAGCTCCCAGGAGAATAGAAGTGATAATCAGAGGCTGAGCAAAAAATGGCGGTTCACCGGATATTGTTTTCTGGTAGCCAACCCTGTATGCAAAAGAAAGGTCATTCTTGATAATAGTAAAATACTGCCTGTGGGTTATCGAGAGCTTAGTATGAGGCCAATCGCTGTTGCCAAGAAACGATGGAGCAGTTTGCAAAACCACTTCTGTCCACACTCCGTTCATCGGATTAGGTTCATTATCACGTGTATCATAGGCAATTCCAAGCTTTAGATAGATTAACGGACCTCCGTTTTTTTCTTTATCAGTAATAATACCCCATTCAACATACTTGTCGTATAAACCGTCAACATCCGGTAGTTTGTCTTCCTCATCCTTACCCTCATTCAGGTTATCGATATCCACTGAATTAATGTCAAAATTGTAATAAGTAAAACCTCCTACCCATCCCAATTTTTCCCCGCTCAGTTTACCCTGCAAATCAGTTTTGAAACGGAACATTTTTCTTTCATGTTTATAAAAAACCCGTGTAGCATAATCATCACCTTCATCATCTTCCCAGGCAGTGTTGTATTTCGATTCGTATCCGTTAAAGCCATAGAAATCAAGTGCTTTATCCGTAATAAAACTGAGGTCAACCGTAGTACGAAGTCCTTTTATCAGCTTGTCCGAATCAAAGAAGAACCGATTGATTCCGGATCCTTTTGTAAAACGTGATACTTCGAAATATAGAGAATGATCAAATTGAGGATACCTGCTTCCGTCTCCGTAATTGTACAGATTGACAAGAGCTCCATACTGAAACCCCAGATCGGAATCAAAAGTAATGGTTGGAAGGGCGCCGAATGTCCATCCCGTTTTAGTGGTTTCCTGATGCTGTGGTTTTTCCTTTTCCTCCTGGGAAAACGTTGTCCCTGTGGCGAGTAATGAAATCGTACACAGTGAGATGATAATTCTTTTCATAAAGTGTAGATTAGAACACAGCTTTGCAAATTAATTAAAAATTAAATAAATAAAAATAAAAGAAATTTGAAAACTGAATCGTGAATCGTGAATCGTGAATCGTGAATTTTCAGCGGTCTGACCACTCAACTTATAAACTCTTCAATTCAAAATTCAAAATTTATAATTCATAATTCTCTTAATTATCTTTACTATCTTCGTATCCTGAAAATATATATTCTCAAACTCCATTATGCTGTTAATCAAAAACATAAAATCTCTTGTCCAGGTTGCTGATAATCCGGGCAAATGGGTTGCAGGGGAAGATATGAGCAGGTTGAAGGTGATAAATAATGCCTATTTGTATATTGAAAATGATCTGATAAGTGATTATGGAGAAATGTCCGCTCTTCCGGAGAATTACATGACAGGAGAGATTATCGATGCAGCCGGTAAACTTGTCTTTCCTTCATTCTGTGATTCTCATACACATCTTGTTTATGCCGGGAGCAGAGAGATTGAATATATGGACAAGATACGTGGTTTATCATACGAGGAAATTGCAAAACGGGGTGGAGGAATACTTAATTCAGCCCGGTTACTTCATAATACAAGCGAGGATTTGTTATTTGAACAGGCGCTGGTAAGACTTAATGAGATAACAGGAATGGGGACCGGCGCTGTTGAGATAAAAAGCGGTTATGGACTGACAGTGAAAGATGAACTGAAAATGTTGCGGGTTATCCGCCGTCTGAAAGAATCAACACCTTTGACAATAAAATCAACGTTTCTTGGAGCACATGCTTTTCCTGCAGAATATAAATCTGACAGGGATAAATATGTCGATCTGGTGATCGGTGAAATGATCCCTGCAGTGGCTGCCGATGACCTTGCAGATTATATCGATGTGTTTTGTGACCGGGGATTTTTTACCGTCGAGCAGACAGACAGGATACTTATGGCGGGAATGAAACATGGATTGCGCCCGAAGATGCATGCAAATGAACTGGATTTCTCAGGTGGAATCCAGGTGGGTGTAAAGTATAACGCACTGTCAGTAGATCATCTTGAGTATGCTGGTGATAATGAAATTGAAACATTACTAAACTCGGAAACCATGCCAACCATCCTGCCGGGAGCAAGTTTTTTCCTGGGTCTGGATTATGCACCGGCACGGAAAATGATCGAAGCCGGTTTACCCGTAGCTCTTGCTTCAGATTATAATCCGGGATCATCACCTTCAGGGAATATGAAATTTATAATGTCACTCGGTTCGGTAAACCTTCGTATGCTGCCCGAAGAGGTGATCCATGCCGTTACACTTAACGGCGCCTGTGCAATGGGTGTAGAAGACAAACTTGGTACA
>JADFQJ010000094.1 GCA_022561875.1 Bacteroidota bacterium | reverse complement strand
GGGGCCAAATATCATTTATTGGTATTTGAAGTTTTTGTATTAGGAGGTTAAAAACGTGGCTACTCAAAAAAAGAGACTCGGTGAAATTCTAATTAATTCTGGGAAAATTGATCAGAAACAGTTAGAAGATGCTCTACAATATGGTCGCATGCATAATACTTATTTGGGTAGAGCAGTTGTGGCTATGGGTCTTCTTACGGAAGATGAACTCATGGAGTCCCTAAGCGGCCAAATGGAGATTCCATATTTACATCTTCTGAGGTATGACGTCCAAAAAGAAGCGCTCAGTTTGGTCGACGAAAAATTTGCGAAAGAACAGAAAATAATGCCGCTGTTTATTATTGATAATTCACTCACCATCGCCATATCCGATCCATTTAGTGTTGAAGTAATCGACAATTTAAGCCAAAAAACCGGGAAGGAAATCAACCTGGTTTTGGCAACAGAGTATGACATCGAGCAAGCAATTGATCTCTTCTATGGTGCAGCAAAATATGAAAAATCCATTAAAGATAAAGGGGGAAAACCTGAAGCCCGGGTGATATCCAAAGAAATAACAGAAGATACCGAAATAATTGGAGCAGTCAATATGCTATTTGACGAAGCGATAAAGATTGGAGCCAGTGATATTCACATAGAACCTCGCGAACATGATCTCCGAATACGGTTTCGAGTAGATGGTGTACTACAGCAATATTATACAGTACCGAAATCTTCTACTGCACCCTTGATTTCCCGTATTAAAATACTTGCTGATATGGATATTGCCGAATCTCGAAGACCACAAGATGGACGATTCAGTTATGAAAATGGGGAAATAAAAGTGGATATGCGTGCCTCAACTTTTCCAGCATCCCATGGTGAAAAAGCTGTTTTACGTATTCTTGACGAAAGCAAAAGTAAAATTGAGTTATATAAATTGGGATTTGCGGAAAAGACATTGGAAATATGGCGAAAAGTCATCCATTATCCCAATGGAATCGTTCTTGTTTCGGGTCCAACCGGAAGCGGAAAAACAACAACACTATACGCAACATTGAATATTATCAATACAGTAGAAATAAATATTATGACCATTGAGGATCCTATCGAGTATAAGTTGGGTAATATTGTTCAAGGACAAGTAAATGAAAAAGCAGGTCTTTCGTTTTCCACGGCTTTACGATCAATGATGCGCCAGGACCCGGATATTATCATGGTGGGTGAGATGAGAGATGTAGATACCATAGAACTTGCCATTCGAGCTGCCTTAACGGGTCACCTGGTATTTAGTACAATCCACACGAATGATGCTGCTTCAAGTTTTACCAGAATGCTTGACATGGGATTAGATGCTTACCTTATAAGTTCTACGGTTCGGGCGATCCTGGCTCAACGTTTAATTCGTTTGCTTTGTCCTCGCTGTAAAAAAGGAGAAGAACCAGATAAAAGTGTTTTAAATTCACTGGGAATCGACGGAGAATTTTCCGGAACGTTATTTTCTCCTGTTGGATGTATTCATTGTAAAAATTCCGGCTATTTCGGACGAGTTGGTGTTTTTGAGCTATTATTACCTAATGATGATATTGTTGAGTTGGTCAACAAACACTCTACTGCCAATGATATAAAAGAAATTGCTGTTAAAAACGGTATGACTACTTTGAAAGAAGCAGTGCTTGATTATGTGATTTCCGGAAGAACATCTGTAGATGAAATGGTCAGGATAACGATAGCTTGAAAAATTTATGAAATTTTTAATAGGCGTAGATTCTTCCAATAAAGAAGGCAAAAAGCTTCTTTTAAATGAGCTGCAAGCTGGTGTTAATGATACGTCTGAAGATATTTTAGTAGTTCATGACTGGATCTCCACATTAAGCTATGTGGCTATCGAGAATTATTCTGCAATATGGATGGATTGGAGTTTACTTAAAAGAAATTATTTCAATTTTCACAGGAAATTGTACAAGTTAAGAAAACAGATTCCTCTGATCATATTTACATCTGATTCTAAAATTGACTGTAAAATAAGTATTAGTATGGAGCTTCTTTTCTCGATTGTTTGGCATAAAGAGATTCCTAAGAAAGTAGGAAACCTTTTGAAACAGTTACAACTCTTTGAAAATCTTATGGCTAGTATGCCGAAAAAAACAAAACACCATTTAAGGCCAAATGGATTAGGTCCTTTTATCGGGAATTCGATCGACATGCTGGAAATATATAAGCAAATCATTAAGGTTGCTCAGACGGATTTTACGGTTTTGATTTTTGGGGAGAGTGGTAGCGGGAAGGAATTGGTCGCAAGAACCATTCACGAGCTTTCTTTCAGAAAAGATCACAGGTTTATTTCCCTGAACTGTGCAGCAATACCTGAAAATTTGTTGGAGAGTGAGTTATTTGGATTCGAAAAAGGGGCGTTCACAGGAGCGGATAAATCCAAACCAGGGAAATTTGAACTGGCAGACAAGGGAAGCCTGTTCTTAGATGAAATCGGGGATATGCCGGTTACTATTCAAGCAAAATTGTTGCGTGTATTAGAGGATCATACCATTGAACGCTTGGGGAGTACCACATCGAAGAAAATTGACGTTAGGTTAATTTCAGCAACGAATCAGAATCTCCAAGAGCTTATTTCCGAAAGAAAATTCAGATCTGATCTTCATTATAGACTTAACGTTATTCCTATTAATTTATCACCGTTAAGAAATAAAAGTGAAGATATTTTACTTCTCACTCTGCACGTTCTCGGAAAACTTACAGGAAAGGATCGAAAGTCAGCTCGATTTATCGATTGGACTTTGATTGAAGAACTTAAGCAACTTGAATTGTCTGGAAACGTCAGGGAATTGGAGAATTTATTAATTCGCATGTTGTTCAATTCAGACGCTTCAGTTCTAAATAAGGAAACACTTCGTAGTGTTTTACAATCAACTGATATAATTCCTCAGAAAAAAGAATCGTCTGGATTTTTCCCACGGGGTTCTTCAGACGAAGACTCCTTTCGAGAAGATGGTATCGCACCTTTATGGTATGCAGAAAAGATGGCTATACAGGATGCTCTAAAAATAGTGGAAGGCAATATCAGTAAAGCAGCTAATTCTCTTGAAATATCGAGAACTGCATTGTACCGAAAAATTAAGAAGTATGAAATTGGATAATAAGAGCAATTAACGGCTGGTCTTCGATGTAACTAATTATTTTCCTTGAATAACACACAAACAATTTCTAGGAACCGGTTATGAATCACTTGAGAATATATATTATTGGATTCTTATTTGTTACTGCTGGACTATCTCAACGAATTTATATTGAACCGGACATAGGTATTTACAAACCTTCAAACTGGTCAAAGTTGGATAGTATAGTTGTAAATTCGGACGAAAGATCACTGAATTTCAATTATGATTATTCTCTTCGATACGGTATTAAAATGGGTCTTGCTTTCTCTACTGATTATCAGGTATATATGGGATACAAAATGTGGATTAATACGCAAAACGAAACCAGATTAAATACAATCGTTTTTGGAATAACGGGAGATTTATTTTTAGTCAACAGCGATTTAGGTATTAGAACGGGCATTGAATTCATATCCGGAAAAATGGACAATGAATTGAACCCCATTAACAATTCTTTATGGGAATTACAATATAAAAGCTCCGGTGTATCGCTTGAAACCGGTATTGTTTACAGAATTAATGAAAGAATGAAAATATTTAGTGCTGAATCATCTCCCATTTCTGGAAATGTGGGTGCAGCGTCCACCAATAATGTGACTCCTGGGGGTCATTCCTAAATATCGCAGGCCAGACCCCAATGATTGGAGCCATAGCATTTAATCCTGTTACCGTAGCAATAGTGGATGGTAGTATAGATATTGGATCTAGTGATGTTCCTCCACAAAAATATTCTAGTTATGTGTTAATTCCAGGAGCAGGAACACCTGACGATCTTAATTATATTGATAATGCTCTAAACAATGGACAGTTACTATACTATCAGGGCACAATAACTCAGATTCAAAATATTAAACATGCTTCAATAGGTACTATATCCAACATTGTAGGCACTACTACTGTTACTGTTACTACCACTATAGCACATAACATGACAACAGGTGACAGGATAACAATACAGAGCACTACAAATTTCAATATATCAAAGGCAGTCATTACAGTAACTGGTGGGTCTACATTTACTTATTCTGCTACAGGTTCGGCATCTGCTGAAACATCGGGAGTTTTTCAAAATGGTAATGTACTAA